>JBBRNC010000005.1:0-118693 GCA_038230495.1 Verrucomicrobiales bacterium
GCGACAATAAGCGTCGGAGGAATGACTGCCGCCTACAAGGGTGCGGTGGCCTCTGCAAAAGGCACCCTGAACTACCAGGGCCAAATCCATCATTTCACCATGACCGGTGTCGGTTACGGGGGCTACGGAGCACAGAAAGTGGCTGCCACGGGAGAAGTCTATAACTTGAATAGCCTCGCAGATTTCGCCGGAATCTATACAAGCAAGAGCAAGGGAGTCACTTTGGGCAATGGCAAGATGCAATCCAAGGCGAGCAATCAAAATGGCGTCGTCGTTTACCTAACTGGTGAAAGACAAGGTCTCGCCACCAACTCTGGAGTGCGAACATTCAAAGTTAAGTTGATCGACTGACATTGAACCGCCTTCGGCCTCACGCTCGAAGATGAAACCACGAAATTAATCAGCGACGGCCACTGGCGAGATCGTCAGTGGCCGTCAATCAAAGTATTTCAGATTATCATTAAACCTACAATTCTATGAAACGCGCTCTCTCCCTCCTCACGGTCCTCGGCCTCACCGTTGTTGCCTTCACTTCCTCGGCTTCCGCCCAGGACAAGGAAGCGGAACTCGCCAAGATGCTCGCGAATCCCGTCGCCAACCTCATGAGCTTCCCGCTCCAGAGCAACTGGGACTTTGGCATCGGAGTCAATGATGCCACTCGTTACACACTCAATTTTCAGCCGGTCATCCCAGTTTCATTGAACGAAGATACGACCCTCATCATCCGCACCATCCTTCCGGTAATCAATGCAGAATCGCCTGCGCCTGGCATCCCGGATGCATCGGGTTTGGGCGACACCACGCAGAGTTTCTTTTTCTCGCCGAAAAAGCCCACGGACAGCGGCTGGATCTGGGGCGCGGGACCGGTGTTCCTCTGGCCGACAGCCACCGAGGATCTGCTGGGCACGGGCAAGTGGGGAGCAGGCCCCACGGTCGTCCTGCTCAAGCAGTCCAATGGGTGGACTGTGGGCATACTGGCCAACCACCTCTGGTCCTATGCTGGTGACGATAATAGAAGCAGTGTGAATGCCACCTTTCTCCAGCCATTCCTGTCTTACACCACCAAGACCAAGACCACCTTCAGCCTTAACACAGAATCCAGTTATGACTGGACTAATCAGCAATGGAACGTGCCGATTAACCTTTCAGTGAGCCAGCTCTTCAAAGTCGGCAAGATTCCCTTCTCTGCCCAATTTGGCGGACGCTACTATGCCGAAGGCCCGTCCGGCGGTCCTGAATGGGGCCTGCGCGCGACGCTCACCATGCTGCTCCCGGCGAAGTAAATGGCAGGAAACTGAGTTAGACAACAATCGCTGTGGTGTCACGCACTAAACCATGTTCAAGTCCGCCCCATTCCTTCTAGCCGCAGTCCTCGTCATCCGTTCCGGTCACAGCGCTCACGCACAGCCCGAAGCCATCGCCGAAGTTCGGCGCATACTCCTGATGAACTTGAAAAACTGAAATGAGAATCATTCCCGCCATCTTTGAGCATCATGAGATTCGCCGTGCCTACGACGAGAAAACTGAGATGTGGTTTTTTTCCGTTGTGGACATTATCCAAGTGCTGACCCAGCAGGCTGATTACCAGACCGCCAGAAAATACTGGAACAAGCTGAAGGAGCGGCTCGGCAAGGAAGGAAGTCAACTGGTGACAAACTGTCACCAGTTGAAATTGCCTGCCGATGACGGGAAATTGCGACTCACCGATGTCGCCAACGCCGAGACCCTGCTGCGCTTGGTGCAGAGCGTCCCCAGCCCCAAGGCCGAGCCGATCAAGCTCTGGCTCGCCAAGACCGGCTTTGAGCGGATGAAAGAAATGGCCGACCCAGCCCTAGCTCTCGAACGCGCCCGCGAGACCTGGCAAAAGCACGGGCGCAGCGAAAAGTGGATACAGCAGCGCATGACTGGCCAGGAGACCCGGAACAAGCTGACCGACTACTGGGCGTCTCACGAGGTAACGAAAGAAGAGGAATACGCCATCCTCACCAACATCATCCACCATGAGTGGAGCGGCGTCAGTGTCAAAAATCACAAGGCGCTCAAGCAACTCAAGTCCCAAAACCTGCGCGACCACATGAGCGAGGCCGAACTCATTTTCACCGCCCTCGCTGAGCTTTCTACCCGCCAGATCGCCGAGACCACCGAGGCCACAGGTATGATCGAAAATAAATCCGCAGC
Source organism: Verrucomicrobiales bacterium (assembly GCA_038230495.1). Classification (GTDB taxonomy): domain Bacteria; phylum Verrucomicrobiota; class Verrucomicrobiia; order Verrucomicrobiales; family Verrucomicrobiaceae; genus VFKE01. The sequence goes on from JBBRNC010000005.1 coordinate 2,179, forward strand.
GAAAACGGGCGGCAAGATCGCGCAACGTGCACGTCTTGAGCTAGAGGCCAAGACTGGCAAAAAAGTTGTGACAGGCGAAAACTTCCTGCCGCTGACGCCGACTAAAAAGGCGCTAACACTGGGCGGGAAATGAAAGACAATCGCATGAATGCCAACCAATCAGCATCGAAAATTACCGGCCTATGACCATCGCCAAACGCTTAGCCCTCCTGCTCGCCCTGCCGCTTATGGCACTCTTGGGGCTGGGCATCTTCACGCGCTACCAGTTGTCGAAGATTGAGGAGCGGAGCCGCTTCGTGGCGGAATCGCGGATTGAAGCGCTGGCCACCTTGGGCAATCTTTCCCGGAGTTTTGTGGAGTTGCGTGTGGATGTGCGCGTGTATTTGCTGGCCACCGCCGAAACGGAGCGAACCGCCGCCCGGGCATCGTTTGATGAGGATGAACGCGAGTTGAACCGGCTCTTAAAACATTATGCTGACGATCTGGTGTCGAGTAATCAAGGTCGCCGTCATCTTGGGGAATTCCAGACGCTAAGCTGGGAATGGATTGCCGGTGCCAGGCAGATCATGTCGTTGGCGGATGCAGGTCGCCGTGACGAAGCTCTCACCTTGCTAAATGGCAAAACCGGAACCATCGGCGAACAGCTCGGCAAAGTGTCTAGTGAATGGATTCAGAACAACGAGGATTTGGCGAAATCCGTCGGCAAGGAGGTGGTCGATGGCATCGAAGGTTTGCAATGGAAAATGCTCGTCGCGAATTCTCTGGCTATTCTGCTGATGGGTCTGCTGGGCTGGCGAACTTTCCGCCGCATCGTCAAACCGATCCGGGCGCTGGAATCCTCAGTGAAAGCCGTGGCGGCTGGCGACTACTCCATTGTAGTTCCGTTCACTTCCGCCATGGACGAAACCGGCGGACTGGCGCGCTCAGTGGACATTCTCAAAAAGGGCGCCGCCGCGATGGACGAACAGCGCTGGGTGAAAACCAGCGTCTCCAAGGTTATGTCGGAATTGCAGGGCGTGGCTTCGATAGCCGAGTTCGGACAACGGCTCGCTTCCGGCCTGGTGCCGATGCTTGGTGGCGGGGTGGCGGGCGTTTATTTATTCGAGGAAAATTCTGCGCGGCTCCAGCGCATTGCAACTTTCGGGCTGGCAGATGGCGCGGCCACCAGCGATTCGATTGGCTTGGGCGAAGGTTTGGTCGGGCAGTGCGCGCAGGAACGCAAACCCGTGACGCTGACGAATCTGCCGCCGGACTATCTTCGCGTCGCCTCCGGTTTGGGAAGCGCCGCGCCCGTGCAAGTGGTGGCGCGTCCGCTCGCGTCCGCCAGCAGGTTGCTCGGTGTGATTGAATTTGCTTCGTTCCGTGAGTTGAATTCCCGCGAGCAGACATTGCTCGACGAACTGCTGCCGTTTGTGGGAATGAATCTGGAGATTTTGCAGCGCAACCTCAGCACCCAGGACTTGCTGGAACATACCCGTCAGCAGGCGGAGGAACTGGCGACAGCCAAGGGGAAAGCCGAGGAGGCGACCGAGATGAAGTCCATGTTCCTCGCGAACATGAGCCACGAAATCCGCACGCCGATGAACGCCATCATCGGTCTTTCACATCTCGCGCTCAAAACGCAGATGACGCCGAAGCAGCGGGATTATGTTTCCAAGGTCCACAACGCGGGCACCTCGCTGCTGGCGATCATCAACGACATTCTCGACTTCTCGAAGATCGAAGCCGGCAAGCTCGACCTCGAATCCACGGACTTCAAACTCGACGAAGTCATCAGTTCCGTGACGACGCTCACCGCACAGAAGGCGCATGAAAAGGGACTGGAATTTTTGGCCCATGTTTCGCCAAACATCCCGGAAGCCTTGCTGGGCGATCCACTCCGCCTCGGCCAGATTCTCACCAATTTCGTCAACAACGCGGTCAAGTTCACCGACACGGGGGAAATCCGGCTCAGCATCGAGCAGGTCGAACGCACCGGTGAGATGGTGCAACTCAAGTTCTCCGTGCGCGACACCGGCATCGGTATGACGAAAGAACAGTCTGACAAATTGTTCCAGCCCTTCACGCAGGCCGATATGTCCACCACGCGCAAGCACGGCGGCACCGGGCTGGGCCTCACAATCTGCCTGCGGCTCGTCAAGCTCATGGGCGGACGCATCTGGATCGAAAGCGAGGCTGGCGTCGGCAGCACCTTCTTCTTCACCGCCTGGCTTAAGGTTGGCGTGGCAACCAGTTCGGGCCATCTGGTTCCGGCGAAACTGTCACAGCTCCGCGTGCTCATCGTGGATGACAATGCCGCTGCGCGGGAAATTCTTCAGGAACCCCTCATCACGATCGCTAGCCAAGTGGACGTGGTCGCATCCGGCAAGGAAGCCATTGCCGCAATCCAGCAGAACGATGCCACTGCGCCCTACGACATTGTGTTCATGGATTGGCGCATGCCCGGCATGGACGGCTTGCAGACCAGCCGCTACATCAAGAGCGACGAGACATTGAAACACCCGCCACACATCGTTCTCGTCACCGCGTTCGGACGCGAGGAAGTGCGGGAAGAGGCCGAGCGACTCAATCTCGACGGCTTCCTTCTCAAACCAGTCACAAAATCCATGATCGTGGACACGCTCGTGAACGTGTTCTCAGAACCCGGAGAAGCCTCCGCATCCGCTGCGGACAGCGAGCAGGCCGACCGCTTACTGGGCGCGCGTATTCTCCTAGTCGAGGACAATGAGATCAATCAGCAGATTGCCATCGAACTGCTCGAAGGCACCGGCGCTACCGTCACTGTGGCGAACAATGGCCGCGAGGGCGTGGACATATTGTTTGATGGCCCGCAGCCGCCGCCCTTCGACGTGGTGCTCATGGATTTGCAGATGCCAATCATGGACGGGCATCAGGCGATTGCGAAGATTCGTTCGGACGCCCGTTTCGCGAAACTGCCCGTCCTCGCCATGACCGCGCACGCCACCATTGAGGAACGTCAGCGCTGTCTCACCGAGGGCATGAACGATCACATCTCCAAGCCCATCGATCCGGATAACTTGTATGAAACGGTGGGGCGCTATTACAAGCCGACCGAGCGGAGCGCAGAACTCAGCCCGCTTCCATCTGCAAAGGAAGCAGGCCAGAAAAATTCCCCCGCGCCGGGAGAACTTCCCGCCATCGCCGGGCTAGACACAGCCGACGGACTGCGCCGCCTGGCAGGTAATCGAAAACTGTATTTGAAACTGCTCCGCCAATTTGCCGATGGGCAAGCAGATGCTGCCACACAAATCGCGACGAGCGATCCCGCGACGGCTGAGCGCATCGCGCACACGGTCAAAGGCATCGCTGGAAATCTCGGTGCAGGCGGCGTGCAAAAAGCTGCCGGAGATTTGGAGAAGGCCATTCGCGAGCACGCCGAACCCGCGCACATCGAGTCGCTGCGGCAGGAATTTTCCGACGTGCTTTTCGATCTGCTCGCGCAGCTACGTCCCGCGCTCGGTGCCGAGGTGGTGGCAACGCAGCCCGCAACTGCGGTTGATCCCGCGCAGGTGCAGCCCATTGTCGCGCTGATGCTGCAGCAGCTTGCGGACTTCGACACTTCAGCTTCGGAAAGTTTGGAAGCGCATCGTTCCACGCTCAGCTCGATCTTCGCGCCCGGCGATTTCGCCCTCTTTGAAAAGCACGTGCTCGGCTACGCTTTCGGCGACGCGCAAACGCTCCTTGAACCAGCCGCCAAGGCTCACGGTATTACTTTATGACCTCACGCATACTCATCGTGGAAGACGCGCCAGAGAACATTCTCGCGCTGTCTTCCATTCTTAAGGAACACGGCTATCAGGTCAGTGTCGCGACCAATGGACGACAGGCGCTCGAAGTCCTCGACCGCATCCGGCCCGACCTCATCCTGCTCGACGTGATGATGCCAGAGATGGATGGCTTCGAAACCTGTGAGCGGATCAAAGCCTCGACGAAGTGGCGCGAAATCCCGCTGATCTTTTTGACCTCGAAAAGTGAAACAACAGACATCGTGCGCGGTTTTGAACTGGGCGCGGTAGATTATGTGGCCAAGCCCTTCAACGCGCACGAACTCCTCGCCCGCGTCCGCACCCATCTTGAAATCGACCGGCTGCATCGTGAAAATGAACGGCTGCTGCTCAACGTCCTGCCCGCGTCCATCGCAACGAAACTTAAACAGCAAGTTGGCATCATCGCGGAAGGATTTGATGATGTCTCGGTTCTCTTCACGGACATCGTTGGCTTCACCGCCCTGTCTTCACGACTTACGCCCACGGCACTGATCGAAATGCTGAATCGCGTATTTTCAATTTTTGATGAGCTTGCCGAAGAACACGGACTGGAGAAAATCAAAACCATCGGCGACGCCTACATGGTCGCAGGCGGACTGCCCGAACCGCATGCAGATCATCTGCTTGCCATGGCGAAGATGGCATTGGCCATGCAGAAACGGGTGGCCGAATTGCATGATGAGTTCGACGGCCTGAGCCTGCGCCTCGGGATTCATACCGGCCACGTCATTGCCGGCGTCATCGGCATTCGTAAATTCATCTACGACATCTGGGGCGATACCGTGAACACCGCGAGCCGCTTGGAATCGCACGGCGTGCCGGGCCGAGTTCATGTCAGCGACACGGTTTATGAGCGGCTGAAAGGCAGCTTCGAATTCGAGTCGCGCGGTGTTATCGAACTCAAAGGCCGCGCGCCAATGCATACCTATTTTCTTACTTCCCCCAATGCTTGAAACGTCCCTAACAAAACTAAATCTATGAAACACACCATCCAAAAAACAGTAAGCTTCGCCCTCGCGGCGCTGTGCTTTTGTTCGATTGCAAAAGCCGCTGACTCCTCGACTCCACTCGGGGCAGGCAGTAAACCTAACGTCATCCTTATCCTTGCCGATAACTTCGGCTACGGCGAACTCGGTTGTTACGGTGGCGGAGTTACCCGCGGTGCGCCGACTCCGCGCATTGATTCCCTTGCCACCAACGGCACGAAGCTGACTAACTTCAATGTCGAGCCATCCTGCACGCCGAGCCGCTCGGCGTTGATGTCAGGTCGCCATCCGATTCGCTCCGGCACTTTCTCCGTGCCGGTGGACGGCAAGCCTTACGGGCTGGTGCAGTGGGAAGTCACCATCGCGGAACTGCTATCCGCACGGGGCTACGCCACGGCCATGTATGGTAAGTGGCACCTCGGCGACAGTCAGGGACGTTACCCCAATGACCAGGGCTTCGACGAATGGTATGGCATCCCGAATTCCTCCGACGAAAGCTGGTGGCCGCAGCAGAAAGATTTCGATCCGAAAGTCGCGCATCTGGCATACATCATGGAAGGCCGCAAAGGCGGGGAGTCGAAGAAGCTCAAGGTCTATAACAATGTCGAGCGCCGCGAGATCGACACCACTTGCACAGATCGCACGATTGATTTCATGAAGCGTAACGTGAAAGCGGACAAGCCGTTCTTCACTTACGTGCCTCTGACCCAGCCGCACATGCCCACCGAGGTCTCGAAGAAGTTTGATGGCAGCACTGGCCACGGCCCATTCGCAGACATGCTCGCGGAGATGGATTTTAACGTGGGGCGCATCCTTGATGCTTTGAAGGAACTGAAGATCGAGGACAACACCATCGTCATCTTCTCCAGCGACAATGGCCCAGAAGACCAGATCCCGCACCGCGGCTGGTCTGGGCCGTGGACGGGAACCTATGTCACGGCAATGGAAGGGGCCCTGCGCGTGCCGTGCCTCATTCGCTGGCCGGGCAAGGTGCCCGCAGGCCGCGTGAGCAATGAGATGCTGCATATCACCGATCTTTACACCACGCTCGGCTTGCTCTGCGGTGCGGAGATTCCCAAGGACCGTGTGGTGGATGGCATCGACCAGCGCGAGTTTCTGCTCGGCAAAACCGAGAAGTCCCCACGCGAGTTCTACCCGGTTTTCCTAGGCGCCATGGGCAAGTCCGAACTCTACGCGATGAAGTGGCGCAACTATAAGCTGCATCTCATCTGGCAGGAGCGGAAGTATGACGTGCCGCAGAAACTCGCGATCCCGCGCCTCATCGACCTCTACGACAACCCGCAGGAGCGAACCGAGGAGACACAGGGCGAATCCTCCGCCGAGACCCGCGGCTGGATTGCACACGCGATGTTTGGCGAACTGGGCAAGTTCATGGCGACCTTTGAAAAAGACCCGGCGGTGCCAATGGGCTCGACCGATCCTTACACTCCGCCTGCCAAAGGCGCAGTCGCGCCGTCCGTCACCGTGCCCACGCCTCCGGTTAACGACTGATGCTTCTGGCAAAGTGTTTCCTAACATAGTCCTCGCAATCGAATGATCATGATCGGTGAGCCTCGAAAAAAGAAGGAGCGCGAGTGTGTCGCAGACCACTCGCCTGAAATCGCGTTTTCGGCATGGCCACGTCCAAGGCTCACAAATGGCGAGTGGTCTCCCGACACACTCGCGCTCCTTCTCATGATGTGTCTCGCCGTGGCAGCCTGCACCTCAGTGCGGGCGCAGGATTTGGAGCCGCGAGCTTACAGCAACACGCCGACCGGGATGAGTTTCCTCATCCTCGGTTACGGCCATACCTCGGGCAGCGTCCTGTTGGATCCTTCGTTGCCCATCGATAATGTGAGTATTGAATCCGACAGTGCCCTACTCGGCTTTGCCACCACGCTGGATGTTTTTGGAAAATCCTCAAAACTCCAGCTTCTGGTGCCCTATGGTTCGCTGAACGCCAAGGGCACATTGCTCGGCCAAGAGCGCGAGCGATCCGTCACGGGTTTTTCCGATCCGTTGCTCCGCTTCTCGGTAAATTTCATTGGGGCGCCAGCACTGACAATGGAGAAGTTCAAGGACTACAAACAAGATTTAATCATCGGCGCCAGTCTCGGCTTCGGTGTCCCCATCGGGCAGTATGATGATACTAAGTTAGTGAACATCGGATCCAATCGCTGGTCGCTGAACCCGGAACTCGGCTTCTCGAAAGCGCTTGGTCGATTGACAGCTGAAATCGCGCCCGGCGTGGCTCTCTACACGGACAATGGCGACTTCTTATATGGCCACACTCGCGAGCAAGCACCACTCTACTACGTGAAGGGAAATCTCAGTTACAACATAGCGCCTGCTTGCTGGGTGGCGCTAAGCGGCAGGTATTTCTCGGGAGCGCACTCGACCTTGGATGGCGTGGAGAAAGACGATGAGCAGAAGGGCACACGTTTCGGCCTAACCATCGCGTTTCCGCTTTCACGGCATCAGTCTGTCAAAATCTACGGCACCACCGGATTCGATGCCGACTGGAAGAACGATCTCAAGGCTTTCGGCATCGCCTGGCAATATCGCTTTGGCGGTGGTTACTGAACATTGACGGCAGATATTTAATACGCAATTCCCCCCACATGACACACCCTTCAACTAGCACACTTCTTCTGGCGGCGATTTTCATTGCCGCCTCGTCTCCCACGCATGCGGCGTCGATGCCTCAACCCTCGTTCCACACCAAAGGCGCGCCCACAGGCAAGCCGACTGGCAAGCTCAAGCCGGGCGAGTATTGGTGGTCGCCGACGATCTCACCGGTCGGTCCCGTCATGGTCATCGTCAGCATCCCGCTGCAATCAATGCATGTTTATCGCAATGGCATCCTCGTTGGCCGCACTTCGGTCAGCACCGGATCGGATGGACATCAGACGCCGAGCGGTGTCTTCACCATTCTTGAGAAACAACAGACTTATCGCTCGAAGAAGTATCAGGACGCGCCGATGCCCGAGATGCAACGTCTAACTTGGACTGGCATCTGCATGCACTCGGGCCAGCTTCCCGGTTACCCCGCCAGCCACGGCTGCGTGCGCATGCCTTATGACTTTTCCAGGCTGCTTTTCGCACTCACCGAGAAGGGCGGCACGGTCGTCATCGGCGATGACAAAACCTCGCAACCGCGTCTGGCAGCAAACCCAGGTCTAATGTTGGCACCTAAGGACTTCACGCCAGAAATGCTAAAGACTCTCTCCAAGGGCGAATACGATTGGCGGCCCGAGCGCAGCACGACTGGCCCCATCACCATTCTGGTCAGCGCCGCTGACAAGGCTCTCTATGTCTATCGCAATGGCGAACCTATCGGGCGTGCTGCGCTTGATATCGATGGAAGAGGGCCGCTCGGAGGACATGTGTTTTCCCTGCTTGATGGCGTGACTGAGAAACCAAGCTGGTGGGCACCGAACCGTCCTGCACGTAAGTGGTCAACCGTAAGCACCGACGAAGTTGGGCGCAAAATCAGTTTTGATGATCTTGGCAAGCGGGTTCACTTCAATCCCGATTTCGCCTCCAAACTCTACGATGCCGTCACTCCCGGCACGACGATCATCGTCACCGACATGGCCGCCGCTCGCAAGCCAAATCGCGACTTCACGATTCTTAACAACTAAGAAATTCAATCTATCTAACAGAACTCCATTATGAAATTCAGATTCATTAGTCCACTCATCCTCGCCGCGCTCATCCCCGCACTATCCTATGCCGAAGAAGGCGGCGGCGGTCATTATGCACCCGGAGCCATGGCCTCCTTGTTCGATCAGGTGTCGGAGGCCCCCGGTTTCGGCGCGGCGCTCTTCTATAACTACTACGAGGGTAGCGCCTCCGCTAACTTGGCCCTTCCTATTGCAGGATCGCTTGACCTCGGCGTGTCCGCCGTCAGCAACTCTGCGGTGCTGGGCCTGACTTATGTCTTTGAGCCGAGGGTGTTCGGTGCACGAGTCATGACCGGCGTTTTTGTCCCGCTCCAAAGTCTCGAGGTCGAAGCAACCGCAAGCATTACGTCACTGGGTTCTGCATCAAGGCGAGATACAACCAGCGGCATCGCGGACATCACGATCATCCCATTCGACTTCTCGTGGAAAAAAGGTGACTGGACCTATTCTGGCCTGCTCAACGTGTATGCGCCGACCGGTGGCTTCAGCACCAGTAATCTGGCCAATCTCGGTAAGAACTACTGGACTTTCGATCCCACAATTGGCATCAACTATTTCAGCGAGAAGAGCGGGTTCTCGGCCACGTTGTTCGCCGGTCTCACGATGAACACGACGAACGATGCCACCGACTACCGTAGCGGTAACGGATTGCACTTTGATGCGACTGTCGCGCAGTATCTGCCAGTGGGCAAAGGCCTGCTGGGCATCGGAGCCACGGGATTCTTTTTCCAGCAGGTCAGCGGTGACAGCGGATCGGGTGCTGCGCTCGGGAGTTTTGAAGGCCGCACTGTTGGTGTTGGTCCAGTGCTTTCTTACATCCTACCAATGGGCAAACAGAGCCTCGCAGCCGAATTGAAATGGCTGCCCGAACTCGAAACGGAGAACCGGGTTAAAGGGAATTACATCTGGTTCAAAATTGGCATGAGTTTCTAAAAATATGTATCCTGCGTCGCAAATCACTTGGGTAACACAGTCCGTCACGGCTGTGTGTGTTGCGGGCGTCTCGCCCCGCAACGGTCATCAATTGTCTGTGGGCGAGACGCCCCCGACACACACCGGCCAGCGGCCCGTGTTACCTGCCAATCAACTCTCAACTATCAAACCAACAAAACCATGAAATCAAACATCCTGTCCACCATTGCCATGCTGGCGCTCGTCGCCACTTTCCAGTCGTCGGCTTCTGCCGCTGACACTGCCGCTCAGCCCAGCGCCGACGCCATCCTCAAACAAATGTCGGATACTCTGGCGACCGCGAAGCAATTCAAATTCACGGTTCATCGTGAACTTAATGAGGCTTTTGCCAAGCAGCATGGTCTTCAGCAAGATGCACAAATCGAAGTGGCCGTAAAACGCCCCGACAAAATGGTCGCCCGCTCTTCCGGCAGCGGTGACGTTCGTAACGTTTACGCAGACGGCAAAGAGTTCAGCATCCATGATGCTTTGCAGGATGTGTATTCGACGATTCCAGCTTTGTTTTCCCTAGATGAACTGCCCGCGATGCTGGCCACGAAATATGGTTTTGCCCCGCCGTTGTCAGAGTTCGTCGTCAGCAATCCTTATAAAGAAATTATGTTCCGCAGCCAGAGCATCTCCTATGCAGGCGTCGGAGCCATTCATGGTGGATTCATGGGGCTAAGCTCGACCAAGTGCCACCGTCTAGCGCTATCAGGCAAGCTGGCTGACGCGGAGCTGTGGATCGGTGTCGATGACCATCTTCCTAAAAAATTAGTAGCGACCTTTAAAGGGGATGCTGAGCAAGGAAAGCTGAGCCTGACATTTTCTAAATGGAACACCGCTGCGAATATTTCGGATCAGGAGTTTGTCTTCACGCCGTCTAAAGCAGCAATGAAAGCCCCAATGATGACGGTTTCTGAAATTCAGGAAGCGTGGAAAAAGTAACACTCTAAAACTAACTCAATTCAAACCTAACTTATATATGAAAACTAAGATGCTGAACATTCAGAAATTCACAGTAGCAAGAGCGGGCATGCTTTGCTGCGTTCTTGCAGTTGTGTCCCTCGTTGTGCTGGTGACCGGTCAGGCTTTTGCCCGGCCCGGTGCTGGTGCTGGTGGCGCTGCTTCTGGCGGCGCGCGTGGCGTTGGTGTCGGTGGAGCTGGTGCCGGCCCTGGTCACGTTGGTGGCGCAGTTGGCGGTGCCGGCCCTGGCGTTAACGGTGTTGGCGTCGGCGCCCGTGGCGTAGGCGTTGCTCCCGGAGTGGGTGTCGGTGCGCCCGGAGTCGGCGTGCTTCCCAGAGGTTATCATGCTGCCGTTCCCGCAGGTTATAGGGTAGTCGTGTATCGTGGCTACTCTTGCCGTTTTGTCGGTGGTGTTTACTATCGTGCAGTAATCTATCAAGGCAGGACAGTCTGGGTTATTGTGTAAGTTAAACTGCTAGCATAAGACACCACTGTTCTTCATATTATTATAAAAAATCATCACACCATGAAACTATCTACTTTATCATCAATCATTGCCTTGGGCGTATCGAGCTGGCTTTGTTCCTGCTCGTCCATGTCCTCCCAAGCGCATTTGGACGCACAAACCGATGCAGTCCTTACCGCGATGTCAGCCAAGCTGGCCGCTGCAAAAACAGTTCGCGTGACCGCTAATCGCACGGCTTCTTCCGGTTCTATCGCGGGTATTGACGTAGCCGAGAAGGCGCACGTTACCGCCGTGGTGGTGCGTCCCAATAAACTTGCGGCCATCGCAGATACGAACTTAGGCAAACGTAGCATTTTCTATGATGGTGCCAACGTGACCTTGGTGGATCACAAGCCCGGCACTCATGCACAAATCAAGGCCGCGCGTGACATCGACAGCACCGTCCGTGCGCTGGAAGAAACTTACGACGTCATGCCTCCACTTGCCGAGTTGATGGCGAACGATCCACGCGGGATTCTGCTCGATGGTGTGACGAAGGGCGAACACAAAGGAACGGAGACTGTGGATGGAACACTCTGCGATCACCTGTCCTTCCAACAACCGGGTATTGCGTGGGAGTTGTGGGTCGGCACAGGAGACATGCTGCCGAAAAAGATGACCGTGAACCGGACGGATGCCAAAGGCGAAGCGCGAACGGTGAGCGTAGTAATTAGCAAGTGGGAACTCGACACAGTCATCCCAGCTTCTGAATTTACTGCCAATGTTCCGAAAGACAGCATCGCTGTGGAAATGATCCCTCAGTCCAGCCACTAATTTATCAAAAACACCACCATGAAAACTATCATCAACATCATACGTTATCGCCTCCTCGCGCTACCAATCATCGGTCTGACGGCCATTGCTGAGATTGCGCCCCCGGCTGTTACATCGGTTGCCACCATCTCGACTGTGCTCCTTTCGCTCTCGAGCGCGTCCGAAACACAGGCATTGCCAGCTCGCCGCGTAGCCCGACGCACCACCCGGCGCGTGGTTCGGAGGCACATGTATGGGCTTCCGGCAGGTTCAGCCCTCTATCCGTATGGCCGTTACCGTTACTACCGCTGTGGAGGCCTCTATTACTATCCCTACATGATTGGCGGTCGCACCACTTATATCCAGATTGATGTGAATACCAATGGTCAGCCGCTGCCTCCTCCTCCTGCTTCTCAGATGGAGATGGAGATTGATTATTAACTCGTAATCTCCAAGACACCACGTGACTAAGTATAAGTTCAGCATCCTCACTCTGACCATTGCCTGGTGCTCTGGTTTCGCTTCGTTGCGTGGTGAGAATGCTGGACCTGTCGTCAATTGGTTTGATCACCAATCGGATCGGGCGTGGCTTGAAGAATTCGATCCCACTTTGCTCAGCCGTCGCCTACTCACGCAGATGGAGTATGAAGATAATCGTGACGGCAGCGCGAATGCCAGATTACTTTGGAATCTGCGCTGGGCCTGGCCTATCAAAGAGAACCTAGTCTTTGGGGCGCAATTGGAATTGCCCCTGCGTTGGGCTGACAATTCCGGGGATCAAGACCTCGGCTTCGGGGCTATTGAAACTCGCTTTGGCATTGTGGACCGGATCACGCCGGGGTTGCGCTGGGCACTGGCGCTGAACATGAAGCTGCCCACTGCCTCGAGCGAGGAACTGGGGCAGGGGTTGGGAGATGGAGTGTTCGAAATGCGCCCCATCGCGGGAATGCGCTGGGAGATGTCCCAGCGAATCGAAGTCGGAGTTAACGTGGAATACGGTTTCACCCCGCGCGATGAGGGAGACCAATCAGTTTCCGGCTTAGAATTGAAGTTTCCAGTCGCACTGAAGCTCACGGAAACTCTGGCGGGTTTGGTGAGCTATAATACAAGGTGGAACTATGCCAAGGATAGCAGGCGTAATCGTCTGGAACTGGCCCTCACCCATTTTTTCGGTTCTGAAAACAAGTATGCCATTACAGCCGGAACCGAAATACCCTTGACGTCGGAGAACCTGACATGGAAGGCGACACTCGGGCTGACGAAATATCTCCGCTAAAAAATACAATACTATGATGACAACCAAATATTCTTCTAACGAACGAAGCCATTCACTTGCTCTTCGATCTGCCTATTGCCTGCTGACTGGCATCTTTATCGTCGGACTCTCATCATGCTCCACCGGGATGACATCCATGGAACAGATGAAAGCGTCCATCGCTGCCGAGCACAATGGGCCTGCCAGGCTGGCAGCCGCACTCACCGCTGCGGAAACCGCTGGTGCCGGAGGTTTGAAGAGCGTTGAGGAGCGTCGGGTTTATGCTGAAGCCGTGAAGCAGGTTGTGATGTTATGGCAGGCGCAAACTGATGAAAAAACCCGCAATAGCCCTCTTGTGATTCAGGACGGTAGCCGCACTTATCGACTGACCGTCGCGCAGCCCAAGGAATTGCGGTTTGATGAACTGATTCCCGCGATGCCCGTTAAAGACCGGAAGTTTGGCCGGGTGGTGTTGCGCGAAGGGGTCGGTGCCCCGTTCGTCGCGAGCTGGAAGTTTACACCTGAGCGCAAAAAGCAGGAGCCTTTCATGTCTGGGTTCGGATATGCCTCTCCTTTGACGGCCACGCTGGATTTCCGGGCGGGCGGCGGAGACCGGCGATCCGTGGTTCTCCGACTGCATGATCCTCGGCTTGATAAAACCGTGGCGCTTGCCGGGAAGACGCAACCGCTTGCCGGTGACTTCAGCGCGGTGGGAGAGTGGCTGGGGACGGAGGCCAAGCGGACAGGTCACGGGATGTCTGCCTTTGGTGCCTTGCTCGGCAGCGCCAAGAATCTCGACAAGCTGGGCCTCTTGGCCTTGGAGCCGCCTTCGCCGGATCGCATCCCCGTGGTGCTCGTCCACGGACTGGCGTCAAATCCTTACACATGGAACGACACGATCAATGAACTCGCAGCCTATCCGGAGATACGCAAAAATTACCAGATTTTCTTTTTCCGCTATCCCACCGGAGTGCCCGTCATTTACAGCGCAGCCAAGTTTCGTGAAAACTTGGAGGCCCTGCACAAGGAGCTGGAGCGCATCGGCAACTACCGGGCGGCGAACCACATGGTGCTCATCGGTCACAGCATGGGCGGACTTGTCAGCAAAGAGCAGGTGCAGGACAGCGGAGACCTTCTCTGGAAAGGACTGTTCGGCACGACTCCCGACAAGCTTGGGCTTACCAAAAAGGAACACGATGCTTTGAGCCAGTTTCTCGACTTCGATCCGAATCCGCATGTGGACCGCGTCATCTTCATCTGCAGTCCGCATCGCGGCAGTAGCATTGCCGACAAGCCCATGGCCAGATTCGCGGCCAAACTGATCAAGATGCCAGGTCAAATTCTGGGCGGTTCCTTTGACGTCGTCTCCGGCCAGGAATCCGACAATGCCGCCCTGAAAAAACGTTTTTCCAAGGGCTTGCCCACGAGTGCGCAGAACCTGTCACCCGAATCGCCATATGTGAAAATGGCCAACCAGCTTCCCATCAAGAAGGGTGTGCATCTTCATTCCATCATCGGTAACAAGGACGGCCTGCCGCTCACCGATCCCAACTGCTCCGATGGCTTTGTGCCCTATATCAGCGCCCACATAGATGGCGTGGAATCCGAATTCATCGTCCGCTCCAACCACAGTGCCCAGGGAAAACCCGAAGTCGTCGCCGAAATCCGGCGCATCCTCCTGCTGCATGTGAAAAGCCTTTGATTTCAACAACCATAACGACAAACCTACAACACAACTCCACCGACTATCTCCCTTAATATGAAAACAAAAACACTCCTTAAACTCCTACCTGGCATTGTTCTAGGTTTTTCAGCTCTCGATTCCGTTTCAGCAGGAACCCCAGCTACCCCACCGCCAGCCATGACTGAAAAGCTCCCCTCACAATGGGAGTTCAATGTCACCCCTTACTTCTGGGCAGCCAGCATGGACGGCACAGTCGGGCTAGGTTCATATTCGACGGATTTCAATGCAAAATTCACTGATATCATTAAGCATTTTGACATTGGTGCCGCCCTTTCCTTTGAAGCACGGCATGACCGTTTGAATTTTCTCTTTGATGGCTCGTATGTGAAACTTTCCGCCGGTGGCGATCCTCCAGGGCCCCTCTATCAATCAGCTAATCTGGAGTTTGAACAGGCCTGGCTGCAAGGGGCAGTGGCTTACCGTTTGTTGGAAGGTAAACGCGGGTGGCTGGAAGTTTTCGGCGGTGTGCGCTGGAACTACATCGGCACCAATCTCAACATGGAACAGGATTCCCAAGGAATTGCGAATTTCAGCAATGAAGTGGCCAACCGAGCCGTCGATCGTGGAGTCGCCGCCGCGCAAAACATTCTCGACCAGATCTCCGCCAGCGTGACTCCAGTTTTACAGAGCAAGATCGATCAGGCCGCAGGAGTGCTGCGAGACGGAATCATCAGCAATATCAAGGACAAGATACAGGGTGCCTTCGAGGGGCTCCCGGACCGACCCGCGAATGGGCTTCCCGGAAAGTTCCCGCCGGGCTTTGGCCAATCTGTCACAGACAAAATCAATGCCTATGCCGATGCGGTGGTGGCCCAAAAAGTCGCCGAAGCCTATGCGGCCATTGATGCAGCGAAGGCCAGTCTGGCCAAAAAAGCTCAACAGGCTACGGCGCGCGCCAAGAACCAATTGGCTTCCACGCTTAACAAAGCATTGCGGGACAATCTTCCAACATCGGCCTCACGCTCGGTGAACTGGCTGGACCCGATCGTCGGACTTCGCGCCCGTTTGAACTTGTCCGATCAGTTCTTCCTTAAACTCTATGGCGATGTCGGCGGCTTCGGGGTCGGCTCTGACCTTACTTGGCAGTATTACGCCGGACTATGCTGGCAGGCCTCAAAAAATGGCGTGATGGAAGTTGGCTGGAGGCAGAATTTCAATGACTTCACCCGAGGCGATTTCCGCTATGACGTTAGCATGCATGGACCTTACATGGCTTACTCGTATCGGTTCTAATGGTCTGGACTTATGAGCAAGTGTCATGCTGCGATGTATGACATGAGCGAGTGAGGCGGAGCTACCTCATGAAGATGGGACTCCAGTCCCGTCAGTGGCCAGCGGGTATCGAGACCCGCTGAACGCTGTCGAAGCAGGAGCTTCAACTTCCAATGTAGAATCAAAAAGTTTTTCGTTTCAGCGAGTTCACCTTGAGGGTGAAGCCCTCCAAGGAATGATGGCGTCTCGCCGTCACTGGTGGGAACGACAGGGCTTGCGCATGAACAGCTCAAGTAATCCTGATATTTCCCAAATACTCCGGCGCGTGAATGAATTCGTTGGAGTTCAAGGTTTACCTTGCTCACGCCAATTGGTTCCAAGGTGAAATTATCATCATGGGCATAGCACAGGTGAACAAGCTGAAGCTTGAACTCCAACGAATACAGCGGCCTCTTGAATCAGGGCTTACGCATGAGCATCTCAAGTAATTCATGCGTAAGCCCTGTGGGAACGACGGCGAGACGCCATCGGTCCTTGGTTTACTTTACGAATCTCGGTTAAAATCTTCTGCGGGAGGCGTATTGTCTTGGTGATTTGTCTTGAGAGATCACTCAAATCAGCCAGATACAATCATGCCATTTCCCCGTGTTCTTCCCGTTTGTGCCGCCGCCATGCTTTTGGCGGTGACTGCGTGCCATCGTGTCACTGAGCGCATGGAGATCACGGAGTCGCGGGAGATTGCTCAGCAGTCGCCGCAAGTCACATTAGTAGTAGCTTCGGCTGACCGGTTTGGTTTCACTGAGAAAGAACCGCCAACGCCAGCGCCATCGCCAGCACCGAGAGAGAATCCATTGTCGTGGACCACGCCGGATGGTTGGAAGGAAGCACCTGCTGGTTCCGATTCTTCGGGGATGCGGATGATTGATTTGCGCTTCGGACCGAACGGGGAAGGGGAATGCTATCTGGCCATCATACAAGGCGCGGCGGGCGGGCTGGAGGCGAACGTGAACCGTTGGCGCGGGCAGATGGGCTTGCCCCCGTTGACCGCAGATGAGGTGGAGAAACTGCCGAAGAAAACGATGGTGAATCGCGAATCATCGTTCGTCTCATTCGATGGCGATTACAAAGGCATGGGCGCAGCGGAATCGGCAAAGGACTGGCGCATGATGGGACTACTGCAACAAGCACCGGAGTTCATGCTGTTCGTGAAAATCGTCGGCCCGAGGGAACTTGTCATCAAGAACGAGGCCGCCTTCGAGCAGTTTGCTCAGTCCATCGGTGCCAAGCATTAAGCACAACGTCACTTTTTTCATTCCACGCATTTCTCCTGTGAAAACCATTCATCCCATTACACCGCCGCTGACGATTTCGGCTCGTATATTTGCTTTCTTTTCATCCTTTGGCATGGCCACAGTGATCCTGTCGCTGCTGTTGCTGATCACTCTACTGGGCACACTGGAGCAAGTGGATCACGGCTTGTTTAAGAGCCAGCAGAAATACTTTGAGTCTATCTTTGTAAAAGAGATTGATTTAGCGTGCTGTCTGCGGGCAATGCATATGCGCTATGATGGTGAATGGATGCTGCCATTGCCCTTGCCGGGCGGTTATCTGTTAATGGTCTTGCTGGCAGTGAACATGATATGTGGAGGATTGATCCGATTGAAGAAGGAAGGCATCTGGTTCGGTAAGTTGTTCACGTTTCAATTTGGTTCCCTGCGCCCGGTGCCGCATCGGATCGGGGTTTTCATTTCTCATTTCTCCATTGTGTTCATGTTGCTGGCGGGACTGGTATCGCTTTATTATAAGAAGGATGGCGCGGTCTGGGTTCACGAGGGGCGCACGGCGAATGAGTTCCAGAGCTTCCATGAAAGCGTCATTGAAATCGAGCGCGTGTTGCCGGACTTGAAGGGAGGTAAGCGCAAAGCATTACTCATCCCCGGCTGGCAGTTCGAAGATCTTAGTGAAGGCAAGGCCCGCACATTCACTAGTGCTGACCTGCCCTTTGAGTTGGTGGTGATGAACTACATGGAGAATGCTGGCGTGCGCCGCGCCATTTCGAGCGATGCTAATAACATGGTCGTGGATGGTTTCAGCCTTCAGTCGCTAGGTGATCGCGATCACGATACTAAGAAGCCTATCGAGCACGAGCAGATGATGAACGGCGCTTATGTCAAAGTGGTGGACAAGAAAACCAAACAGGAACAGAGCGGCATCGTCTGGCGTCGCGAGGAAGCGCCGTATTCATTCAAGGTGGGCGATGAAACTTTTACCGTAACCATCGGACGCCGCACTTGGCCTCTGCCTTTCGCGGTGCGGCTGGATAAGTTCGTGCGTGAGACACATCCCGGCACGGCGCAGGCACGAAAGTTTGCCAGTCAGATCACGGTTTTTCGCGGTGGTCACGAAGAGAAGAAAATCATTACCATGAATGAGCCGCTGCGTGCTGGAGGTTTTGCATTTTTCCAAAGCTCATTCGACTCCGGGGCCGCGATGCGCGGTGGGCCGCAGGCTTCTATGTTTCAGGTCGTGAGTAATCCCTCGGATCACTGGCCACTCATCGCCCTCATCTCTTCGGGCATCGGCCTGCTTATCCACATGATTTGGATGCTGGCGCGCTTCATCACACGCTCTCACAAAATTGCAACACCGCCTCCTTTGAAGTAATGAAACTTTTCCGATTCCTCATACCGACATTACTTCTCACGGTCTCGTCCGTGCTTTTGGCACAGGACAAAGCGAAGCCAGAGATCAATCTCGATGTGCTGCGCGATCCCGAAGTGGTGGCAATGTTCCGCACTCTGCCTGTGCAGGAGTCTGGGCGCATCAAGCCACTGGACACCGTCGCACGAATCATGTTGCTGCGATTCTCTGGCAAGCAAAGCATTGCTGTCACTGACACTGGCAGTATAGGCGGCGGATTTTTCAGTAAATTATTAGGAATACCCGCCCCCCAGCCACTGACTGATCCCACGACTAGTAAACCTGCGCTTGATGCCAAAGGCGATTCAATAAAACTCTCAGCCATCGAGTGGCTGACAGTCTGCTGGTTCAAACCGCAATTGGCCAAGGATTTACGTGTGCTCGTTGTGGACAACTCCGACACCGTGATTGCGCTAGGCTTGGCAGGCAAGGAGAAGCGAGATCGCTATTCCTTTAACGAGATGGTTCCAGCGCAGAACGCGATTTTGAAGCAGATGAAAGAGCTTGGTGAAATTCCCGCGAAGGATCGCAGTCCCGAGCAACGCGCGATGGCGAAACTTGGTTCCGACTTCGGCTTGCTGGCGATGATCCTCAGTCACATGGATTTCGCGCGTGCGCCTTTTGGTGATCAAGAAAAAACGCTGCCTGCTGAACTCGCGACTGATTGGCAGAAGAGCGACGGGAAGCTGGCGTTGTTCCTGCCGAAACTCGTCGCGCACCTCAAGACCCACCCCGAAGCTGGTGCACCGATGGGCAATCCTTGGCTTGGAGTGCTCTGGTTCCGCACGCGCATGGGTGCGGGCATGAGCGACAACCCTGAAACCTTACTGAGCATCTTTCCTCCTGTGGACAGGAATGTCGAAATCTGGCACGGGCCTGGCTCCATCATTCAGTCTGCCTTGCAGGGAGAGGAAGTCACGGCTGAGGATTATGACAATCTATCGCGCTACGGCGAACTCGCCGTGACCACGGATGGCGCGGCATTTAAGACAAAGCTGAGCGCTGTGCATAATCACTTCACCAATATCGCCGCCGCACGCGCTAAGCCCGTTCTTGAAGCTGAAACCAGCACCGTGCGTGTCGAGTCTAATCATGTGACGCTAGAGGTTAGCTATCACAAATCAGATTATTTTTATTACGCCCTCGTCTATTTCATCTTCGGGCTACTGGCTCTCGCGCTGAGTTGGGTCGCGCCCGTGAGCGGCTGGGGCAAATGGTGTGTTCGGATATGCACGTTACTCATGATCATCGGCGAAGCTTATGCCGTGATCGGCATTGTCATCCGCTGCATCATCATGGGCCGCCCACCTATCACCACGCTTTATGAGACCATTCTCTTCATCACTGCCACGGCGGTGTTGTTCGGTCTGCTCGCAGAATGGGTGACTCGCAAAGGACTCGCGCTGGCCGTGGCCTGCATCGCGGGCACTGCTGGGATGTATCTCTCCAACCGTTTCATGAGCTTTGAAGCACGGGATACGATGGAGCAGCTTCAGGCAGTGCTGATCACGAACTTCTGGCTCTCCACCCATGTGCCATGCATCAACCTCGGTTACGCCGCCGGCATGGTCGCGTGTATCTTCTCACTGATCTATTTCATCCAGCGTCTTTTTGGAATCGCCAAAGCCGGAGATGCTATTGCACGAGATGTGACGCGCATTGCCTATGGATTTGTTATGGCCGGATTGTTTCTCTCACTGGTCGGCACGGTGCTGGGCGGCATCTGGGCGAACTACGCATGGGGCCGCTTCTGGGGTTGGGACCCTAAGGAAAACGGAGCGCTGATGATTGTGCTAATGAATCTCGTGATTCTTCATGCGCGGCTCGGCGGCTATGTGAAAGAAGCAGGATTCCACTGCTGCTGCGTGGTGCTCGGCATGATCACTGTTTTTTCCTGGTTCGGCACCAACCAGCTCGGCGTTGGTCTGCATTCTTACGGCTTCACCGATGGCGTCTGGAAATGGCTCTACATCTTCTGGAGTTCAATGCTCGTCTTCTTAATCTTCGGAGTGATACTCTCTTGTATTGATCGGAGTGCGCGAAGAAACAAAGCGCGTCCGCCCGCTATATCCTAATGCATGGGCTTAGCGCCCGTTATTTGCCGAGGAGGATCAAGATGCCAGCGGCTATGGCCAGAATCGGCACAATGATGCTGAGCTGACCAAGGTTGAAGCCGAAGGCTCCACTGAGTCCGACAATAATCAGATAGATCGCGAGCACCAACATGCCGATGTTTTTAGTGAAGTTCATAGTTTTATACAGGTGTTGATTTTGGAATGAGGGTTCAAGCCGTTTTGTTTCCTTTGAGAAGCAGCAGGATGCCGCCCACAAGTGCGATCCCGCCAACGATTGGGGGCAAGGGGAAGGTGTGCGTCTTCTCGGCAGTCACCTGAATCGGGCCAAGATCAATGGCCTTTTCCGTGGTGGTGTAGGTGATGCCTTGATACGCAAAGGCAACAAGGCCGATGACGATTAGGATGACTCCTGGAATAGTAGTGGATTTCATTCTGATTCAGAGGTTGTAGGAGAAGGGACTATAAGACACGTCGTCCTTGGATGATTCTGACCAGAATGACGATGATGGCAATCACGAGAAGGATATGGATGAGTCCACCCATGGTAGAACCTGTTACAAGTCCGAGCAGCCAGAGAACGATGAGTATGGTTACGATTGTCATTAACATATGGTTAGATCCTTTCGGTTTGTTTGGTTTTAGCTTTGGAAGATGTAAACGGAAATTCAGCTACTTTCAGTAAGCGCAACAAGAGTTGCCTTTATCTGGCTGGTGATCACCTCGTGGCATTCACAATATGATCGCCAGTTCTTGAGACATCCCGCCCGACGCCGCGGACGGTGTTGCAACTTGTGCCTGCAATGGTCAATAATGCGGAAGCCAGAAGGAGAAGGATGAGACGTTTTTGTTTAGTTTTCATGAGTGTGTTTGTTTGAATGTTGAAAATTTGCTTGCCGTTATTTACTGGGTGTAGCCGAAATGGATAGGGCGTCACGGTAATCTTTGATGGCTTCCTCCACGGCTTCACGGCTGGCACCCGTGCGCTTCTGGATGCGCCCCAGCAACTCATCTTTTTTCCCGTCGATGTATTGGAGATCGTCATCTGTGAGCTTGGCCCATTTTTGTTTGAGATTCCCCTTGATGATGTTCCAGTCGCCTTTGACTTCGAGTGTGTTCATGGGTCGATGCTAGGTTCCATCTCCGTTTTTCGCTATGGGGTAAAACCCTACTGTATTGCCATGCCGAATCTGCTGGGGTGAAGGTGGGGTTATACCCCATGTCTTGCGCTCATAGAATGGATGATGCTCCTCCACCAATGACGCAGCTTCTGGCACTCAACAGCATTATTAATCAGGTATGCGTCGGCAAGCTATCATGAATGAAACTAAGTTGAAAGTGTTGGCAGGACGGTATCTGGCCGCATTGAGAACTCGTTTTGAGCAGGGACCGGAGATGGGCTTGCAGGCTGCGCATGATTTTGGCAGCCAAGCTGTGGCCATGGGTTTGGAGACGCTCGATATGGCCAAAATCCACCGTCATGCATTGGACGCATTGGTGTCGCCGGGCATGGCTACGAGCAAGCGTGAAGTATTGATCAATCGAGCAGCGATGTTTTTTACAGAGGCCAATACTCACATTGAAATGACTCATCGTGCTGCACGGGTGGCCAGAGCCGATCCGAATGAATTGCACGATACGCTGATCAAGCGAACTGAGGAACCGGCAGATTCCAACCGGGTGTTCACCGCAGGTCGCGAGCGTTCCGGTCTGCTGGGCGTAAAGGAGCGAGTGGAGAAAATCGACGGCACGTTTGGCGTTGAATCGGTATCAGATGCAGAGACCACGATCCGCGTGCATATTCCGCTGGGTAGCATCGATACCAAGAAACGCACAGCAAATTAATCACGCGTAACTAGACTCCAATGCCATGAAACCAATCACCGTTCTGCTGGCTGAAGACCACATGATTGTCCGCGAGGGATTGCGGGCGTTGCTGAAATTGGAAGACGACATCAAAGTCGTCGGAGAAGCAGAGAATGGCCGTGAAGCGGTGAATATGGTTCACAAACTTTTACCCGACGTGGTAGTAATGGATATTGCGATGCCAATGCTCAATGGCATGGAGGCCACACGGCAAATTCTTCAGGCGCACCCTGAAACCAAGGTATTAATTCTTTCAGCGCACTCAGACGACGCTTACGTCGGCATGGTAATCGCCATTGGTGCCTCGGGCTATCTCGTCAAACAGACCGCAGCCCACATACTTCCGAAAGCGATCCGGATCGTCCACGAAGGGAATGATTTTTTCAGTCCTGAGATATCAAAGCGTCTCGACCACCATCAGAAGAAAGCGTATATTCGAGGCGATCTGCGCACAAAGAAAGACGCTGGCAAATTAAGCTCGCGGGAAATGGAAGTGCTCCAGCTCATCGCAGAAGGCAAGGCCAACAAGGAAACCGCGCTGGAACTCCATATCAGTGTGAAGACAGTAGAGAAGCATCGTCAGAACGTGATGGAGAAGCTGAACATCCACGACACCGCAGGCCTCACTCGCTACGCCATCGCGGCTGGCATCATTGAGAGCAGCGTGCAGGTTACTATTATATAACTTGGTTCGAAGAACGCGTCTCAAACCCTACTGATGTCTTGCCGCATGGATGATCTAAAGGATGCAGCACATAACTGGGGTTCTCGCTCCCACACGCAGACGCTTGTCTTGATGCTGGCCACTGGAATCGCTGGCTTTGTCTGTTACTTGATCGCCGCTCCATTCCTTTCCGCGGTGGTGTGGGCATTGACGTTGGCCGTGTTGTTTACGCCGTTGCAACGATGGCTGGAATCTAAGACGCACCACCCCAATGTCGCGGCTCTGATTGCCGTGTTGGTGATCGCGTTGATCGTCGTCGTGCCGATGACCTTCGTGGTTCAACGACTGACCTTGCAGGCCGCAAGTGGTGCGGACCTCGTGGCTGACAAAGTCGCGTCAGGCGAGTGGCGACACGCCTTGGAGGCGCAGCCACGGTTCGGTTCGATGGCGAAGGCATTCGAAGATCACTTGGATTTACCGGGCACCGTGAAGAGTGTTGCCGCTTGGTTGAGCATGGCGGCGGGAAGCATCGTGAAAGGCTCGGTTTATCAAGTCATCAACTTCTGTCTGGTCTTCTACTTGCTGTTCTTCTTCCTGCGAGATCGTCATACCGCACTGAACTCCCTGCGCGCGCTCTCGCCATTGCCTCGTGAGGTCATGATTGACCTCTTCACTCGCGTCGCTGACACGATTCATGCCACCATCTACGGGACGCTCGCCGTGTCAGCCATTCAAGGCTTACTCGGTGGATTGATGTTCTGGTGGCTCGGCCTTCCCGCTCCGTTGCTGTGGGGCGTGGTCATGGCCTTTCTCGCCATCGTGCCAGTGCTCGGTGCGTTCGTTGTTTGGGTGCCGGCAGCCTTGTTTCTCGCGCTGGAGGGGAGTTGGGGAAAGGCCTTGATCCTCACGCTGTGGGGTGCGCTCGTCGTTGGGACCATCGACAATTTGCTGCGTCCCGTGCTCGTTGGGAACAAGCTCAAGCTTCACACCGTCCTCGCATTCATGTCCGTCATTGGAGGGTTGATGCTATTCGGTCCGTGCGGCTTTGTTCTCGGACCGATCACGCTCACCGTAACGATAGTATTGTTGGAACAATGGACGAAGCGGTCGCGACTTACACAGGATCACTGAGGCTCACCGTCCCCATGGAAGCCTACCAACGATCTACCGATTCAATCATCGCCGAGCAGCACACGGACGCGCAGCGTGGTCTGACCAAAGCAGAGGCCGTGGCGCGACTCGCCGCACAGGGACCCAATGAACTCACAGCCAAGAAACAGGTGCCCGCATGGCGGAAGTTTCTCGCGCAGTTTGAAGATGTGCTGGTAATCGTGCTGCTCGTCGCCACGGCGATCTCGGCCACACTGTGGGTGATCGAGCGCAAATCTTTATTGCCCTATGAGTCCATGGCGATCTTTGCCGTGGTGTTGCTCAATGCGATCATCGGCTACCTGCAAAGCTCGCGCGCAGCTTCAGCGGTGGCGGCTTTGCGGCAGATGGCAGCGACGCGGGCAAAAGTGATTCGTGATGGCGAGCACATGGAAGTTCCTGGCGCGGAGATCGTGACGGGTGATCTCATTCTCATCGAGGAAGGCGACACCATTCCTGCGGATGCGAGATTGATTCACTCCACCGCGCTGCAAACCGCCGAGTCGGCACTCACGGGCGAGAGCCTGCCAGTGTCGAAAGAACTCGCCGCGATCAATGGTGAAGCCGGCCTCGGTGACCGGCTCAACATGATTTTCAGCGGCACCTCGGTGACTTACGGGCGCGGCAAAGCCATCGTCACCGCCACGGGAATGCAGACCGAGATGGGCCGCATCGCGGGGATGCTGGAAGCCACGCCGGAAGAGACCACGCCGTTGCAGAAGGAACTCGACCGCGTCGGCAAACGGCTCGCGCTGATCGTGATCATCATCGCTGTGGTGATGATCGCCACCATCATCTTCCTGGAGGATGTGCGCGGATTCTCAGCCGTTTTTGATGTGCTCATCCTTGGCGTCGCGCTGGCGGTCTCGGCTGTGCCTGAGGGCTTGCCCGCGATGGTCACTGCGGTGCTCGCGCTCGGTGTGCAACGCATGGCGAAGCGCAACGCCATCGTCCGCCACCTCGCGGCAGTGGAGACCCTTGGTTCAGCGAACGTCATCGCCTCAGACAAGACTGGAACGCTCACCAAGAACGAAATGACTGTGCGCTCCGTGATCACCGCGAGCGGTCGCATTGACTTTATGGGCACAGGCTACGCGCCTGAAGGTGAAGTGAAAGTGGCCGATGGATCAAAGCTGGAAGGCGCGATCCGCATCGAACTGGAGCGAGCACTCACCATTGCCCACCATGCAAACAACGCAGAGTTGCATGAAGAGAATGGCTTGTGGCATGTGCATGGCGATCCCACCGAAGGCGCGCTCATCACCGCCGCGCGCAAGGCTGGACTGGAACCACACAAGCTCAACGAACGCTTCGAGCGCGTAGGCGAAGTTCCTTTCTCATCCGAGCGCAAACTGATGTCCACCGTTCACAGCGATGCCGAGCAGGAGCGCCTGCTCGTCTTCACCAAAGGCGCGCCGAACGTGCTCATCGCGAAGTGCAAGCGCGAGCGTGTCGGTGATGAACGACGTGAACTCACCGACGCCCGACGCGCGGAAATCATGGCTTTGAACGAAGGTCTCGCGGGTGAAGCACTGCGCACGCTGGCCGTCGCCGCACGCGAGCTGCCTGCCGATGCCCTGAAGCACGACGACGTGGATGAAGACCTCGAACAGGAACTCATCTTCATCGGTTTGATCGGCATGATCGACCCACCACGCGACGAAGCAAAGCAAGCCGTTGCCCAAGCCCTCGGCGCGGGCATTCGCCCCATCATGATCACCGGCGATCATCCAAAAACCGCCGTCGTCATCGCCAAAGAACTCGGCATCGCTCCCGATGGACGCGTCATCAGCGGTGATGAACTGGAGAAGCAAACCGATGCGCAACTCGAACAAACCGTGCGCGAAGTCTCCGTATATGCACGCGTCAATCCCGAACACAAGCTGCGCATCGTGCAGGCACTGCAACGCAGCGGCGCGACCGTCGCGATGACGGGCGACGGCGTGAATGACGCACCCGCCTTGAAGACCGCTGACATCGGCGTGGCGATGGGCCGCAGCGGCACCGATGTTTCCAAAGAGGCCGCCGACATCGTGCTCACGGACGATAACTACGCCACCATCGTTGCCGCCGTCGATGAGGGGCGAGCCATCTTCGCTAACATCCGGAAATTTCTCCGCTACCTGCTCTCCTCAAACATCGGCGAAGTGATGACCATGTTCTTTGGCGTTGTATTTGCGAAGTCCATCGGCCTCCATGGCGCTGGCAGCGGCCTGGTCCTGCCCTTGCTCGCCACTCAGATCTTGTGGATCAATCTTGTCACCGACGGAGCACCCGCCCTCGCGCTTGGCATCGACCCCGCCGACGCTGGCCTCATGAAGCTGCCGCCGCGACCACGCGCAGAAGGTATCATCACGGGCCGCATGTGGTCCGGTATCGTCTTCGTCGGCGCGGTCATGGCTGCGGGTGCGTTGTTCGTCCTGGATGCCTGTCTTCCAGGTGGCTTCATCGAAGGCACAGGTTCGCTCCGTTACGCTCAAACGATGACTTTCACGACGATCGTGATCGCCAGCATGTTCGATGTCTTCAACGCCCGCTCCGACGAACAAAGCGCCTTCATTGGCCTCTTCCGCAACGGCTGGCTGTGGGTTGCCATCGGCCTGTCGCTGGCCCTTCAAGCAGCCGTGATCTACGTCCCGTTTCTTCAGCAGGCATTCTCCACCGTGCCGCTGAGCGGCAACGACTGGGGCTTCTGCACAGTGGTGGCGAGTTCCGTCCTATGGGCGAGGGAGTTGAGCAAAATTATCACACGTGTGTCGGTGAGGACGCCGTCGGTAAGCATTGGAAGAAAATGATGGAGAAGCTCAACATCCACGACACCGCAGGCCTCATCCGCTACGCCATCGCCTCCGGCATCATTGAGAGCAGCGTGCAGACGACGATTTTATAGAATGGGGCCGAAGCTAGTCTGCCAGGTCTTTCTCTGCGTGATGCCAGTTAATATTTCCGTTACCATGGATGCACGGAGGAAGATCGTGCGGATGATAGAGATGCTTCACGCCCTGGAGCACACCCAAACTTAAATATCGCGGTGCAATTCCCTGGTCGGTCAGCAGGTTGCGGAGGCATGATTCACTGCCGTTGTGAGCGCAGTTTAACTCGCACTTATCAGTTGGACATTGCCATGACATATACAGGGCGCACTGATTAAAATTTGTATTGTATTGCGAGATGGAATTTGATTTCCGTGACATGAAAAAAATGACGTATAAAAGGAATTGATGCTATGGGGTAATGACCCCAAAACACTTTGACCACTATTAATTTAATGAATGGGCGGGCAAAACCTTGCCAGTTATCAAGAGCCATCTCAGTCACTTTTCCGAAGCATTGGCGTCCAATTAACACGAGATTTAGCATCTCAATCTTGAAGCGGTGGTGTCTGTTTGGCATCGCCGCTTCTATTTTTCACAGGGCAAATATCACTTGGCGTGAGAAATTGATGTGAAGCATTTGTCCGAGGCGCATATTCACGTGAGTGTGCTAGGTTCGATTCAACATGGCAGTAAAATTTCAAGACTATTACCAGACGCTAGGAGTGACCCGCACTGCCACGGCGGATGACATCAAAAAAGCATTCCGCAAACTTGCGCGGGTTCACCATCCCGATGTGGCCACAACCGACAAGGCCAAGGCGGAAGAGAAATTCAAAACGATCAACGAAGCCTATGAAGTGCTGGGTGATCCCGAGAAGCGGCGTCGCTATGATGAGCTGGGCGCGAATTGGGAGCAGGGCGGATATGCCGCGCCACCACAGGGCGGCTTCCGTCGAGGACGGACTGGGCCGCAGAGTGCGGGGGCTTCGTTTGAATTCGATGGCACCGGGTTCAGCGATTTCTTTGAGACATATTTCGGTGGTCGTGGAGGTGGCTTTGGTTCCGCGCAGCAGCCGTCAGGTCGCGCAAGAGGACAGGGCTTTGCCCAAAAAGGTCAGGACGTGGAAGCTGACATTCTCGTTACGCTGGAAGAAGTCTTGAGTGGATCACCTCGCAAAGTGACGCTGCGGCGACCCGATGGTCAAGGCGGCGCGGACCGCACGGACACTTATCAGGTTCGCATTCCGCCCGGTGTGCATGAGGGGCAGCGTATCCGGCTGGCCGGACAAGGGGAGCCGGGTTTCGGCGGCGGTGCGACGGGCGATCTTTTTCTGCGCGTGAGGCTGGCGCAGCATCCTGAGTTCAGCGTGAAGGAGACGGATTTGTATTATGATCTTGATCTCGCGCCTTGGGAGGCGGTGCTCGGCGTGCAGGTAAAAATTCCTGCGCTCGATGGCGCGACCACACTGAAGGTTAAGCCCGGCACAGAGTCGGGCAGCAAGCTGCGGATGCGCGGACTGGGCCTCCCGCGCGAGGACAAAAGCCGGGGCGATCTTTACGCAATCGTGCGAGTCCTAATTCCTGAGTCAATTACGACAGAGGAGAAAGAGCTTTGGGAGCAGTTAGCAAAAACTTCCAAATTCAATCCAAGGAATGAATCGTAAGTGATACTTGGAAGAGAAGCTGATGGTTGACCGACCGGAGCGCGGGCCTTCAGCCCGCACATCATATCAAGGAACGGCGCGTTTCTAACCGCCGACCGATACTACCTTCGCGATAGCGGCACCTCTCATCATGCTTGTGTCGCTAGGCTCACAGCTTCGATTTTCCGGAAGCACGCCAGGGTAATGACGGCAGTTAGAAACGCGCCGTTCCTAGCGTCAAAGGCCTGCTTTCGCTCGTGATACCGCCTTGTTCTCAGTCACTCAACCGCTTTTTTCTCATCGGTTTTTGCTGGAGTCGGGGCGAATACAGGATTGATCTGGCTGGCAATCTTGAGCACATCTTTTGCGGGAAGAATGACGCTTTGCGCCTGCATGGATTGGGAGCCTGCCTTGAGGGCGGCGGTGGATTTCAGGATGAGTGAAATGCCCAGGGCCTTTCCATCAGACAGGAATACTGGAACGCCTCTGGAAGGTGAGGGCGCTAGATAATATTCACGGGGCTTTTTCACCACTCCGAGCAGTTCCCCGGTAAATACGATGGGGAGACGGCTCAGTTCGGCATTCATGCGCGAGATCGAGATAACGTCATCGAGAACGCTACCCTCAGCATTGTTTGACAAATCCACGGCCTTCAAGTTGACGCCCTTCGCCTCCGGGCTGTCCATGAGCACTTGGATGAAGGCGAGGTCGAGGTCGGCATCTTTCAGCACCATCATGGCGGGCAATTCCGTGCCATCCGCCAGGCTCACTTTGATTTCCTTGAATTCGGATTTCACTCTGAACTTAACTTTCCCCTTCGGAGTATCGACCTCTCTTCCGTCGAGCTGACCTGCACCAGAGATGCTGCTGAGCGATGTCACGATGGTGCCGGCGGAGTTGATCACCGTGCCGAGGGCCTCCATCTTTTCATCCTTGGTATTGGCTGAATCTGGCATGCGCACTGACGCCGCCGCATCCCCCTCGGCTTTGACTTCTTGCTTGGAAATGACCGAGAGCCAGACCACGGCATCCTGATTGTCCGCGAGAATTTTTTTGGCCTTGGCTTTCATTTCTTCCGATGACGCGAAGGCTGAGGCCGCAGTGAGTGCGAG
The DNA here is from genome assembly GCA_038230495.1 of Verrucomicrobiales bacterium. Taxonomy (GTDB): domain Bacteria; phylum Verrucomicrobiota; class Verrucomicrobiia; order Verrucomicrobiales; family Verrucomicrobiaceae; genus VFKE01. The sequence goes on from JBBRNC010000005.1 coordinate 32,047, forward strand.
TGTGATTAGGAGGGCTTTTATTTGGATTTTCATGATAGGTTTCTGTTTTGAATCAATGTATAAAAAGGTTGTGGTCGGTCACTGCCACTTAGGTTCTACCTCGAGATATAAATTGTGGATGCCGCGTTGGACAAGAAAGACCGTGCGCCGCGGCTTAGCTTCCGCCAGTTGATCAAGCTTGCGCCTGAGGGTGTCAATCTCTGACAAAGGTTCGCCATCAATCGAGATGAGAACGTCTCCATTGCGCAGACCAGCGAGTGCCGCCCATCCGCTGGCTGTCACTTTCTCCACGAGCACCCCACGATTGTCCTCATCAAGCTCCCGTGCCATGCGTTGAGTTGATGAAAGATTGCACGCAGTGAACTCAAACCGCTCGTCCTTCACTTGCGCAACTTCCGCTTCGTCCGAGGGCCGCCGTCCAAGTGTGGCGGAGAGTTTCACGGGCTGACCTTCGCGCAGGCCATCGAAGGTGATCTCACCGCCTACTTCATGAGCGCGGATAAGAGTCTCGAAGGCCTCCTGATCTTCGGGCCGGCTGGTGCTGATCACCTGTCCGTCTGCTTTGAATAAAAGATCGCCAGGCTTGATGTCTGCCTTCGATGCAGGCGAACCGGGAGCCACGCTGGTCACGCGCACACCTTTCTTGCCCGTGACGCTCAAGGCATCCGCGAGTTCTGGAATAAGAACTTGAATGCTGGCACCCAGCCATGCTTTCTCAGCTTGCTTCGGATTTTGCTCGGCAGGTTCAGGACCAATCTTGATAACCGTGATTAAGTCCTGACGCCCCCGGCTGAAGGCTACGCTCGCCCGTTTCGGTGAAGTGACTTCACTGACGAATTTTTTTGAGGCTGCATCGAGAGAGGCGACATCACTGATGGTGGTTTGATTAAAGGCAGTGATCACATCGCCCGACAGCAGGGGAGGTTTGGCTTCGGCGCAGGGGCCGCCGCTTTTGATGGAATGCACGAGCACGCCGCTGGTGTCCTTGCGACGACGTTCGAGCGCAGACAGTCGAGTGAGATTGGAAGCTGTCAGTCCCCAGCCGCGTAATTCGGCTTCACGCCCTTGATTAGGAGAGCGTTCCAATGTTGTCACTTCCCAGTTTTGCGGCTGACCATCGCGCAATCCTTTGATCTGGATCTTAGTTCCGACAGGTGTGTTAAGCACCATCGCGTTAAAGACAGGAAGGTCTTCTTCCACCCAGCAATCCGTCACGGGTTGTCCGTTGAATTCAATGACGAAATCTCCGTGCTTCATTCCGGCCTGATCGGCGGGACTACCCTTAAGCACGCCCGAGACTAGCACGCCGCGCTCCTTCGTCATGCCGCGCAGCAGGGGCTGCACTTCCAGCCCGATCCAGCTCCGCGTCACACTGCCTTTGGCGATGAGTTCCGCGCTCACTTTCTTAGCGAGATTCGACGGGATTGCTCCGCCTAGGCTTGCGATGCCAACTTCATTCACGCCAATGATTTCCCCGTCGAGATTGACGAGCGGGCCGCCGCTGTTTCCGCCAAAAATTACCGCATCATGCCCGATCCAGCGAACCAGCTCACCGATTCTTTCTCCATCAAGCGTGAGGCCGCCCATGTTTTTCGGAGCGATCATTTCGGTGTTGGCCACGATTCCTTTGGTCACGGATTGTGATAGTCCGCCTGGGCTACCCATCGCCAGCACCACGTCGCCGACCTTGAGCTTGTCGGAGTCACCGAACTTCGCTACTGGAAGAGGTTCGCCGGGATTTCGCCGCGTGGCGAGGTCGAGCTTGATGACCGCCAAATCAGCCAGCGCATCCGTGCCCACGAGTGTCGCGTCCACATCTTCACGATTAGAAAGTCTGACCATAAATCGTGTTCCATGTCCCGCGACGTGATGATTCGTCAGCACATATCCGTCAGCGGAAATGATCGAGCCGCTACCGACGCCTTGCAGCTTTTTCATCCGTCCATCTTCGCCTTCTTCCATCACGACGGCGATTCTCACGAGCGCGGGATAGACTGTCGCTACCGCCCGGTCAATGGAGTCTGATTCAGCGCCGCGCCCAATATCTTTCGCGGAGGAGGTGACGGAGAAGCAGGCCAGGAATCCTGAGATGGCTAAGGTAGAGAGAAACTTATTAAAGCGGTTCATGGATTTTTTGATCATGGAATATTCTGAGGGCTTCATCATACGGGCGATTGATTGAACTCCTTGCGGGTAGTTGGAGTGATCGTGCGTGATGCGGCTGTGATTAATAACGTCGCAAGGCGAACGATGCGTGTGTCGCAGTTGTAATGAAGGGGTTCAAATGCGGAACCACTCCGGCTCGTTGCCGGGTCTCCATTTGATATTGCAACCCGTGCTCGGTCGTTGCGGGGACAGTGGCGGATTGTGATCAAGTATGGCTTGAACGGCAAGACGAAGATCGGTTCCGTTCACGGGCTTGCCGTTCCTCGGACGGGAATCATCGAACTGGCCGCAGTAAGTCAGCTTAAGATCAGCATCGAACAAATAAAAATCTGGCGTGCAGGCTGCGTGATAGGCTTGGGCGACGGATTGGGTTTCGTCCAAAAGATACGGAAAGATCCAGTCGTGAATTTTTGCCATCTCGATCATCTTGTCCGGGCTGTCGGCGGGGTATCGCGCGATGTCATTGGAGTTGATCCCGACAAAGCCGATGCCTTTGGCCTCGCAGGTCGCGGCGAAAATGCCGAGTTCCTTGGCGAGATGAATCACGAAGGGACAATGATTGCAGAGAAATGCGACGATCAGACCCTTCGGTCCGCGCACTTCATCGCGCCTGAGAATTTGGCCATTTCCGTCGGGCAGCGAGAAGTCTGGCGCGATGGCACCGGGTTCCATGCTGCGGGTAGAGGGGACTTCAGCCATGAATTCAAATAGATGCTTCAGGGCGGCTGGTCAATGCGACGAAAGGACTCATCGGCCAGGATTTTGAAGCTGCGTAGGAAAATACAACAATCGGGAGGGAACGCGGAAATTACGGTTTTTCAAAGAAATAGCTTGCAAACGGCGTAATTTTTGAAATTATGTTTAGATAACCAAATAATCAATAATTCTAAATTAAGCGGTCATGAAAAAACTATTCCCGCTCTACTGTAGCCTGATCTTTGTTACCGTGATTCACGGGCAAAACTATCAGTATCAATATCCCACTGATCCCTATAGCGCTGCCCCGCAAGCCTATAGCGGGGCCAGTCAGGGGATGTCAGCCGTCACCAGTTCCAGTTCCAGTTCCAGTTTCGACAAGCTGTTGAGCTATGGATTTCTCGAGGTGGATTATCGCTATAACGATTTCAAAAATGACTCGAAGCTGAATAACAGCAGTGGCATTGGAGCCGCATTGAATGTCCAGCTCTTCAAGCCGCTCTACCTTCACTTTGGTGTGGACTGGTTGAATGGCACCGACAACAAAAATAAAGACTTCAGTCTGACAGGACTCACGGCGGCGGGCGGCATCTACCTGCCTGTGGTCTCACGTTTCCATGTTTTCGGTGAACTTGGTGTTCGTTACGATATCACCAGCGGCAAGCTTAGTGATTTTCATCCTGACCAGTTTGCCGTTTACATACGGCCTGGGGTGAGATTTGCAGCTACAGATCGAATAGAACTTGATGCCAGCGTGTTGTTCGCCACCACGGATAATCTCAATAACCACGTCTTCCAGTTGAACAGCTACTTCGCACTGCTCTCGGTGCTTGATCTCGGTTTGGGTATAGATTTTGCCGAGGACGTCAATACTTTTCACGGCGGACTAAGACTACGCTGGTAAGAAGTTAGGCTCGACGGAGGAGATGTTCCGCGCTTCGGTGCTATCATGTTTATCTGGTCAAAACTCTCTGCCGTGAAATGGGCGGATGCTTGGGAGGAACGATTCAGCGGCACTGGCACAGCGGTCATCACCAGCATTCCCGGTCGCAAAACGATTCGCGTGGAAGTTTATTGCGCCAAAGCCGCAGAGGCCCGTGCCATACAGCGACAGTTCGGCGGCACAGTGCGGGAATTGAAATCGCGCAACTGGGCGGCAATGCTGCCAGAACTGCCTCCGCCAGTGAAGGTGCGCGATCGACTGGTCATTTGCGCTGAACACACATTGGTTGCGCGAAAAAAACTGGCGCGAGAATATCCGGGGCGCAGCCTCATCAGCATTCCGCCGCACATGGCCTTCGGCACCGGGCATCATGCGACCACGGCCACGGTCCTGCGGTTCATGGTGGATTTTGCAGCGACACGCGAAGAAAAAAAATGGACGATGCTCGATCTTGGCACTGGCAGCGGCGTGCTCGCCATCGCTGCGGCCAAGCTCGGCGCAGAGCGCATCTGGGGATGCGATTATGATGCCCATGCCGTCCGTATCGCGCGGGAGAATGTCCTGCTCAATCAGGCGGATGGAATCGTCATCGAACAAGCTGATGTGCTGCAGTGGAAGCCGCGTGAGCGCTGGGATTGTGTGGCTGCGAATTTGTTCAGCGATGTGCTGGAGGAAGCATTTCCAAAAATCGCCCGAGCAGTAAAACTGGATGGCGTAGTGTTTGTCTCCGGCATCCTCAAATCACAGTCACAAGCCTGCCTGCGTGCCGGCGAGAAAGCAGGATTGCGATTTAAAATCGTGCGCACCAAGGGCAAATGGGTCAGCGCCTGGGGATGCCTGATCAAATAAAAAATTGTCCCAAGTCGCTGATCGGCAAACTGAAGCGTGGGGTTACTTTATTGTAGGAACCGTCTGTAATTTGGGTGCTCATGGAGGGACTCGCACTGCGCGAGCCAGTAAGCGCTGCAAAAAGGGATATATCGCTCAACATTGACCAATCACTAACCTCATAACTCGTCGGAACTGGCGCCGCGAGCACGCATCTGATAACAAAACCAGATTGCAATATTTCGGCAATGATTACACAAAGTAAAAATCCTATGTGATGGAGCATGTCTTTTCAACAACCTGCTAAACTCCACGCTACTGGCTTTGACGACTCTGACATCAAGTTTCAGCAATATGAAAAGCATCAATTTGTTCCAAACAGACTCGCCCCTACCCAAGCCGCCGCGACAGAAAACCATATTTCCTTTGCCACACGCACCCCGCTCTATAAGATGACCGTCCCATGATACCCGAGGTCGAAAAACTGGTCAAAGCTGGAAAACTGTCACAAGCGGAGGGTGAAAAATTGTCTTTACTGCCAGTTAGCGCTTTCTGTCAGCACAAAAGCTGGGGAGCAGGCAGGGTCAGTGAGTGGGACTTGCTCGCTGATAAAATGGTCATCGACTTCGAAGGTAAGCCCGGCCACGTCATGAAGCTGGCCTTTGCTGCCGGATCGCTCGCGCCGCTGGCAGACGATCACTTTATTTCGCGTAGAGTCGGCGATCTGGATGAACTTCGCAAGATGAGCCAGGAAAACCCCGCTGCTCTCGTCACATTGGCGCTGACCAGTCACAACAAGACTCTCTCAGTCGATCAGCTTGAGCAACTGCTCTCGCCGCATGTCATCAGCGTCGCAAATTATAAAACATGGTGGTCCGCCGCCAAGCGTGCGCTTAAAAGCCATCGCCACATTGTCGTTCCTGTTAAGCGCTCCGAATCTCTGGTCCTCCGCGATTCAGAAGCGAAGGCTTCCGACACCATGGTCGCCACGTTGCTCTCCGCTCGTGACATGAAGAGCAAGCTCAATGCCCTTGCCGCCCTGCGCAAAGACCTCGACCTCTTCGAGAACGCCCCGGTCGAACTTCTCGTGCCCTTGGAGCACATCAATGACACCGTTCGCAAGGCTTGGAAACTACATCTCAAAGAAGCCATGCAACTGCTGCTCGCCCGTGATGAAATGGTCGAATCTGTTTCTGGCGCGACGCTTCCAGCCAATTCCATCACTCTGGTCGAACTTCTGCGTGATGCTCGTTCTTCCCTTGCAGAAGCTGTGAACGGCCTGCCAGTTTCCATGCTCGGCAGAGTCTATCAGGCGTTCCCTGCGGCCTTCCCGGATCGTATGTGGGTGCCGGAAGCTCTCGAGCACCTCACCAAAACCGGTGGACGCGCAGTGTCAGAAATCGCTGACCTGCTCGATGCGAATGACGAACTCGATGTGCTCGCGGACTATTTAAAGAAAGCCGTGCGCAATCGCCGCCTCAGCACCGACTTGCTCATCTGGGTCTGTCGTGAGCGCGCCGGCATGGCGGTCAGCGTTTTTGATCTCGACCTCGGAAACGCGATCATTGACGTTCTTCTCAATGATCACATGGCTGGTGGGCCGAAGCGCGTAGGCCGTCTTCACGACGCCTTTGCCGAGGACGCCGGTCTGATCGCAGAAATGGCCGCAGATGCCGATGAAGACGAACTGCGTATCTTCGCCCGCCGGGTGCTTTCCACGCCAGTGTTTGATGAATTGACGCGCCGCTCGCTCATGGGTCGCATCATCAAGACTCGCCCAGAGATGCAGCAGCTCATGGAAGAAGGAAGTTCCGCTCAAGATAATGCGCTCATCGTTTCTTGGGAAAGCCTCGAACGTCGCAAACTGGATCTCGAGGAACTCGTCAAAAACAAAATCCCGCAGAACAAGAAAGACATCCAGATCGCCCGCGAATACGGAGACTTGCGCGAAAACTTTGAATACAAAAGCGCGCGTCAGCAGCAGGCCGTTCTTCTGCGAATGCAGTCCAAATATGAGCGCGAACTCCGTAATGCTCGTGGCACCGACTTTGCAGGCACACCCACCGAAAGCGTCGGCATCGGCACCATCGTGGAAATGGACGACATCCAGACTGGCTTGCGGGAAACTTATACCATTCTCGGCGCGTGGGATGGCGATGTCGAAAAACGCATTCTCTCCTATCTTTCCGGTGTCGCGAAAGTCCTCATCGGAAAATCAGTCGGCGATGAAGCCGATCTTCCCACAGAAGATTCCGTCGTGACCCGAAAAGTCCGTGTCGTGTCCATTCAGGCCTACAAGCCCTGAAGCAGCAGGATCGATCATCAGCGGTGAAGCTTGCGCGGCGCGATGCACGCGCTAGGCTCCGCGTTCACCATTCCCAGCCTGATGAGCGACAATAAAAAAGATAAAGAAGCCCCGAATCCCTACAAAGATTCGCTGCACCTGCCGGTCACAGATTTCCCCATGCGCGCCAGCCTCACGGAGCGTGAACCGGAGCGCTTAAAGAAATGGGAGGCATCAAATCTTTACCAGCGCATTCAGGAAAAGAGCAGGGGATCAAAGAGATTCGTGCTGCATGATGGCCCGCCATTCGCGAACGGCGATGTACACATGGGCACGGCGCTGAACAAAATTCTCAAAGATCTCGTAGTGAAGTCGAAGACCATGCTCGGCTATCACGCGCCGTTCGTGCCGGGATGGGACTGTCACGGACTGCCAATTGAGTTTCGCGTCGTGAAAGAAAGCACCGGCTTGAGTCCCGTCGAAGTGCGAAAAAAATCCGAGGAATACGCCCGCAAATACATCGACATCCAGCGCAACAGTTTCAAGCGCCTCGGCGTCTTCGGCGACTGGGAGAAGCCCTATCTTACGCTCGATCCTGCGTATGAAGCGGACATCATCCGCACCTTCGCGAAGTTCGTGGAGCAAGACCTCATCTATCGCATGAAGCGCCCCGTGCTCTGGAGCTTCGGCGCAGGCACTGCGCTTGCAGAAGCGGAAGTTGAATACAAAGATAAAGTCTCGCCCGCCGTTTATGTCAGCTTCGCACTGGGAGCGCAGGCACCCCTGCCGGCCAGTCTCAAAGGAGCATCCCTAGTCATCTGGACCACCACTCCCTGGACGCTGCCGGCTAACCTCGCCATCGCGCTGCATCCCGAATTCGATTACGTCGTCGGTGAATTCACCAATTCAGAAAGCGACTCCGATGTCTATGTCATCGCAAAGCAACTCGTCGATGAATTTGAAAACAAAACAGGCTACAAGCTCGCGAACGAACTCGCCGTGATGAAAGGCAAAGAGTTCGCCGGACTCGAAGCGCAGCATCCATTTCTGCCGCGCACGTCGAAAGTGATCAATACCCTTTTTGTCACCGCCGACACCGGCACTGGCGCAGTCCACATCGCGCCCGGTCATGGCGCGGATGACTATCAAGCAGGGCGCGAGCACGGACTCGACATCCTATCGCCCGTTGATGACAAAGGCCATTACACTGAAGAAGTGGGCTTGCCAGAATTCGTCGGCAAGCATGTCTTCCAGAGCAACAAAGGCATCATCGAACTTCTCATATCAAAGGGCGCACTCCTTGGTCACGAAGACATCACGCATCAATATCCGCATTGCTGGCGCTCGAAGACACCGATCATCTTCCGCGCAGTCGAGCAGTTCTTCATCAATGTAGAAAAACTTCGCGACAGGGCGCTCGCAGAAATCGACAAAGTCACATGGCTACCGGCATGGGGCCGCAATCGCATCTACGGCACCGTCGAGTCACGGCCCGACTGGTGCATCTCACGTCAGCGCACATGGGGCGTGCCATTGCCAGTCTTCTATAAAGCGGACGGCAGCGTGATTCTCGAAGCCGACATTGCACGCAAAGTTGCCGATATCGTGGAGAAGCTTGGAACCAACGCATGGTTCGAGAAGAACGATGCCGAATGGGCACAGTTGCTCGGCCTGCCCTCCGACTCGAAGCGCGGCGTGGATACGCTCGACGTTTGGATTGACTCCGGTTGCAGCCACGTCGCTGTTTTGGATCGTCATCCAGAACTCGGCGGCGCACCCGCCGACATGTATCTCGAAGCGACCGACCAGCATCGCGGCTGGTTCCAGAGTTCGCTCATGGTCAGCATCGCTGCGCGCGGTGCCGCGCCCTACAAGACCGTCATCACCCACGGCTTCGTCGTCGATACCAGCGGCAAGAAAGTTTCCAAATCCGATCAGGGCACGAACAAGAATGCCAAGCCCATGACCGCTGATCACTACTATAACAAATACGGCGCCGACCTCGTGCGCTTGTGGGTGAGTAGTGTGGACTATCAAAACGAAGTGCCGTTCAGTGAAGAACTCTTCGAGCAGGCAACCAAAAGCTATCGCAGCATCCGCAACACATTGCGCGTGTTGTTGGGAAATCTGAATGGCTTCGATGTGAAGCAGCACGCCGTGAGCGCGGATAAGTTCACGCTGCTCGACAAATGGATACTTGAGCGACTACATAATCTGAGTCTCGATTGTGAGGAAGCATACGACAAATATGATTTCAGAGGAGTATTCACGGCGATCAATCAATTCTGCACGGTCGATCTGAGTGCTCTTTACATTGATATAACCAAAGATCGTCTTTATTGCGATTCCACAAATAGCCTTCGCCGAAATGCAGCGCTAACAGTGATGCATCAAATAACAGAATCACTTTGTCTCTGGCTGGCTCCAATACTTGTGTTTACTTCTGACGAAGCATGGGGGCATCTCGACAACGACGACAGTGTGCACCTTGAAGCATTCAAGCGTGCCAACCCCAGCCACGTTTTTGAGGGCGTTGCAGCAGCTGTTGAAGAACTCTTGCAGGTTCGCTCCGTCATCCAGCAGGCCATTGAGAAGGCCCGTCAGGAAAAACGTATCGGCTCCAATCTTGAAGCCACGGTCGAAGTTACGCTTCCAACTGAAAAGTTCACGAACGCAGTCTTCAACGATCAGGCCACACTCGAAGAGTTTTTCATCCTCTCTGTGCTCACGATCAAACGTGAAGCGGGAGTAGAACCAAGCGCCGTCGTCGTCGAATCACCGCATCAGAAGTGTGGTCGCTGCTGGAAGCATCTCCCGAGTGTCGGACATCAAAAGCACGCTGATTTGTGTGACCGTTGCGAGGAAGCGGTATCGTAGCAGCCGACGTGAGGAGGCTCTAATTTCTTCATCATGGATTCCAACGCGCAATTTCAACATTAGTGCCTCCTTACGTCGTCAACTACTTGCTTCAATATGCCCCGCCTTCTTCTTTTCCTCAGCTTGCCGCTCTACATCCTCGACCAGATTACAAAAATATGGGTGGTGCGTAATTTCACACTGAACGGTCCCGGCAAAGTGGTCATCCCGGATTTCTTTAACCTACATCACGTCGCCAACACCGGCATCGCCTTCGGCCAGTTCAATGGCGGTCGATATTCTAACTATGTCTTCGGCGCTGTTGCGATGGCTGCTCTGGGCTTGATTTCGTGGTTCTATCGCAAAGGACTTTTCCCCGGCAATATCAGCCGGATTGCCATCGCACTTCTTGTGGCCGGTGTATGCGGAAACTTCACCGACCGCCTGCTGCACGGCTACGTGGTGGACTTTCTCCAGTTCGATCTTCACGTTCCCTTTGCTCATCCGTGGCCGTCGTTCAATGTCGCAGACTCGTGTGTGGTGTGTGCCGCAATCCTACTCGCGTTCGCCTCATTTTTCGAAGCGCCTGTCTCTAAGAAGTAACACGGTCGTCCCGACTGTGTGTGTTGCGGGCGTCTCGCCCCGCAAGCTTCATCAATCCCCCGTGGGCGAGACGCCCCCGACACTCGCAGGCCCGAGGCCCGCGTTACACTTACACTAACCCGCAGCCTCGATCCGCACTGCGCAGTGCTTGTAAGACGGCTGGCGGCTTACGGGATCGAATACAGAAAGGGTAAGCTGATTCACTGCGGCATCATGCATGGGAAGAAATACTTGTCCGCGTTGCACCGTGGCCGTGAGTCGCGATTCCGCCGTGATGCTGCCGCGACGCGATGACACCCTGACTTTTTCGCGATCACGCACACCGAGATTTTTGGCGTCGAGCGGATGCAAATCGATTTGTAGTTGTGAAGTATGAAGCTTACGCAGAATGGCCGACTTGCCGGTGCGTGATTGCGTATGCCATTGGGTCGACGATCCGCGACCTGTTAGGAGCACGAAAGGAAATTCGTCATCCGGCATCTCTGGCGGCGCACATGGAGCTTCAAATACAAAGCGCGCTTTGCCATCGTCAGTGAAGAAACCCCCATCCTCAAACAACCTTCTTTCTTGTTCTGGCTTCTGACTTCTGACTTCTGATTTCTGCACCAGCGGCCATTGAATGCCTCCGCTGTGCTCGATCATGGCATAATCTTCTATGCCCGTGATCTCGCATGGCTGACCGCGCGAGACTTCCTTCAGCAATTGAAACACGGCCTCCGGTGATGTCCATGCGCGGAACATCGGGCCACAGCCCCAATACTCTGCGATGAGCCTGAAGATATGAAAGTCCGCCAGCGCCTGACCCGGCGCACGTGAGACCTTGTGCGAGACACCAATGCGTCGCTCGCTGTTGATGAACGTGCCTTCCTTCTCGCCCCAGCCGCCAGCAGGCAGGATGAGATGCGCCAACTGCGCCGTCTCCGTGGTCGAATACATGTCTTGCACGACAAAGAAATCGAGTTTCTTCGCGGCCTCCTTGAATCTTTTTTGGTTGATCCATGAATGTGCTGCATTGGTGGCGATCATCCAAAGCCCCTTGATCTTCCCGTCTTCAATCCCCTGAATGATCTGGTCGTAAGCAAGGCTCGGCTTGTCCGGGATTCGCTCTACGGGAATGTTCAATGCACCCGCCACCTTCGCGCGATGCAGCGCGTTCGTGAAATCATGTCCGCCGATCAAGTTCGTCGTGTTGCTAAACAGTCGCGAGCCCATCGCATTGCACTGGCCGGTGATGGAGTTCGCCCCAGTTCCGGGACGGCCAATGTTGCCCGTCATCAGGGCGATATTGATGATGGCTTGCGCGGTGCGTGTGGCCTGATGCCCCTGATTCACGCCCATGGTCCACCAAAATGAAATCCGCTTGCCAGCAGCGATCGAGTTGGCGAATTTATCGAACTGTTTCTCCGACAGGCCGAGTTCAAGAAGATATTTCTCCGGCGCATAGTCCTTCACGAATTCCTGAAAGGCTTCAAAGCCCGACGTGTGCGCCTTTATAAAATCCTGATTCAAACTATCGTGCGCTACAAGCCAATTCGCGAGGCAGTAGAACAGCGTCAGGTCTGCTTTCGGTTTGATGGCCAGATGCTGTGTGGCCGCCATCGCTGTTTCCGTTTTGCGCGGATCAATGACGATGATCTCCGGTGAATGATGATTGCGCTCGACACGCTGCCACATGATCGGATGGGCAATACAGGGATTTGCGCCGATGAAGACCAGCACATCACTTTCTTCAAAGTCCGCATAGGTGTATGGCGGCGCATCGAAGCCGAATGATTCCTTGTAGGCCATAGCCGCCGTAGCCATGCACTGACGCGTGTTGCCATCGCCGTGAATCATGCCCATACCGAACTTCGCTAGCGCACCCAGAAACGCCATTTCCTCCGTCATGATTTGTCCCGTGCTCAGAAACGCCACCGACTCACGCCCATGCTGATCCATGATTGCCTCAAATTTCCGGCAGAACACTTGAAGCGCCGTATCCCAGTCAACTTCCTTGCCATCGAGCAGCGGCGCCACGGCGCGATCCGGTGCACTGAGCGGTGTCAGCGATTCCCATCCTTTGGGACAGGCCATGCCCAAGTTCACCGGATAGTCCGTGTCCGCCGTGAGATTGATGGCCTGACCTTTTTCATCGAGATGAATTTTTAATCCGCAGCCAGTGGAGCAGAAACCGCAAATGGATTTCGCGATAGCCACAGGACGTCGGTTCACCGGCACCTGGCCCAGTCCGAAACGCCCCGGCTCGCGCACCAGTTCATGCGTCAACGGGCCATCAATCTCGCGAAAGGTCATGGCCGGAAACTGTATTTTCATATTCATGCGTTTCCGGGCATTTTCCATGCCGCCGCAGCACGGAAGAAGATGATGCGTTCCAAAAACTCTCCCGTCATCAGGCAGATGAAACCTGCGATGGGCGATGACAGCATCAGCGAAATGCCGAGCAGTCCTGTGATGAAGCGAGCAAAATGAAGTTCGCGCAGCGGGCCGAGCAATAGCCGGTGCGAGCGATGGTCACGCGGATCATCGCTGCTGAGGTAGAGCGATTCCCATCCGAGTTTTACCATGCCGTGAATCGCCGCCACCGTGGCAAAGGAGGCATCGAAGCATGCGGCAAATGCCACGCCAGTGAGCAGCGTGGTGCCGAAGAATCGCGGTGCAGTCCAGCGCGCTGCCCAGAACGGCCTTCGTGTATCCACATAGACCATCACGGAACAAAATACACTCGTCAGTCCGACCACGCCTGCGAGCCAAAGTGGAATCAGATTCAGGGCAAAGCCGAATGCCGCAGGTGCGAATGCACCAAAGGCCATGATCTCGCGACTCAGCCACGACTTGCGCCAGCCGAGGAAACATCTCCATGCTTTGAGTGGCTGCCCCAGATGCAACACGCTCGCGCCAATGCCGAGCAGCGCAGCCATGAAACCCGTCCAGCGCATCACGGAATTTTGCGCGAATAAAATGGCCCCGGTGGCGAATTGCGTGAGCACGAGCATGACGACCAGCGGCGTGTGTGCTTGCTCGGTGCGCGGCTTGGCGGCATCAGCGGCGTCCGCAGTATCAGGCACCGGGTTGGATGAGATGTAGCGTGTCGTGGGGCGCGTGTAGTCGGATGCGATCAAGCCGGGCAGCAACGGGCGCGATGGATTCGTGCGGGGTTCGAATTCGACAATACGAATGGCGATGGCACTCGTCGGACACGCTTGCACACAGGCGGGCGCTTCACCTGCGGAGAGACGGCTCTGGCACATGTCGCATTTGCGCACGATGCCGCGTTTGTTGTTATACTTCGGCACATCATAAGGACACTTCAGGATACAGTATGAACAGCCGATACATTGATCGTCCAAGTGACGCACGATGCCGGTGTCCGCGTCTTTTTCGTATGCGAGCACTGGGCAGCCGTTTGCACACGCAGGGTCTTCGCAGTGATGGCACGCGCTGGTAATGGTCTGCTGATAAGGCGTATAATCGTCACCGAGCAGAAGGCCGACATCGCGCCAGCTTTCATTGTCATCGAGACCGTTGAGAGAGTGACACGCGGTGACACAGGCCTTGCAGCCAGTGCATTGATCGAGGTTCACCTCAAAGGCATACTGCTCTCCGCGTTCCGGTTTTTTGAATGGAATGAGATTGCGATAGTAACGCGACTGCAAAGGCTCGGCCTGATCCGAGTCATGCCATTCCGAGAAACACGCGGCCGCAGTTCCCATCTTTGACTGCTCGGCCAGCAGCGAGTCTATCAGCGATTCACGATGTTCAAGCGCGGCCATCAGGTGTTCGACCAGATGACTTGAAGTTGGCCGACACTGTGCCGGTTGCAGAAAGAATGAAACGTCTCCTGTCCGTCGCGTTGGGCGAGGTAGCCCTTGAGCATCGTCTCCAGCGTCTGTCCTAGCGACTCGTAGGGCACGCCGCTAAAAATTTGCCGTCCGATCTTGCGGTTCTCGCCGAAGCCACCGCCTACGGTAATGTGATAGCCTTCGCCAGATTCGCTTTTCACCTTGGTGCCGAGCAATCCGATGTCACCCATGAAATGCTGGGCGCAGGAATGGGCGCAGCCGGTGAAATGAATGTTCACCGGGCGGTCGAGCTTCACGCGCTTGTCTAGGAGGTCCATCATGGCGATGGCGTGGCCTTTGGTGTCGGTGGCCGCGAACTTGCAGTAGCGATTTCCGGTGCAGGCGACGAAGCCGCTGCTAAGCGGTGATTCTTTGGTATCGAAGCCGAGCTTTGTCAGCGCCTTGCTCGCGGTCTGCACATAGGCTTCCGGCACATTTGGCAGAATAAAATTCTGCCAGACCGTCAGCCGGATCTCGCCGTTGCCGTAACTATCCGCGATGTCGGCGATGCGCTCCATCTGCCGCGCGGTCATCTGGCCAACTGGCACGGTGGCACCGATGTAGTTCAATCCTTTCTGCTTTTGCGGATAGACGCCGACATGGGTGTGACCTTGCTGCGAGAAATTGCGCTTTTCCTGCAAGGGCGAATCAGGCGCGAGCCGCGTGAGTTTTTTACCAAGCAACGCTTCTACATCATCGCGGAACCCATCGTGTCCGCGCTTCTCGATGAGATATTTCAAGCGCGCTTTCTTGCGATTGGTGCGGTCGCCATCTCGAATGAATACGCGCAGGATCGCGAGCATGAGTCGATTCAATTCTGCTGACTTGACGATGACGCCCCAGTCGCTGGCGAAAGTCTGATGTCCCGTCACACCGCCCAACGCGATGCGGAACCAGATGCCGGGTTCGATACCCTGGTCGTTCTCTTTGATCTCGACTGCGCTGGCCCCGATGTCGTTGGTGTCTTCCACACTGCTGACGAGTCCGCCGCCGTCATAGGCGATGTTAAACTTGCGCGGCAGATCGTAGAATTCCTTACTCCCGATGATGACCGTGGCGAGTTCATTGACCAGTGGGCGCACATCGAGCAGTTCGCAGGGATCGTAGCCCGCGCAGGGATTCATCGTGATGTTACGGATGTTATCCGCGCCTGCGCCTTTCGAGTGCAGGCCGACGCCTTGGATGCGACGCAGCACCTCGGGGCAGTTCTTGGGTTCGATGAGCCGGATTTGGAAATTGTTCCGCGTGGTGATCTGGATGTAACCCGTGGTGAGTTCACGCGCGATGGCTGCGAGTTCGCGCAACTGGAATGATTTCACGACACCGCCGGGAATTCGCAGTCGGCACATGTAGCCGTCCTTCACTGGATTCAGCCAGAACAGGCCGTTCCATTTATAGCGGAACGCAAAGTCCGGTTCCGGCTTCGCATTCCAACGGGCATCCAGCGTGAGTTGTTCAATGGCATCAAAGGGATGCAAGTCGTGCTTGATGCGCTCCTCCTTAGTCAGATCATCAAGAGCGGGGCCTGACTTTACTGGCGCAGTCGCAAGATCACCGAAGCCTACGCCCCGCGCCGCGACGCCTGCGAAGAAGCCTTCGAGATAGCGCTTCTGCTCGGCATTGAAGTCGCTGCTGCCGGGCACTGTCGCGAGGCTTGCCTTTGATTCGTCTAGTGCAATACTCATGGCATGAATGTGAAGGAGTTTGACTGGAGCGAGTGTCCTGCGGTCTGGCGTGACCCTGAACGCTTGAGTGGTGTCTGGGCTTTCAACCATACGCGGGTGCCCATTTCGTTCCTGTTCGACAATCTCGAGGCAGGCGCGACGGTTGATGAGTTCATTGATTGGTATCCCGGCGTAACGCGGGAGCATGTTTCCACTGTTCTCATTTTTCTGTCAGTGCGTTCCAATGTGCCTCTCAGACTGCACCCGGTGCCCGCATGAAGTTGCTTTTTGATCATTGCACGCCTGCTCCGCTGCGTCGCAGATTGCGAGCACATGAAATAGTGCTTGCCGAAGAAATGGCCTGGAACGAGCTGGCCAATGGAGCCTTGCTGCGGGCTGCGGAAGCTGCGGGGTTTGAGGGCATGATTTCGTGCGACCAGAACCTTCGTTATCAGCAAAGCCTGTCGGGACGAAAGCTTGCCATTCTGGTGATTCGCACCAACCATTGGCCGACAATCCGTCGTTGCATCGTTGAAGTCATCAATGCAGTTGACGACCTCCGTGCGGGCGAATACCGCGAAGTGCTCTGACATTCCGATTTTCCACTTCTGGAGGCTAGTAAACATCGCGAGCGTAGCGTTTGGATTTTTTCATCTCTGCGACATAGGCAGCGGCGTCCTCGGGTGATTTGCTGCCGTGCTTTTCGATGATCTGATGCAGCGCGGCATCCACATCTTTCGCCATGCGCGAGGCATCGCCGCAAACATAGAAGTGTGCGCCTTCTTCAAGCCATTGCCAGAGTTCGCTCCCGGCGTCGGTCATCCGGTTTTGCACATATACTTTTTGTTCCTGGTCGCGCGAGAAGGCGGTGTCGAGACGGGTGAGATGACCGCTCTTGACCCACGCGACGATTTCATCGTGATAGAGGAAGTCGTGATCACGTTTCTGGTCGCCGAAGAACAGCCAGTTCTTTCCCTTCGCTCCGGTTGCTTGGCGTTCTTCGAGGAACGCACGAAATGGAGCGATGCCTGTGCCCGGGCCGACCATGATGATTGGTGTGTCTCCGTTGGCAGGAACTCGGAAGTGTTTGGCCGTGTGAATGAACAGGCCGGTGGTGTCTCCGAGGGCGAGACGGTCAGCGAGAAAAGTTGAGGCGACACCTTGATGCTTCACGCCGTCTTTTTCATAGCGCACGGCAGCGACACAGAGATGCACTTCATCTGGGTGCGCTTTTAATGACGATGCAATAGAATACAGGCGAGGCTGAAGTTTTTTTAGTGAGTCTATGAACTCGTCTGGGGTCGGTGATTTTTCTGGGCTGATACCGAGCAATGAACGGACTTCATAATGATTACCAAGTGCTTCATGCAATGGGGCCAGTCCGCCGTCCGGAAGCTGGACGGGCGTATCGGCATCAAGCTGATGCGCGGCTATCACGCTCTTAACCAACTCAGGATCATTTTGCACACGAACGCCAAGGGCATCGCCCGTTACGTAATTCAAATCGGAACCAGTAAGTGAGAACGCAATGTGACGTGTGTCTTTGGATGAGCGCTCGCTGTTGAGCTTGATGTTCGCGATGAGTTTCGCGGGAAAGGGATTTTTCTTTGAATAGCCTGATTCTTCCTTGGGTTCTGAACGGTCGGCGATGGTGGATGTTGTCTGCACGGGCGAGACGCCCGCGCTCCCTTCCAGCAAGGCCACAAGTGCTGCGTCACTCCATTCTTTGGCCGGTTCATCGAACTCAACATCGCACTCCACGCGGGGATGCACCCGTTGCGCGCCGAGCTGTTCGAGACGCTCGTCGAACTTGCGGCCGGCCAAGCAAAAAGTGTCCGTGTAGTTTTTGTCTCCGAGAGCGAGCACGGAATATTTTACTCCGCCGAGTTGCGGAGACGAGCCGTTTTGATTGATGGTGTCCCAGAAGGAAACGGCATTATCCGGCATGTCGCCTTCGCCCCAGGTGCTGGTGATGAGAAGCAGATTTTGATGCTTCACGAGATCGCCGGATTGCAGCGAGTCGAGACTGGCGACTTGCGTCGCGAAGCCCCGGCCCGCTGCTTCCCTGCCCAGCTTTTTGGCCAGACATTCTGCGTTGCCGCTCTGGCTGCCGTAGGCGATGAGCAGCGGCCGCTTTTCTGCGGCGGCGGGCACTGCCGATTCATTCCCGTGGCTGAGCAGTCCGGCGAGGAAGCCGTTCAGCCAAGCGCGCTGTTCTCCGCTGAAGGGCGCGTTATCGGGAATGAAAGGGGTGGTAGGCATCGGCAACAAAGCGATCAGAATTTTATCGACATTTGCGCGTAGGCGAAATTGGCATCGCTCGCCGCACCTGTGGCCTTGGCGTATTGGCCGTCGAAGAAGTGGCTGTAACCCGCCCCGAGGCTGACGTTCTTGGTCACTTTCCAAGTCATGTTGAGATCAATTTCAGATCCGACATAACTGTCCGCCGTGGCTTTGATCGGGCGCACCTGAGTGACACCGTTGGCGCGATACCAGGCGTCATTGGTATTGGCGAGCCAGAAGAAATGGTAGTCGAGTTTGACTTTGATCTTGTCGGTCGGCATCACGCTGAAACTGACGGCAGGGTTGTGGATGTTCTGCCAGGAGAAGAAATCTGCGGTGCCGTAGAACGGATGGTTGGTAGGGAAGAGGTTTTGGAAAGTGCCCACATCACCATCAGCAGGATTGCTGTCACCGGTAGCATAATTGTATTCGACGCCGAGACGCGGTTTCCAGGCGCTCTTGAGCCAGTTGTAGCCGACGCCCCAATGTCCAGCGAAGGCAGCGAGGTCTTTGCCTTTGACCTTGCCGGTTTCCACAACCATCTCGGTTTCGTAATCGAAGCCCGCGAGTTTTTTCGGATCAGCTTTCATGCGGGTGCCGAGGGCGACGAAGTCGGTGCCGCCCGCGCCATTGTCTTCATGCAGCTCGAAGGCATAGAGATCAGTGGTCTGCACGGGAATTAATCCGGTGCTGCTGAAATAGAGTCCGCTGAAGATTTGATTTCTTCCGGTGTTGTTGCCGTCGAAGAGATCGCTTTGATCGAAGTCATTGCGCTTTTGCACGACGACCGAAGAGACGAAAGCGTCGAGGCTCCAAGTATCTTTGCCGTAGTGGAGTTTCACCGCGTCGAAGGAGCGTCCGAGGTTGTTCCAGTCGAAAGCACCGACGAGGCGTTCGTCGCCGAAGCTAAGAAGCTGGCGTCCGATGGTGAGATTGAAATCTTTTTTGCCGAGCTTCACATAAGCTTGGTAGAGATCTATCTGGTTATCTCCTTCCGCGCCGAGTAAGCCGGGAACCTTGGGTCTTGCGCCGCCGAATTCAAAGGCGCTCTGGCCTTGAACATAAAATGTGAACCAATCGCTGGGTGCGAATTTCACTCCGAGACGAGCGCGTTGCAGAAGGAACGAGCTGTCGTTGATGGTTTTGACCTTGTTGTTGAAATCAAAATTGTTGTCGCGGTATTCGTAACGAAGACGTTCCTCGATGTCGAAGACCAAACGTCCATCATAGAAGGATAGCGGGTTTGCTGCCGGCTTGGGTTGCACGGGTGTGGGGGTTTTGTCGGGAGTTCCGGCGAGTGTTACGCCGGCACAGATGCCGAGAATGAGTGTTATTAGCGGTGATTTCATGTTGTTGTCTTGTTGTGTTTTTTGGTTGGTGGTCCTGACGCCGAAGGGGAGGGCGCGGGGTGGTTTTGTCTGGTCATGTTGCGGTTGCAGGGATTGTCAGGCGGCTGGCGGACATTTCCGCAGCCATGTCGGGAGAAGGATTGAAAGCGGGATCGTTGCTCGGGCGGAGATGCGAGCGGTCATTGAGGAAGGTGATCAAGTGTTCGCGCAGATCGTAATAGCGCGGGTCTTCCATGATCTGCTTGCGGTCACGCGGACGCTCAAACGGGATGCGCAAGATGTCGCCGACCTCGGCCTCCGGTCCGTTCGTCATCATGACCACGCGGTCGCTAAGGAAAAGCGCTTCATCCACGTCATGCGTGACCATGAGCGTGGTGATGCGGAAGCGACGCCACAGTTCCAGCAGCACCTGCTGAAGCTCAAAGCGCGTGAGTGCATCCAGCATCCCGAAGGGTTCATCTAGTAGGAGCATCTTCGGCTGCAAAGCGAACGCGCGGGCAATTCCGACGCGCTGTCTCATGCCTTGGGACAGTTCGGACGGACGTTTGTGCAGGGCATCGGCTAGGCCGACGACGCTGAGATAATATTCCGCGATTTGACGGCGCTCGATCTTGCTTGCGGTGAAATAGACTTGGTTGACTCCGAGCATCACGTTCTCGAATGCGGTCAGCCAAGGGAGAAGGCATGGAGATTGAAATACAACGCCGCGATCAGGCCCGGCCTCGTCTGTTTCACGTCCTGCCAGAATGACACCGCCATGGGTCGCTTGACTGAGTCCGGCGACGATAGATAGCACGGTGCTTTTTCCGCAACCGGAGTGACCGATGAGCGTGGCGAATTCTCCTTGTGCGAGCTTGAGGGAGAAATCCTTCACGATGACAGTCTGACCTCCGTCTGGTGTGGGGAAGGACTTCCACAGTCGGGAGATTTCGAGCATTGCCGGGTTCATGGTGCTCATGGGATAAGTTCGATTTCTTCGCGCTTCTCCTCGTTCCGGCGTCGTGGAGTGCGCCGGAGGAGGAAACGGAAGTTGTTCGCGTTGTTCAGATCCTCGGGAAGGATGTCGGGGAGCAACAATTTCTTACTGACGGTCGAGCGCTGTTTGCCCTTGGCATCGAGCAGCAGGTTGATCAGTTCGTTGCGCAGGGACTTGAAGCGCGGGTCATGATTGACAGCTTTCCGGTCGCGCGGTCGTTCGAGGTTCACAGGAATGCTTTCTCCGAGTGTCGCCGGTGCAGTGGGCAGCAGTGGAATGACGCGGTCGGCGAGCAACAGTGCTTCATCGGGATCGTTGGTGATCCAGAGCACGGTCTTGCGTTGGCGCTGCCAGATTTCGCTGATGTCATCCTGCAAAGTCGCGCGCGTCAGGGCGTCGAGGGCGCTGAGCGGTTCATCGAGCAGCAACATCCGCGCATCCATCGATAGCGCGCGTGCGACGGACACTCTCTGCCTCATGCCTCCTGAGAGTTCCTTGGGAAACTTGTGCGCCGCGTGGGAGAGCTTGACCATCGCGATGTATTTCTCGATGTGAGCTGACTTCTCATTTTTCGTCCATGATGGAAACACCGCATCTACGGCGAGCGCGATATTTTCCGTGACCGTGAGCCAGGGGAGAAGCGAGTAGTTCTGGAACACAAGCGAGCGATCTGGGCCGGGACCTTTCACGGGTTGACCGTCAAAGCGGACCTCGCCGCGGTCCGCTTTTTCAAGGCCAGCGATGAGGTTGACCAAGGTCGTTTTCCCGGAACCCGAGTATCCTACGATGACCACGAACTCACCCTCTTCGACTGAAAGGTTCACATCGTGAAGCACTTCATTGCGAGAGCCGTTGCTCCCGTAACCTTTACTGGCATTTTTTAGTTCGATCAGGGCCATATTGTCAAATCAGGCTGTTTTGAAACGGCTTTCTACGAGGCTCATCAGGCGATCAAGAACAAGCCCGATGACTCCGATGTTTAGAATGCAGAGAATGATGCGCGAGTAGCTACCGGCGTTGTATTCCTGCCAGAGGAAACCGCCGACGCCGGGGCGGCCAGTGAGCATTTCCACGGCGACGATCACGAGCCACGCGATGCCGAGGCTGAGGCGGAAGCCAGTGAACATGTAAGGGAGCGTGGCGGGCACGAGCACCTTCCACAGAGTTTTCATGCGGGAGAGTTTCAGCACCTTGGCGACATTCCGGTAGTCCTGCGGAACGGCGCGCACGCCGACTGCGGTATTCATGACCGTGGGCCACATGGCACAGATGGCGATGGTGAAAAGCGCGGCGGCGTCAGAGGCGCCAAAAGCGGTTTTGCCTCCGCCGTCCATGATTTTCACAGAACTGAAAAGCACGAGTCCCAAGGGAAACCATGCGAGCGGCGAGACCGGGCGGAGAACCTGAATGATGGGGTCCATTGCCTTGGTAAATGTCTTCGACAGTCCCAGACAGAATCCGAGCGGGGTGCCGATGAGCAACGCGATGCCGTAGCCCTGCATGACCAAGCTGAGCGAGAGCATCGTGAAAGCGAGAATGCCCTGATCAAGCTCTCCTCGTTTCGCAAACGGTGCCACGATGTAGGGCTTGCTCGCTGTCCATGTTTCCGCAGGGGAGGGCAGGTCGGGCGATACGCCGCTCTTTACGGTTTTCGTGACGGTATCGCCGAATGCATCCTTCTCCTTCCGAGTTTCGACATGGCCCGCAATGATCTGCCAAAGGAGCAGCACCACACCCACACCAATGAGCGGAAGGAGAAGACCGTCGAGTTTGAAGCGGCTCATAAAATTCATCGCTTCAGGCTTTGAGGCTCTTCACGGCAAATCCTGATGCGTAGGCTTCGAGATTGCCCGCAGGATCAAACTTCACACCGTCAAAGAGCGTCTCCGCGTCTTCGTTTTTGCCGCCATGGGAGTAACCGATTTCCTTCATGGCTTCCTCGTAGATGTCAGAGCGCATGACCTGCTTTGCCACGCCCGCATAGTCCGGTGCTCCTTCAGTAAAGCCCCAGCGGCGCAATTGCGTGAGCCACCATTTGGCATATTTCGCCTGCGGATAGTTGCAGTTTCGGTCGCTAAAGATCATGTAGTTGGGGTCTTTGAATTTGCGCCCGTCGCCCATGATGTATTTTCCCTGCAAACGCCCAAGAATGGTCTCAGGCGGGCAGTTGATGTAAGTGGCCGCGCTGACGATCTTTGCCTGCTCTTCCCGGTTCTCGAGTTTGTCGAGCCAGACGCTCGCTTCATGAAGCGCCTTCAGCACTGCCTTGACTGTCTTGGGATTTTTTGAGGCAAATTCTTCCGTGAATGCGCAAACTTTTTCCGGGTGATCTTTCCAGATGTCTTGCGTCGTGATGGCGGTGAAGCCAATCTCTTCCGCGACTGAGCGCGCATTCCAGGGTTCTCCTACACAGAAGCCGTCCATTTTCCCGACCTTCATATTGGCCACCATCTGTGGTGGGGGGATGGTGATGAGAGAGATGTCGGAACCTCCGCCTGAGGCATCACCCGGATGAATGCCTCCGGCTGCCAGCCAGTAACGCAGCCACATGGCATGTGTGCCCGGTGGGAACGTCATCGCAAAAGTCATGGGCGAGCCTGCGGCTTTGGCGGCATCGGCGAGTGGCTTCAGCGCCTTAGGGTCGCCAGCGACTTTTCCAGCCAGCTCTTTTTTTAGTGTGATCGCCTGTCCATTGCGATTGATGATCCAAGGCGCGATCATCGGCTTTTTCGGTGCGCCTCCTAGTCCCATCGTGCTAGCGATGGGCATTCCCAGAAGCATGTGAGTCGCTTGAATGTCGCCGTTGCCGAGCGAGTCTCGGATCGCGGCCCAGCTCGCGCCTTTGACCACAGTGGAGTTGACGCCGTATTTTTTAAACAGGCCTTTCTCATGCGCAACGACGATGCTGGAGCAGTCAGTCAGAGCGATGATACCCAGTTTTAGATCTGCGGTTTCAGGAGCATCGCTGGCGAAAGCAGAACCTCTCCAGCCTGCGGGCAAACCTGAAAATAGCGCACCAGCACCGAGGGCCTTGGTTGTGTTGCGGATGAATTCGCGACGGGCGATGGATGGTGGGGATGGATGATTGTGTTTCATAGGATGGCTAACTGTGGTTGGCGTTGAGTTGAATTATTTGATCTTGCGGGTTTACGGGATTGGAGAGCCTGATGATAAATGTCGCTGCGCCAGCATTTGTTCATGGTGCTGCGCGCTTCGGACTGACGTGAGTTGGGAATGAGTCCATGAATGAGGAACTCATTGATGAGCCAGTCGGACTTTTCGCGCGTAGGTTCGTTCGCATTGCGACGGTGGAAGATATGAAAGTCAGTCGCGTCGCGATTTCCACCGGTGCCGTTGGGGAAGGGGCCTATGAGCGAAAGCTTTAAGATGTCGCGCTCAATACGGAGATGACCGCTTCCGAGCAGGAGATCGACAACTCGTGCGCGATTCTCATTCTTGTCGCACCAGGCCGATGCCTCGGCCAGAGCGCGGACGACTCGAATGAGCGCATCAGGATTTTCGACAGCGAACTCCTCCGTGCTCAGCAGAATTTTCTCTGGATGCCCTGGGGCGAGATCGGTGCTGAGAGCCGGACACCAGCCACGGCCAGTTGCGATGGCGGCGGAGTTCCATGGCTCGCCAACACAATATCCGTCAATCAAACCGGCGCGTAGAGAGGATGCCATTTGCGTGGGAGGCAGCACCACCAGCCTTACGTCCCGGTCAGGATCTGTGCCGCCGCTTTGCAGCCAGCGCCGCATGAGGAAATAATGCGAGGAACAGCGCGCGACGACTCCAAAAGTATAGAGGCGTTGTGCGGTGCTGCGGATGAGTTTGTAGAGGGTTGCGGCATCTCGCACTCCACGATGCCAGAGATCCATGCCAAGGGTAATCGCGTTGCCGTTAAGGTTGAAGACGAAGGGTGCGATGGCGTTGCAGGAAAGCCCGTCAAGCCCCATGCGCAAAGACAGGGCGTGACCCGCGATGGCATGGGCCGCATCAAGCTGGCGGTATAGAATCTTTTCGCGGATGGTAGCCCATCCGACTTCGCGGCTGAGTTCAACCTCGACGCCGTGCTTCTGAAACAAATTCAGGGCATCCGCCGCAAGTAATGGCGCACAGTCTGTCAGCGCGACAAAGCCAATGCGAACCACAGGCAGGGCGGAACTGCGGTTCGAAATTGGGCGTCGGGTAGTCTTCACGCATCCATGCAGATGCATTGCGCGTGCCACATGCCGATATATTATGTAAAAATGCTCGACATTATTTTTTCGTAATGCATGAATTTCATTCATAGATGAACCCCTTACTTGATTCACGACAACTGCGCGCATTCTCGGTTCTCTCCAGCGAGGGCAGTTTTACTCAGGCCGGGAAAGCGCTGCACCTGACGCAGAGCGCCATCAGTCACGCTATCCGAGCGCTTGAGGATGATCTCGGCTGCCAATTGTTTCTTCGGCAGGGCAAGCGCGTGTTTCTCACGCATCATGGTCGCGAACTTCTGCGCCATTCGGAGTCCATCCAAGCGCAGATGATGCAGGCCCGGGTGAATCTAGGTGCGCTCGACCGGAATCCGCGCGGGCATTTGCGCATCGGCTGCACGCCTGCTGCGTCCCAATTCATTCTTCCGACAGTGCTGCGGGAATTCAAAGATTCCTTCCCACTTTACAACATCACGGTCGTGCCCGGTGAAACGCCCGACACGCAGGAGCGCCTCGAAAGCGGCTCTCTTGATCTCGCGATCAATCTCAAGCCGCGTGATGTATCACGACTGACCTGCCACACACTGTTTGAGGATGAACTTGTTTTTCTTATCAGCCCGCTGCACGACTGGCGCAAGCAAGCGCCCAAGCCGCACGATCTTGCGTCAGAGACTTTTATTGTTTCCAGCCGTCACAGTTACACTTTCGCGTTGGTGAATGACTACTTCCAGAAGCTGGGTGTGCGCCCGAAATCCTTCATGGAACTGGGAAGCACGGAAGCGATCAAAGAACTCGTCAAACTGGGACTTGGAATTGCGCTTGTGGCCCCGTGGACGGTGCGCGCTGAAATAAAATCAAAGGAGCTTGTTGCGCTGCCGCTCATTAAAGGGCGGGTGCGACGGCAGTGGGTCGTGATGCATTTGAAAAGCAAACCGGCCTCGCTGGCGGAGCAAACTCTGATCGCGCTCTGTCGCGATGTGGGGGCGGAATTTGCTGTGGTCGCGCCCAAGAAGGTTTGAGTCTTAATCCGGGAATGAAAACCACGAATGGGCACGTATAAACATAAATAGTTTCACCTGAATGCTGGAATGAACCAAAGAACGACGGCAACTAATGCCGCCGCTACTGTCACTGAATGCGAAACGCTGTGATGCCTTGGACTACTTCCTAGGGGTGAAAATAGAAGTCGAACTGGATTCGCGGTCGCCTACCTTCAGATAGCGGTAATAGACTTCCAGCATGAGGGTGCAGAGGGCTGTGGAGTAGATACCGTCTCCACCGGAAGTGCCACCTTTGGCAGCCGTTAAAGTAGGCGTCCAGCTTCCATCCTTGTTTTGGTTCTTCAAAATGACGGGCAGGGCGGTTTCATTCCAATATTTCCATTCCGGTCCGCCGTTTTGGAAGAAGGCCTGAGCGTAATAATACCAAGCATAGAGATTGACGTTGCTCCAAGTTGGCGGTTCTTTTTCGAATAGTTCGTGGGCGAATTTGATGCCCTTTTTGATTTCGGATGACTTGCCATGGCCGAGGGTTTGTAGGCCGAGGATGCCGACGCCTGAGAGGTCCCATTGGTTATAATGCCCCCCGCGATTGGCGGTTCCGTAGCCTCCGTCAGCGGTTTGTCTGCTCTGGAGATATTTTACAGTCTTGTCGATTGCCACGTGCAGTTTATCGAATTTCAAGCCGGAGAGCTTGGCAGATTTAAGTGCCTGATATTGCCAGCCAGTCACGGAAAGGTCTTCGCGTCCAGAGGGGGCATAGTTACCTGTAGTCGTGTTATAAACCCAACTGCCGCTGTCGTGCTGGTATTTAATGATCGTTTTGACGCCCTGTTCGTAGGCCTCTCTCACGCCGGGAAGTGGTTTGCCGCCGAGTCGAGCTAGGGTATACATTTCACCCAGTGCATAGGTGGCGATGCCGTGTTCATAGGGCGTGTAGTTGGCTGTCATTTTCTCAGCCATCATGCCCTCGGGATTTTTCTTGGAAAGCTCGACGAGATATAGCAGGCCCTTCATGACATTGTCTCCGTAGTAGAGCGAGTCCGGCGTTTCGCAGCGTCCGAGATAGCAGAGGAGGGCAAGTCCTGTCATCGCACCTTTATTAGTCTTGCCCCAGGAGCCATCGGGGTTTTGCTTGGATTTGAGATATTCCAGCGCGGTGCTGACGGCTTTTTCACATTCAGGGCTGCCACCGCTTTCTTTGAGTTTTTGAAGCCGTTCCATGGAACTGCAACGCTGCTTCATAGAAGGCGGCAGTGCGGTGAATCCTGATTGAGTGCCGCGTCCGATGCCATTACCAGCGCCGCCGCCAGCGCCAGCGCCACCGAGTCCGCCGCTACCTGCGGAGCCACCAGATGGCAGAGCCATGTCGGAGACATCAAGGGTTTCAATGGGCATTTCTGGAAGCGAGATGGAAGCGTTTAGATTTGCGCTAGCAATTTTGCGCATTGGGGTGGTCTTGTTCATGTTGGTGCGCTTTTTATTCTCCACCTGATGAGCAAGATTAGTCGAGGCTTCCTGACCCTGCTTACTGCCGCCACCGGAAAGGAAATCAACTTTGGGCTCGATCGTGGTGGTATAAACGATCAAAATGAAGAGGGCAATCAGCCCGCCATGAATGAGTAGGCTGAGGGTTAGCGATCCACCGCCGATCTTATCCCAGTATCTGGCAAATGCGCTGCGCTTGCGCGGTGGATTGAGGTCAACTTGGGGTGCGGCTTCGTATTCTTCTGCGGATTGGGCGTATTCCGGTTCCAACATCCCGACTTCGATGTGGGGTTGATGCGGATATAGCGCCGGAACGCTGCCGGAGGCAGAGCGGGCTGAGGGCGGCATGACCTGACCAGTGAGTCCCGTTGCGGTAAGTGATTGAACGCTGACCGGGGTCTGAGGGATGATCGGTGTTGGGATGTTGGGCTGGTTTTCAGTGCTCATGGTTCTTCGCTTCCTACGGTGAATGTGATATTGGCAATTTGGGCGCGGGCCATTGCATTGAGCACATCAATGATGCGGTCATACTTGGTCTGCTCTTCAGTCTGAAGGGTGACGAGAACCTTGCTGCCACGGGCATCTGCGTCCTTTCTCAACTTAATCAGATCGCCAGTGAGCCGGGGTAATTTTTTATCCGCCGGGGTGTCAAACTCCTCCTCGTTCATGGAGACTGCTCCGTCTTCAGCGATGGCGATGGTGATTTCATCTGGTAGCACGACATCTTCGCCCTTAGTTGTGGCGCTGCCTGGCAGGGCGATCTTCAGCTCATGCTCCACTTTCACAGCACCAGCCATGACCATGAAGAAGAGCATGATAACGAAGACGACATCAATCATCGGTGCGATCTGAAAGCCGAGATTGACGTTTTCCGTGTCTTCGTGCCGTTTCATAGTTTGAGTTTACTGGTTCAACGCGGAGAATGCAATGTTTTCCAGACCAGCCTGACCGAGCATGCCCATGGCTTTCTGAACTTCCTTAGCGGGTAAGTCTTTATCACCTCGGATGATCACCCGATATTTGTCATTTCCTTGTTTAATACTCACAATGACGGGGACAATATCTTCAAAATTCTCATAATCTTTTCCTTGGAAATTGAACTGAGCCTTATTTCCACCTGGCTTCCATTTGAGATTCAACGCACCCTCACTGCCGATTTGTTTTTCCTTTTTCTTGGCATCAGGCGCGACAGGAAGCTTGATGTCCGGGTCAATGCGCAGAACTTCTGCAGAGGTGATGCTCATGAAAAAGATGAGCAACACCAGAAGCACATCAATCATCGGAGCTATTTGAAACTCCGGTTCGCCGTTTTCTGCTCCGCCGCCTCCGCCTCCCATAACTAGTGTTTGTGGTTCAGGGTTAAATGTTCAAGAAGAATGAAAATGGCTCAAGCTGCCACGGGGGCCTGTGCTCCTTCGACCCAGTTGGGTGTGGCGGCGAAGAATTCTTCCTCGCCGACATGACAATCTTTGAGATGTTCGTAGGGCATTTTGCGGAAGAGGCTGACTACAACATCCTGGAAGCCAATGATAGCTCCTTGAAGTTTGTTGCGCAAAAAGTAGAAGAACATGAAGGCTGGGATAGCGATGAAGAGGCCGGAGGCTGTCGCCACTAATACTTCTCCGATAGCAGCGGAGAGCTTGCCTGGATCGGTGATGCCGGCATTGCCCATAGTTTTAAATGCCTTGATCATTCCAATAACAGTTCCAACAAGGCCGATCATGGGGGTGCAAACGCCAATAACAGAAAGATAATTAATACGAGTCTGAATTTGAGAACTAACTTTGCTGATTTCCCCCATCACGGCATCCTCAGTTGCAGTCTGGCCGTCGCCGGAATAACTCAGGGCTACCCGGACAGTGTCCGAGAAAGGCGAGGGGTTGTTTTTGCAGAACTGATAAGCACCAACGTAGTCGCCCATGCGAAAGAGATCACGGGTGCCAGTGATGTGCGGCTCGGGAGCGAGACGTTTGGCGGAGGTTCTCATAACGCAATCCGTAATGAGCCAAATCATGGCGATGGAGCAGGCGGCGATGGGAATCATGACGCCGCCGCCTTTGACGATCTCGTCCCAAAGAGATTCATGTTTGACAATTGGAGCTGTAGCCGAGGCTGCGGCATCGGGAGTAGCAGCTTCAGCCATCACGAAGGGTGCGGTGAGTTGCAAGGCGGAAGCAGCCAGAAAAGTGCAGATGAAGATGCGGCCAAGGCGTGAATTCATATTGGTGAGGGTGTTGGTCATGACGTCAGGGTTTGGATTCAGTTTTCTTTTTTTCATCATTGCTGGTCTGCTTCGGTTTGTCAGGCATATTTTGCATTCCTTTGAAAGAATTAGCTTCTTTTTTTGCCGTTTCGCCCACTTCGGAGCCAGGATAGGCTAAGGAAATTCGCTCCAACATGGCAGCTGCGTCGGCATAGCGCTCCATTTTAGCGAGGCATTTGCCAGCCATGAGTTCGGCCTGTGGGACCATGGCTCCCTGATTGCCATAGAATACGGGCAGATGAAGAAAGGCGTTGAAGGCCTCTTCCCAGCGTTCTTTTTTGAAATGAATTTCCGCGATGGTCAACCAGAGACGGGCGGCTACATTAGAATCATCAGTGGATGAAAGTAGGGACTCGGCCTGAGAGCGGATGGATTCGACATCAGATGAGGTTCTGCGGTCCAAGTTGAGCTTGATGATGCGTAGTTTGAGCTTGATGTTCTCATCCCATTTCATGGCATTAGCCTCCGGGAGTGCGCGAATGAGCGCATCGAAATCATTCGACTGATCAAGCGCCTCGACTTGGGCGAAGACGATATCGTTATAGGGTGCGCCCTTGATTTCCTTAAAAGGCTTGAAGAACTCTTTGGCTTTCACCAGCATCTCGATGCCCTCCTTCATTTTTCCCTGCGCCATGAGTTTGCGCGCATCGACAAGCTGCTGGGGATTCGACCACTCCAGTTGCTGAATGTCTGAGAGTGCAACGCCAGCTTGTCCTTTGATGCCATTGCTGAGCGTGATGTTGCGAGAGATACGTCCATCACCCACAATGACATCGTTGCCGCTGATTCGGGTGCCATCTTTTAGAACGACGACTTGAGCGCTGACTTGCTCGGTGACGGCAAGAATAAGGCAGAGAAGAGGAAGAGCGGGTGTGCGGAACATGGTAATCAATTGCCCTCCTTGTTAATGAGTTGTTGCGCCTCTTGAATCTCAGGCTGCTCCTGCAAGTCCTTGCGAGCCAGCATCTGGCGCAGGACGATAATGGCGTCTTCTTTTTTATTGATCAGTAACTGTGCTTTGGCGCAGTTCAAATAAGACTTGGCGAGCCAGGTTTTGTATTTCTGATGAGCAAGAATGACCCGCTGATAGAAAGTGATCGCCTTGCTATAATCAATCCTTATGTCCCAGATGACACCGATGTAGTAGAGCGCCTCGGCTGTAGCTTCACCTTTCCAATCACGGGTGGAGGCGATTGTGGTGAAGATTTTTTCGGCCTCTTCGAGTTTCGAAGGGTCTTTTCGTCCCAGTTCGAGAAGTGATTTAGCCTTGCCTCTCGTGGCATCCAACAGGCTGGAATAGCCAGGGTATTTATCAATAGCTTCCGAGAAGAGCTTCAGTGCCTCAGTGTAGTTTTTCTTATCAAATTCGATCTCTCCAAGTCCCACGGGCGCCTTGTCGCCGACATCGCTATCAGGGAAAGCGGTGCGGAGGCGGGAGTAATATTCGATGGCTTTCTCGATCTGGCCTTTTTTGCGCAGCATATCGCCCAACATGGCTAGCATGGTCGCGCTGAGTTCGTCCGGCTTGGCATTGTCTGGGATGATAGAGAGAAGGTTTTCATACTTCGGAATGTCCCGCATGTAGCGAGCGATCAAGGCACGACCATAGAGCATCCTGGCCTGAGCAGTGGCGTTGATGTTTCCGCCATCACCTTCTGGTGTAAGGAGTTTTTTGAACTGCTGTTCTATTTCTTCAAAGGTAATCTGCGGCGCAGCGGGAGCAGGAGCAGTGATCGGCGCTGGTGCTGGCTCGGTGGTTTTGTTTTCAGGTGTTGATGTGACAGGTGACTGCTCGACTGGTGACACGGGTTTCGCGGCTTTTTTAAAGCCTTTTTTCGGAACGATCATGCGGATGAGCTGATCCATAAGGACTTCCACTAACTCGTTGTTGGGATTTCCCATATTGGGAATGATGGATTCTGAGAGTAATTTTTGGGCTTCTTCGGGCTTGCCCTCCTTGATAGCTGCGCGGACGATCCAAGAGATAGCCTTCAGCGCTTTCGGAGAGTCTTTATTCGCGGAATAATACGTCTGCCACATACTGCGCAGCTCAGCCCATTTCCCTTCCGATTGCAGAAGATTAGATGCTTGTTCAATAGCATAATCAATCACATCGGGCGTCTTGCCTTTGCTCACGGCATTCATATAAGCCACCATAGCCTTGTGGGAGTTGTTCTCCTTATCCGTGTTGGGCATTCGGCCATAAATGTCTCCCAGTAGTGACCAGACTTGGCCGATGTTTTGGTCGTTGGGAAATTCCTCTGTCATTTTCTCCAAATCCTCGCGGATCTTATTCAAGTCACCACCACCTTGGCCAGTGGTCGCCATTTGGTATTCGATGAAATTAAGACGATACCGCGCATCCACAACATATTGCCCCTGCGGATTCCCGGCGATGTATTCCCGGAAGGCCTTGCGTGCTTTCACGGAGTCGTTCTGGAAGAAATAGGTCAGGGCAATGCGATACTCCGCGTCGTCTTTGTAGGCGGAGTCTTTTTTGGCCAGTAGCAGGGCTTGGAATGCGGTGCGTGCGTCGTCGAATTTGGTGGCTTCAAACAATGCGATGCCGAGCATGAAGTTGAGGCGCTCCTTGTCCGCGCCTTTGGCACCGAGTGCGCGTTGATAGGCCTTGATGGCTTTATCGGTATTCCCGAGCTGAAAGGCGAGGCTGCCAAAGAGATCCGTGACCTCATTGATGTTCGTGCCTTCAGGAAACTCATTCATGTATTTCTCGCAAAGATCGTAGGCAACACCAGTGCGACCCATCGACTGATTGGCAAGGATCATGACGTAGAGCGTGAGATCGCGGCTGGGGTAGCTTTTGAAGTTGTCGTAAATTTCCTTCAAGGCCACGATGCTTTCGTGAAAGCGTTTCATTTCATAGAAACACTGGCCGAGACGGAAATAGAGATCGGCATCCCACCGTTTGTTGTTCTGGATTTCAGTGAGGATTTGTTTGTTGGCACCTAGAATCTGTTCGAGGTCGGCTTTCCCCAAGGGCCTACCCAAAAAGAGCACCTGACGACTATCACCAGCCAACTGAATCATATTCTCGACTTTGGCGATCTGGTTTTTTTGAATCCGCAAGATTTCACTCTGGCGGCGCACGTTCTGATAAGCCGTCAGCGCCTCAGAGTATCTTTCTTTTAGGCGCATCTCGTCGCCAATTTTCAGACCTAGGAGATTCATCTGCACCACGGTTTCATCACCTCCGCCGGAGGTCTTCAGCCGTTCCAGTGATGCGCCAGCTTTTTCGGTTTCGCCCTTGGAAGTGTAGATGTCTGCGAGCATGAGGAGGCCTCGAATCATCTCCGGGCTGAGTTCACCCTCTTTCGTGACGCTTTCTAGGATTTTCAGGGCCTCATCATTGTTGTCCTTTTTCTTGTAATAAATTGCCATGTCAATGCCCACCTCGGCTTTGCGGTCGGCGAAGCTGGCGGCGCATTTGTTGAGAATCTCCATGCCTTTGGTTTCATCCCCTTTCGCGAGGTAGGCGCGCCCTAGATTGATGAGCGCATCGGTGATCGATGGGCTGGTCGGGTATTTATCGACAAACTTCTGGAGGAATTCCACCGCCTTGTCGTGCTTCTGCATTTGGAAATAGCACGCGCCTTCCAGAAACATAAATTGCTCAACATCCTTGTTGCTCGTCTTGGAGTGAAGGGTGGCTATTTTCTTCAGGGCCGCATCGTAATTCCCCGCGTTGAAATCCGCAGTCGCCTCTTTATACAGGCTCGCCACCAGATCATCCATGTTCAGTGGCCCGAGATCTTTCGGCTCCGCTGGTTTATCAGCAGGCTTCTCCGGCGGTTTCTTCGGTGCCTGCGCATATCCTCCGACCACCGACAGCATGATTGCAGTCAGTAAGATAATCGTGGATAGCGGAACGCCGGTAGCAGACTTCATGTTTATAAAAATGGAAAAATTAGCGGTAGGGAAACTTTTTTAGCGAAAGATGCGGCAGAAAGCCATAGAAAAATGCAATTGTCTTTCAGATAAGTAGCCGTTCAACCGCGCAGCGTTCATTTTGCAATGTGCGCCAGCCATTTTTGCTGGCCGAGAATCGTATTCTTCAAGTAGAAGATATTGCCATCAATGACTCTCTGCATGATCCGCCTTTCACGCGACGTAGATAAGATCCCGATTTTCTCATACCTCTGCGTTTTTCCATGAAACAAAACATCATCACGATGCTGCTAGTGGCAGCATTTGCTACCGTCAGTCCATGTTCCGCCGCCAAGGCCAAGCTCGATGGTGCCAAGAAGAAATCTGACCGCACCTCGAATCGCGGACCCGAGAATGCGGAGTTGAAATTCAAATTGCCGCCGCCTCCCGTGCTCACGCCGCAGCAAGCGATAAAGACATTTCATCTGCCAAAGGGCTTCCACATGGAATGCGTGGCCAGCGAGCCGATGATCCAGGCTCCCGTCGCGATGAGCTGGGATGATCAAGGTCGGCTCTATGTCTGCGAGATGCGCGGCTATATGAATGATGTGGATGCGAAGGGCGAAGACCAGCCCGTCTGCCGCATCTCGCGGCTCGAAGACATCGATGGCGATGGCATCATGGACAAGCCCACCGTCTTCGTGGACAAGCTGCTCATGCCGCGCTCTGTCACTGCTTATGGCGATGGCGTGATTGTTGCGGAGCCGCCGAATCTGGTGTGGTATCACGACACAACTGGCACCGGAGTCGCTGACAAAAGCGAAGTCATCGCCACCGATTTCGGCACCAAGGGTGGTCAGCCGGAGCACATGGCGAACTCACTGACTTACTGCATGGACAACTGGTTCTGGGGCACATCTTACGGGCAAAGGCTGCGCCGGGTGAAGGGCAAGTTCATCACCGAGCCTGTAGTCACTGCCGGACAATGGGGCCTCACTCAAGACGACTGGGGCCGGCGTTACTTCAATTACAATAGCGACTTTCTCCGCACCGATTTGCTGCCGCCGTCCATCTATGCGCGCAATCCCAATCTCACTGAGAAATCCGCCTTGAACTGGCAGGTCATGAAAGATCAGCAATGCTTTTCTCCCGTGCCCACGCCCGGCGTGAACCGCGGCTACACCTCCAGCCAGCTTCGCGCGAACGGCACGCTTGCCGCCTGCACAGCCACTTGCGGCTCGGTCATTTATCGCGGCGATTTATTCCCTGCGGAATTCAAATGCAACGCCTTCATCCCAGAGCCTTCGGGCAATCTGGTGAAGCGCGTGATCCTCAGCGAAACCGGCGGCGTAGTCTCCGGCAAAAACGCGTATGACAAAACAGAATTTCTCTATTCCACCGACGAACGTTTCCGCCCCGTGAACGCCTACAACGGCCCCGATGGCGCACTCTATATCGTGGACATGGGGCGTGGCGTCATTCAGCATAAGTTCTTCCTCACGCATTACCTCATCGCTAACATCAAAGATCGTCAGCTTGAAACGCCCGTGAACCTTGGCCGCATCTGGCGCATCGTTCCTGACAATGCGAAACCGAAAGCCGTGAAGCTGCCAGCAGAGACGAAGGACATTGTCGCGTTCCTTGATCATCCTAACGGCCACATTCGCGACACCGCACAGCGCGTTATCGTCGAACGCGGAGACATCGCCGTCAGCGATGCCGTGAAGAAGATCGCGATGGAAGGCAAGACACCGCAAGGCCGCGTGCAGGCGCTTTCGACGCTGGAAGGTCTGGGCGCGCTTACACCCGATGTCGTCAGCGCCTGCCTCACTGACAAGAATGACAAAGTTCGCGTCGCCGCCGTGCGTCTCGCCAATATCACCAACGCCTCCGACATGCTCAAGATGGCAGGCGACAGCAGCGCCGAAGTTCGCGTGCAGCTCGCGCTCCAACTTAGTTCACAAAACAGCGCAGAAGCTCAACGGGCCGTGCTCAAACTATTGAAAGCCGGCGGCAGTCCATTGCTGAACGACGCCATCGCCAGCGGCGGTCGTGGCCATGAGCTGGAATATCTCGAACAACTTCTCAAAGAACCCGCAGGCAAAGAGGATACCATCGTTAGCAGTGGTCTTCTGAAAATGCTCGCCGGATGCGTCATGAACGAACGCCGCAGTGCACGCGTGTCGAAGCTGCTTGATCTCACCGTTGCGCAAAAACCCGAAAGCCCGCGTCAACTCACGCTGGTCAACGGCATGGTAGGCAGCTCCGCAAGCACCAAGGGCAAGGTGCCGCCACGCAAGCTGCTCTATTTTGAATCTCAGCCGCGGTCTCTCGTCGCCCTGCAAACCAGCGCCTCCAATCCGAAAACGAAGACCTTGATCGAACAAGTGGACAAAATCATCGCTTGGCCCGGCAAACCCGGCGTGCCGCCACCGCCGGTCGTCATCCCCTTGACCGCCGACCAGCAGAAGCACTACGACAATGGAAAGATGATCTACGCCGGACTTTGCGCCGCATGTCATCAGCCCGGTGGCACCGGCCTCGAAGGACTCGCCCCGCCGCTCGTGGACTCCGAATGGGCGCTCGGCCCCGCAGACGTCCCCATCCGCATCGTCATCCACGGACTCGGCGGCCCCGTCAATGTCGCCGGTCGCACCTGGGCGCTGGAGATGCCGCCGCTCCCGCAGTTCACCGATGAACAAATCGCCAGCGTGCTCACTTATATTCGCCGCGAGTGGGAGCACAACGCCTCACCCGTCGCGCCCGAGGAAGTCACCAAGATTCGCGAAGCCAACAAGACCCGCACCCATTCGTGGACTGCGGAAGAATTGAACTCAAAGGCAGCGAAAAAGTAATCCAGAGCTTTAGCTCGCAAAAGTGTGGCAAGCAGAATGTGCTCAGAAATACCAAATGCGCCAATCGCAGGGATAACGGCGACGTGAAACACTGCCACGTCCTGACGCGCTGAAGCGCATGACTACTTTCTTTCACGCACTTCACTGCCGCGCCCGATGACGTATCCAGATTTCAATCCAGCCTTCTTTGGATTCTCGATAATGTATTTTTGAAAGTGCTCCAACTGAGGTTCGCTGCGCACAATGTGATCGAAAGGCTCGCGCTGCCACAGGCTGCCGTTGCGTCCGAGCGCACGGTTGATCTCGAAGGCGCTGCCGCCTTTCCAGTGTCGCACAATCTCCCCGAGTGCAGTGCCTTTGCCAGGCTCGACGAGGGCGTGCAGATGATTCGGCATGACAACCCAGGCATTGAGTTGATACGCGGTGCCGTGGCCGGCGACCAGTCTGCTGATCAGAATGTCAGCACAATCTGCGCGAGAGAGCACGCATTCGCCATGGCCTGCGTCGAGCAGTTCGTGAAACTTCACGGTAAACTCGCGCTGATACTCGTGACGTTCTTCGTTGGTGAGATGGCGCAGTTCTTCGGTGCTGCGGATGCCATGGGCGCACAGCCAGGCATCGCGTTTGAACCGCCATTCATCGGCAATGACAGCGGGCACGGAGTCGGCCAGACGTGAGGTGACGAAGTAAGTGACGCCCCATTGCCGCCAGTGCGGAAGATTCTGCCGATGGACATGCAGTTCACTGGAGTGATCGAGCGGCTTGAAAGGCATGGCACGATTTTAGTAATGCAGAGCGCTGTGCGCAAGAAAGTAGTGTCGCAGTTGCAAAGTAGTCCAGAGCTTTAGCTCGCAAAAGTGTGGTAAGCAGAATGTGCTCAGAAATACCAAATGCGCCAATCGCAGGGATAACGGCGACGTGAAACACTGCCACGTCCTGACGCGCTGAAGCGCAGGACTACATTTGTCAGCGCAAATGCATCGTCCTGGAATGCGCTCCTGAACTCCAGACCATCGGGCAATACCCGAACACAAAATTTGCATTCATTGCAGTTTGCGCGAAAAATACATCCCGCATTCTCCGTAAACTCTGCCCCTCATTCTCATGAAGCATACCCACCTCCTCATTGCCATCATCACGTTCATGCTTGGCATGACTGCAGCATCCGCGCAGCACCTTGAACTTAAAAAGGGCGACAACATCGCCATCGTCGGCAGCGGACTGGCCGACCGCCAGCAGCACGCGGGCTGGTTGGAGTCGCTGATTCACAAGGCCTATCCCGATCTCGATCTCACGGTGCGCAATCTTGGATTCGCCACCGACGAGGTGAACTTGCATCCGCGTTCCGATGATGTGCCGACGACGGAATATTTCCTCAACATGAAGCCGGGGGATGTGGTCAAGGGCAATATCACTTACAAGGCGGGCGCGGATTTCCATACGAACGTGCTCTTCGTTTATTGGGGCTTCAATGAATCCTTCAAGGGGCCGACCGGGGTGGACGACTACAAGAAAAATCTCGATGCGTATATTAAAGCGCATCTCAGTGCAGACTACGGCAAGGGCGCGCCCAAGATCATTCTCTTCTCGCCCATTGCGCAGGAGAATCTGAAGGACGCGAACTTCCCGGACGGCGCGGCGAACAACAAGAATCTGGAACTCTACACGGAAGCGATGGAGGAAGTGGCCAAGGCCAACAACGTTCCTTTCGTGGACCTTTTCCATGCTTCGGAAGAACTTTACGCCGCCAGCGCGCATCCGCTGACGCACAACGGCATTCATCTCAATGATGACGGCGACAAGCAGCTCGCGCCAGTTCAGTTCAAGGCCATCTTTGGCAAAGACGCGCCCAAGACCGATGACCCCGCCGTGGCAAAAATTCGCGACGCCGTGCTGGAGAAGAACGTCCAGTGGCATCATCGCTATCGCACCGTTGACCAGTTCAATATTTACGGTCAGCGCTCGCGCATCAAATATGAAGGCGTGGACAATGCGACCATCCTTGGCGAGGAAATGGCCCAGCGCGATGTGAAGGTGGCGAACCGCGATAAGGCCGTCTGGGCTGCGGCGAAGGGACAAAGCTACGAGTTGAAAGATGACAATCTTCCTCCGGTGAATCTCACGCCGCCGAACCGCAAGGATGCCGTGCCTTACCTCAGCGGTGAGGAAGCGATCAAGCACATCAAAGTCCCCGCTGGTTGCAAAGTGGAGCTCGTGGCTTCAGAAGAGACTTTCCCCGAACTCATCAATCCCGTGCAGATGAACTTTGATACCAAAGGCCGCCTGTGGATTTCCGCATGGCCGAGCTATCCCGAGCTTACTCCGACCACAAAGGTCTTCGACAAACTGTTGGTCTTTGATCTCGATCCTAAGACTGGCAAGGCAGCGAAATGCACGACCTTCATCGACGGACTGAACTGCCCCACCGGATTCCAGTTCTATAAAGACGGCGTGCTCGTCATGCAGTCGCCGGACATGTGGTTCGTGCGCGATACCGATGGCGACGGTAAGGCCGACTGGAAGGAGCGCGTCGTTCACGGTCTCGATGCCGCAGACTCGCATCACGAAACCAATTCCATCTGTTACGAGCCCGGCGGCGCGGTTTACTTCAGCGACGGTGTCTTCCACCGCACCAATGTGGAAACCATCAACGGCCCCATCCGCAATGTTAACGGCGCGATCTATCGCTTCGAGCCGCGCACGAATAAGTTCGAGCGCTACATCCCTTACGGATTCGCCAATCCACATGGCCGCGTGTTCGACTACTGGGGCAACGATTTCATCACTGATGCCACTGGCAATTCCAACTACTTCGGCCCCGGCTTCAGCGGTCACCTCGACAGCGGTGCCCATCCTGGCTATAAGCAGTTCTGGAATCGCCCCTCGCGTCCTTGCCCCGGCACGAACATTCTCACCAGCCGTCATTTCCCCGATGACTGGCAGGGCCAGTTCCTGAACACGAACGTCATCAGCTTCCAGGGCATCTTCCGCGCAAAGCTCAGCGAAGACGGTTCTGCGATCAAAGGCGAAACCATTGATCCGCTCGTCGAAGGCGACATTAAGGCCAATCCAAATTTCCGTCCCTCCGGTGTCACCGTTGCGCCCGATGGCTCCATCTATTTCATGGACTGGTCGCAGATGCTCATCGGGCATCTTCAACATCACTTGCGCGATCCGAATCGCGACCATCAGCATGGCCGCATTTACCGCATCACATATCCCAGTCGTCCGCTGTTGGTTCCAAAGAAAATCTTCGGTGAATCCATCGAGGCTTTGCTCGAACTTCTGAAGGAACCCGAAAACGACGTGCGCATGAGAACGCGCATTGAACTCGACGGACGCGACACGAAAGCTGTGATCGCTGCCGTGGAGAAATGGGAGAAGGGACTCAACAAGGCCGATCCCAATTATGAACACAACCGCCTCGAAGCACTCTGGATTCATCAGCGGCATAATGTTGTGAACAACGACCTGCTCGGAGCAGTCATCAAATCCCCCGATCCACGCGCCCGCGCTCAAGCCGTGCGCGTGCTCTGTTACTGGCGTGATCGTGTGCCTGGTGCGCTCAATGCATTGGCCCTTACCATCAAGGACGAAAGCCCCCGCGTGCGACTCGAAACCGTTCGCGCCCTGAGCTTCTTCAGCGGCGAGGACGCAGAACGCGCTCAAGACATCGCCTTTGAAGCCGAGAAAATGCCGATGGATGAAACGCTCAAGTATTGCTACGGCGAGACGATGAAGCAGCTTCAGACGCTGGTGCTGCCGAAGGACCCCGCGAAGCTCGCTCAAATTCTTAGCAAAATGAGTGTTACCGAACTCACTGCGCGCAAGCAAACCGAGCCGGTGCTACTCGCTCGTCTGGAGCGTCGCGAATACGATGTCGCATCTCGTCAGCAAATCATCGCCGAACTCGCCGCACTTCATAAGACCGACAAGCTGACTGAGATCGTCACGAACTTATCCAGCCTCGACGCGAAAGGCAACGAAGCCGCCGCCGCTGAACTGGTGAAAGTGCTTGTCACCGCCACTCCTGGAGAATTGGCTAAGGCTCGCCCTGCGCTGGTGAATCTCGCGAAGTCTGCCAAAGGCAAGGCCGTCCGCAAAGGCGGCTGGGCCGGAGCTGTTGTGGCTGATGGCAAAGCGGACACCGCATGGAGTGAAGCCGCTGCTCCGCAAGATCGTGAATCACTCATCATGGCGATAACCGCGATCACTGATCCTGCTCTGCGCGCCCAGTTTCAGCCGAAGCTCGCGGAACTCGCCGCCAGCGCGAATGGCAATACCTTGAAGGCTATCCTCACCGCGCTGCCTCTAATGGGATCGCAGAACGCGAAGGCTAACTTCCCATTGCTCGCCAAGCATCTGATTGCTGGCAATGAGCGCAATGCCGCCGCTGCCGCCATCCTCGCGCTGCCGCGTGACAGTTGGGACAAGGCGCAGGCCGCTCCAGTTGCCCAGAGCATTCTGGCCCTTGCTAAGTCGCTTGATGAAAACAAGCGTAAGAGCCAAGCCTTCATCGAGCTTAACCAGCTCGGGATGGAGATGGCCTCCGTCGCCGGTGACACCGCGTTGCGCAAAGAACTGCGCGGACTCAGCGTGTCCACGTTTGTCATCAAGACCGTGCAGGAACAGATGCGCTATGACACTCAGCGCATCATCGTCGAAGCCGGGAAGCCCTTTGAAATCATCCTCGAGAATACCGACGGTATGCCGCATAACCTCGTCATCGTGGAACCCGGTCAGCACATGGCTGTCTCCACCGCCGCGATGACCATGACGCTGACCGAAGTGGACAAGAAGGACAAGCGCAAGCGTCAATACCTGCCTAAGGGACACAAAATCCTCGAAGGCACGCGCCTAGTTGAACCCGGCCAGAAAGAGACCATCAATCTCGATGCGCCGAAAAAAGAAGGATCCTACGAATATGTCTGCACTTTCCCCGGTCATGGCATCCTCATGTGGGGCGTGCTCGTAGTGACTACTGATGTGGACGCCTACCTTGCTACTCATCCGACGTTCACACTGCCGGCACCGGGCGCACCGATGCCGAAGTGAACTAAGTGGACGGCTCCTCGAACCAGTGTCTGGGGCGACCCTGACGCCGTTTTTTGTTGATTGTTTTTTCGCGCAGGCTCATTGAGAAGTGAAATTGCCTCTTGTTAGGCTTCTTTTTTTCTGCTGGTATAGACATTGCTTATCTGATGCCGCTTTTAACCATACTTTGCCCACATTGTCAGCGAAACTTGGAGGTCGAATTGACCTCTTTGGCGCACAATTCGAGCTGCCCTCGTTGCGGGAAAGCCTTGGCCAAAGCGCCGGAGCCAGTGCCCGATCCACGACTGGTGGCACTGGAGCATGTCAGGGAACGCATCCGGCAGGATTCGGACAAGCCACCGCCGCGTCGTCGCCGTCGAATACTTTCTCCCGACCCTGAGGAGCCGACCCCGGAATCGGAGACTGCGGCCCCTGAACCTCGGATTAGCGAAACCGCGGCTTATGAACCTCAGGCTTTGGACAATGATGTGCATGAGCGCATGTGGTTTGATCCAGAGGTGCAAGTTCGCATCAAATGGCTGCGATGGGGCGGCGGTATTCTCGCTGGCTTATTGCTATTCACGATCGTCGCCGACAAAATGAAATGGTGGAACGGCGTCTCGTCATATTTTGCTAAGTTGACTGACAATATTCTCAAGACGTCCGAAAGTCATCAGTCCGCCACCGAGGCTAACCAGCCTATGTCGATTGGAATGCCGAATACGAAATCGGCAGATAAGCCAGTGTTCACTTCCAAGGCAGCGGACACCAGTTCACACTTTCCAGACAATGACATTGTTCCAAAAACAAATCAGGAATCCGCCTTAAAAACCGTGGCTTCATTCCTGAAAGCGTCAACATTGAAGGAGAGAGTTAAGTATGTCCGCCAGCAGGAATTGTGGGGACCGAGAATGCGGGAGTATTATGTGCGCAATGGAGACGGACCAGTGTTGTTCGACCGAGTGGAAGCCGTGGATGGCAGCGCGAAGGATGCGGCGAGCTTTGTTTTCTCTGTCGTGTTACAGGATGGTTTGAGGCGCGAGATATCCGTGGGTAAATCTAATGGAGGTGATTACGTCGTGGACTGGGCCAGCTTTGTCCTCTACAGCGAAATGGACTGGGATAAGTTCCATAGCAAACGACCGACGGAGCCTATGACGTTTCGCGTTCTAGCGATGCCCTCGGATTATTTCAAAAACGGATTCAGCGACTCTAAGAAACTTGTCTGTCTGAAGTTGGCCAATCCGCTCAATGCCGCCAAGCCCGCGCTTTATGCGTATGCGGAACGGAACAGCACCGTAGGACGGTCCCTCGCATTTCTCATGCAGACATACTCCGGCAAGGCCATCCCACTGATCCTGCGCTTAAAATATCCTTCTTCAGCAGACACGGAAAATCAGGTGCTCATCGGTGAGTTCGTTGGTGAGGGTTGGATGGCCAGAAATTGGTGAGAGAATCACGGTTCAGTCTGTGCGAGCCAGTGCCATAAGAATTTCCAATCCTCCGCCTTCTCGATTTCGCGCGGACACCGTTCCTCGACAGGCCGTGACACATGTTTTCACGATGGCCAATCCCAATCCTGCTCCGCCTGTGTCTCGCTCGCGCGAGGTATCGGGACGGAAGAAGGCGTCGAAGATTTGTGGAAGCAACGTAGAGGGAACACCGGGGCCGCGGTCATAGATTTTGAGTTCGACTTTCTCGCCTTGAACATTTGCTGCAATGGAGATGGGGCCGTCGGCTCCGGCATAACGGACGGCATTCCGCAGCACGTTGGCAATGGCCCGACAGAGAAGTTTACTGTCGCCGAGCACATGAAGATGACTGGGCACATCGACTTGAAGTTTCTCTGCGTCCAGTGACTCGCGCTTGATGACCTGTTGCACGATTTCATCCAGCTTCAGTGA
Organism: Verrucomicrobiales bacterium; assembly: GCA_038230495.1. Lineage (GTDB taxonomy): Bacteria > Verrucomicrobiota > Verrucomicrobiia > Verrucomicrobiales > Verrucomicrobiaceae > VFKE01. The sequence goes on from JBBRNC010000005.1 coordinate 75,163, forward strand.
ATCCAATGGGGCGTTTGGGTCACGCAATCCGGCCTTGGAGAAGGAAAGCAAATCGTTGACCAGCTCGCGCATTTCCCTGACTTCCTCCTGCACATCGGCGAGATAGTCTTCCACGCCAGTCGGGGCGCGTTGCTCGATCACGCCCATCGCCATTTCCATTCGCGCCAGCGGGGAGCACAATTCATGAGCGATATCGCCCAGGAAGCGCCGTTGCCCAGTGACAAATCCGGCTAGCCTTTGGGCCATGCTGTTGATCGCTGACGCCAGTCGTCCGAGTTCGTCACGGCGTTGGTCGTGCAGTTGCACATCGAAATTTCCTTCCGCGATGTTCTCGGTTGCCTTCGTCATGCGCGAGATTGTTTTCGTGAGATTGCGCACCAGAGGAATCCAGAACAGCACGGAGAAAACTAGCATGACTGAGCCAGCGACAATCATTGGTCGCGGATTAAACAGTAGTCCGCTCTGACTCAGAGATGTGGTCATGCCGATCAAACTCATTGGCTCTCGGACGGCTGGATTTCGGTGCTTGAACCGCGCACGCACCATCAGCCAATGGCGCGTGGGCGACGAGGTATCCAACATGCGAATGCGTAATTCTTCCGAACGCTCCGGCCATCGAGGATCAGGTCTTTCTATGTCGGGCTGATCTGGAGGAAAATCCTCTGGCCTCTCGAACTCTGGTGGCGGTCCGGGTACGTGACGGGGCGGAGGCGGATGCAAATCCACTCTGGGATCACGCTCCGCCAGAATGGTTTTAATTTCAGGTGGCAGATCCATTTTTTCACCAGCCACTTGCACGCCGCGATTCTCCCAGAGAGCGAGCTTCAGTTGATAGGCGCTGCTGAATCTTGTTAGAATCTTATTCCATTCATTAGGCGCAACGCTGTCGAGTTCGCCCTTGAGCACCGTCGTCATGGCTTGGATTCGAGACCTGGCCTCATCCGTTAGTAGCCAACTGGAGCCAGTGCCGAATTGCCGCAGAACAAAAAACCAGGCGATGACACCGAGCACCAGCAGGTTGAGGAAGAACCAACCCAGGATTTTTGCGTATAGAGGGAATCGTGTTTTCATCAGGCGTCAGGATTGATGAGCATGTAACCCGCCGAACGCAGCGTGCGGATGAATCGCGGATTCTTGGAGTCGTCACCGAGTTTTTTTCGCAACGCGGAAATGTGGACGTCCACGCTGCGATCAAAGACTTCGTATTCACGATCCCGGATTTGATCGAGCAACTGCTCGCGAGTTTTCACGCGACCCTTCGCAGAGGCAAGCGTCCACAACAGATCGAACTCCACGGGCGTCAGCACCAGCGGCTTGTCTCCGAGCACAGCAGTGCGCGTGTCCGCATTCACATGTAGCGTTCCGACCACGACCACTTTCGCGGAATCATGGGTGTCCGCTGCAATGCGACTGACGCGTCGCGTCACAGCCCGCAGCCGTGCAAGCAATTCACGCGATGAAAAAGTCTTGGGTAGATAATCATCTGCACCGATCTCCAAGCCCACGATGCGATCGGCCTCGTCACCGCGCGCCGTGAGCATGAGCACGGGCACATCATTTGTTTTACGGATTTGCTTGAGCACCTCGAAGCCATCCATTCCGGGCAGCATGAGATCAAGGATCACGGCGTGCCATTGTTCATCGCTTGCCGCTTTAACTCCTTCCGGCCCGGTATGAACCGCTCGCACTTCATAGCCAAGTTGCCCCAGATAATCCGCAATGAGACGGCAGAGTTTGCGGTCGTCATCAATGACCAGCACCCGCTGCTTGTTGCTTGCAGATGGGGCGGTGCCAGTGGTCATCGAGTTGTTTTGCACGATATGATATTCGCCTAATTTCGTCGTCTTATCCTAGGCTTTACGAATCCTTAACAATTTTCATGCTTCAAGGAAGCTGAGTCTTTACACATGGCGTCTCTATTGTCACCATGAACCGCATCCTTGCACTTTTACTTCCGATCTTCGCCCTGTCTGCCGGCGCCATCAAATCCGGTGCACCATCAAAAAGCACGCCATCCGATCTGGCGAAATTCTGGAGCGATTCAGTCACGGCGGAGACAGCTAAGAATTACGATGACGCCATCAAACTCGTCGCCAGTTTTCAGCAGGGCGGTGGTGACAAATATCTCAGCGCATTGCGTGCCGCCTATCTTTACAGCCTGAATTCAAACTATCAGAGATCAGCAGAGCTTTATGCCAGTGCCGCCAAGCTGCAACCAGTGGCTCTTGCGCCTTTACTGGGCTTACTGAGCGCGGCACAGGGATTGAATGATACGGCAAAAATTCGTGTGGCCGCAGAAAACGTTCTCAAGGCGGAGCCAACGAATTATCGTGCCCATATGGCTCTTACAGGTCTCCTGTTCACTTCGCGTGAATATCGCCGCTCCTTGTCGGGCTATCGCCGAGTGCTGACGTTTTATCCGGGCGACCTTGATGCCCTGAGCGGAGCGGCATGGTCAGCGTTCTATCTCGGTGAGAAGCGCGAAGCGATTGAGGACTTTCAACAATTGATGAGTCTCAGCCCCGACTACAGTTATGCGCGCAAAGGCTATGAACTCAGCACGGGTCAGGCTGCTAATCCTTGATGCAAAAAATTATCAACTAACACCGCCATGCCTGCCTCGCTTCAAGACCTGCTGCTCAATGACCGTGGATTCGCTTTCGATCCTGCGGGCGGCGAGACATTCCAACTCAGTGCGACTGGATTGCGCGTAGTGCGCCTTTTGCAACAAGGCTGTAATGAAGGGGCCATCTTACAGCATCTGCTGGATGAATACGAAGTGGATGAACACACGGCTGAACGCGATCTGGAAACCTTTTTTGGCGAATTGGAGCAACTCGGTTGGAAGTCATGAACGCACCACGAATCGCAGTTAGTGGATTGCACAGGGGAGATAATCCTCAGCCCGGAGCTGGCATTGTGCGGAGCATACGGCGGTTATATCCTGATGCCTTTATCGTCGGCTTAGTCTATGACGCGATGGAAAGCGGTATCTATATAGATGGCGGGCCGGACAAAGTCTTCACGATGCCCTATCCAACCACTGGCGCGGTTTCGTTTTTGATGAGGCTGGATCACGTGCTCGAAGAAGCGCCAGTGGACATCTTCATTCCCACACTGGATTCTGAGATCGAACTATTAGTGCATCTGGAACACGATCTTCATGCTCGGGGATTAATGACTTATCTGCCTGATGCAGACATGTTAAGCAGCCGTTCCAAAAGCATGCTGTCTGAATTCGCCGACGAATGCGGCGTGACCACGCCTCGCACGGAACCTGTCTATGATGCGCGTGGGGCATTGGCCGCGGCGCACAGACTTGGCTATCCACTGATGGTGAAAGGACAATATTACGATGCGCAACTTGCCTCCAACGACGAGGAACTTACTGCCGCTGTTACCAAACTCCTAACTCAGTGGGGCGCACCTGCCTTACTCCAAAGCTGCATCCGCGGGCCGGAGTTCAATGCGATGGGCTTGGGCGACGGCGAAGGCGGCGTCATCGGGCTGTGCTGTATTCGCAAAACAATTATCAGCGATAAAGGTAAAGGACTTGGTGGTATGACAGTGTCCGATCCCAAGCTGGAAAATTTCGTTATTAAAATCATCAGTCATCTGAAATGGCGCGGGCCATTTGAGGTCGAGGCTATGAAGGATGATGCGACAGGCGACTACACGCTCATCGAGATCAATCCGCGCTTTCCGGCCTGGGTGGATTTCCCTTCGATGTTTGGCATGAACTTGCCCGCTGCCTTAGTGGAGATGTTGGTCACTGGATTCCGCCCTAAGCCGATGTCGCGATGCGCCGCAGGACATTTTTATCTCCGTCATCAGATCGAAGTTCTCGGTCACATAAACGACATCGCTGAGCTTTCAGCGGGTAGTGATTTCGCAGTCAAACCGGCGTCACTTCGTCCACAGCCTACATCTTCACACTTACCTCAATCTGTCATCGCATGAGTGCCCGACTTCCCTATACCACCCCGACCGTGCAACGGCTTGGCTCCGGCCCGGTCAATCCATTCCGTCATGGATCATCGCCATGTTGTTCAGAGATCGACGGTGTTTCCGTTGCTGAGTTGGTGCGTGAGCACGGCAGTCCGCTGTTCGTGTTTTCAGAGAAAGCGCTGCGCGAAAAAATCCGCGAAGCCAATCGCGCCTTCTCACGACGCTATCCCGATGTGCAGTTCGCCTGGTCTTATAAGACAAACTATCTCAATGCCATCTGCCGCCTTTTTCATCAGGAAGGCTCCATCGCGGAAGTGGTCTCGGGCTTTGAATATGAAAAGGCGCGGCACAACGGCGTTCCTGGTGATAAGATCATCTTCAATGGCCCTCATAAGGAACACGCCGCTCTGGAACGCGCCGTTGCGGAAGGTGCGATGATCCAAGTGGATCATGTGGACGAACTTCTCACTCTCGCCGGAATGGCCAAAGGTCGCGCAGAACCACTGAAGATCGCGCTGCGAATCAACGTGAACACTGGCACGCATCCAGTGTGGTCGAAATTCGGATTCAGTGCGGATGATGGCGAGGCTCTGCAAGTCATCCGTCGTCTTCGCGGCACACCACAATTGCAACTGCAAGGACTGCATTGCCATGTCGGAACTTTCATTCTTGATCCTGTCGCCTATCGCATCGCGGCGGAGAAACTGGTCTCACTCGCGCTGGAAGCGGAGAAGCTCGGCGTGGCGGACATAAGTTATCTCAATCTCGGCGGCGGCTTCGCATCACGCGCACGATTGCATTATCAATATCTTCCACCGGAACAGGTCACGCCCTCGTTGGATCGTTACGCGGAAGCGATCTGTGATACGATCGCCAGTAACTGGCCTGCGGGGCGTAAGCTACCACGATTGTATCTCGAAACCGGGCGCGCGTTGGTAGATGAGGCGGGTTACTTAATCTCGACTGTGGTGGCGGTGAAGCGACGTCCGGGGGATAGCACTCTGAATAACACATTGTCAGCCTATGGCAAAGGCGGTGCTGGTTTGGGCGCGACGCTTAGTGCCTATGGCAAAGGTTCTGCCGCTGCGGCTCCGGTTGCACCCTCGCGCAACGCATTGGTTCTTGATGCCGGTGTGAACTTACTTTACACCGCGACATGGTATCAACCCACGATGCTGCCCGCCCGCGCCTGCCCAGATGCTCCTGCGCCCACGATGGTCTATGGCTGCCTCTGCATGAACATTGATGTTATTCGCGAGGAAGCGCCACTGCCGGGATTGACGACGGGCGATCAAGTCGTGATGCATCCGGTAGGCGCTTACAACATCACTCAGGCCATGCAGTTCATCACTTATCGCCCCGCCGTAGTTATGATCGGACTTGATGGCAAAGTTCATGTGATCCGGCGACGCGAGAATCTGGAGTATGTTCAGGAAATGGAGGAAGTGCCGGATCATCTTGCGGGTAAAAAGTCATGATTGCCATTGCCGACACTGACTCACCAGCGGCTCCGCCCACGCTGGCTGCGACTCTCGCAGAAGGGTTGCCGCGTGCGTATGCTGTTTTGTTTTTCTCGGCGAACGCGCGTCTGGGCTGGTGTCTTCTCGCGATCAGTTTGCTGGATCCTGCGATGGGGCTGGCGGGATTGCTGGGCGTGTGCGCGGCGGCTACGCTGGCCTGGGTTCTGGGATTTGATACGGCAGGTATTCGCAATGGCTATTTGCTTTTCAATCCCTTGCTGGTCTGTCTCACCGTAGGCTGGCTTCATGGATGTTATCAGTTCCAGCCACACATTTATGCGTTGCTCTGGCTCGCTGCGGTTGCGGGAGGACTTTTCCTATCAGTGGCCATGCAGCAGTGGGCGGCGGTGCATCTGGGAATGTCGTCGCATAGTCTTCCGGCAGTGATGGTGGCCTATGTTTTGTATTTCATGGGCTACGCCTTGTTTGGCCCACCAGTGATGCCTTCGGTTCAAAGCAATGCTTGGCTTGATTTGAATTTTCTTCCTCCGTTTGTGCAGGCACTTTTTCAGGCCTTCGGGGCTATGTTATTTCAAACGCGTGCGCTGCCCGGATTGCTAGTGTTCGTTGCGCTTGCGGTGAGTTCACCTCTGACGTGTCTGCTGGCTGCGGCGGCTTTCAGTGTCGGCGCGGGGACGATGTCGGCGCTCGGTTATGCGATGAATCCCGAGGGCGTGACATGGTGCGGATTTAATTTTCTTTTGTGCGGCATCGCGCTCGGTTCCGGTTACTTCATTGTCTCACGCGCCAGTCTGGTGCTGGCGCTGAGTGGCGCGTTTCTCTGTGCGCTAGTGGCGCTCGCATTGTCCACAGCACTGCGATATTTTGGACTTCCGGCCAGCGCGTTGCCTTACAATCTTGTCGTGCTAGTCATGGTCTATGCACTTAGGCAACGGCGTTCGACTCGGGGACTGGTGCCATCGCCTGCGCCGGGGATGCTGCCCGAGTCTGCTGCACGGCGCGTGCTCTTGAACGCGCATCGCTTTCCGCATCTGAATGTGCCTGCTTTATATCTGCCGTTTGATGGAGAACGCACAGTGACGCAAAGCTTTGACGGAGCGCTGACACATCGCGGTGCATGGCGTCACGCACTGGATTTTGAAATCGAGATCAATGGACAGAGACACAGCGGGGCGGGGGATTCGCTGGATGATTTCCCGGTGTTCGGAACGCCCGTGCTTTCGCCTTGTGGCGGAGTTGTGGCCGCGATCACGACGCATGTGCGCGACAATGCGCCCGGTCAGAACAACCCCGACGAAAACTGGGGAAACCAAGTCCTCATTTATGCAGACAGCGGATTCTATGTGAGACTCGCGCATCTCAAGCAATCTTCCGTAACCGTAAATGTCGGCCAGCGTGTCGAACGCGGCGCATTGCTGGGACAATGCGGCAGCAGCGGACGCTCACCTGTGCCGCATCTGCACATGCAAATTCAGGACACAGCGATTACTAGCGCAGCGACGCGGGCTTTTTGTTTGAAGCATTATCTCGAAGTCGGCGAAGGCGGAGGCGTTCCCGTCTATCAGACTTCGGGCGTGCCGGGCAACGGAACGGTCATCAAGAATGTCGTTCCTGATGCGGCGTTGTCTGGGATACTTGCGAGCTGGCTTCCCGGTGAATATCGTTATCGTGTGACTGGTGAAAAAGGCGCGACATGGGAAGAAACCATCCGTCTTGATTTTGATGAAGTAGGTCGCTATCGGCTGAAGTCACTGCGCAATCACGCGCGGCTCACCGCGTTCCTCTCCGAGAATGTGTTTTACGCGACCGACTTCGAGGGCGCGGATGAAAGCCTGCTGGCCTATCTGGCTGTTGGAATCGCGCGCGTGCCTTGTGTTAAAGGGAATGTTAGCTGGAAAGACATGATCAGCATCGTGCCCTTTCATCGCGCCTCATGGCGTTGGCTGCATGGCTTGCTGGATCCGTTTATTGGAACCACATTGAAGAACGGCGATTATCGCCTGGAATCCGATAGTGCAGCGTGCGTCGTCCGCAGTGTGTTTGATAGCGCGGAAAAACATGTGCCGCGTGAAGTCGCCATCTGGCTGGCCCCGCGTCGCATCATGGAGAAGATTGAAATCCGGCTCGCCAATGACCGCGTCATTCATGCGGAACTGGTTGAATTCGGCGTCTCGCCCCTTGCAGTCCAATTTAGGGTGCGTCAATTTCCCTGAAGTAGCAGCCGACGTAAGGAGGCTCTCAATTTAAAGTTAGAGGAGCGGATGAGGTCACTCGCGCAGAAATTTGAGCCTCCTTACGTCGGCTGCTACCTTGGTCTATGCAGTTTTTCAAATCCTCGGCACTGGCCCGGGAACGATGCGTGAGTAATGCGCTTGGACACGATTGAGGAACCAGCGCCAGGTGGCTTCAGGGCGGCCATTTTCCAGAAGGAAGTGTGGGCAGTCTTTGTGTTCCGGGCTGACGCCGATGCGACGCCAATGGTAATGAGGAACGACGTTGCTGACGGGTAGATGATGTTCATACATGAGGAAGGCGGCTAGCTTGGCGGCGTTGTCGATGGTCTTGACGACATCGTTGCCGTGGTGCTCGCACATCTCGATGGCGATGGAGTAGTTGTTGCCGGGGCCGTCGAAGTCGGCGTGCTCGCCCTGTTCATTGGTGGGGAGGTGCTGGTAGGCGTCTCGGTCTTCGATAGTAAAATGCCAGGTGAGGAAGCCGATGCGGTTGCCGCCGGGGCGTTTATTGGCGCGGAGTGCGCCGCGCTTGAGGGCGAGGGCGTGATGCCAAGCGTCGCCTGTGGGGTTTTCCGTGGCATGGATGGTGATGTAGCGCACATTCATGGCGCGAAAATAACGTCGGCCATAGGTGCCGCGAGGGATCATGTCCTGAATCAGGTGAACTTCGGCTAGGAGTTGGGCAGGCGTCACCTTGCGCTCGACGGGGACTGGCCCGAGTTGCGCATCCCATCCGGTGCTGCGCTGGCTGGTGGACGAGCAACTGGGAAAAAGTCCCAGCAAGGCGGCACAGGCAAAAGTTGGAATTAGCTTTTTAACGAGCATTAATTCAGATAACCGTAATAATCACTACCCGCAACCGGACAGTTGCGGGCAGTTAGGGAACAAATGATTTATTACATTCGCGGGCTGTTTTGTCTTGCGTCAATCAATGGACTTGGCTTTAACGTAATAACCACACGACACCACCATGAAAAAAATCGAAGCCATCATCAAGCCCCACAAGTTCGAAGAAGTCCACGAGGCACTGCGCGAAGCGGGCGTTCAGGGCATGACGGTCACGGAGGTCAAAGGCTTCGGGCGCCAGCGCGGGCACACGGAAATTTATCGCGGCAGTGAATACACTGTGGATTTCATCCCGAAAACTAAACTAGAGATTCTGGCCACTGACGAACAGGCGATGGCAGTGGTGAACGTGATCAAAGAAGCCGCCAAGACTGGTAAGATAGGCGACGGTAAGATTTTTATTTCTGATGTCTGCGATGTAGTCCGCATTCGCACTGGCGAACGCGGAATGGAAGCGCTTTGAATTGAAATCTGATATCGAGTGACCCGGAGATAATTGTCTGGGCTTCATTTCACTAACCAGACCAGCAGTGCCGCTCCGAGAAGAATCCGGTAGATGGCAAAGCCGTTGAAGGTATGGCTCTGCACGTAGCGGATGAGCCATTTCACAACGATGAAGGAGGAGATGGCGGCGACGACAAATCCGATGGTCAGGTGCATGAGGGCGCCGTCATGAAATCCTCCGGATTTGAATGCCTTGAGAAGTTTCCATGCAGTGGCGGCGAGCAGGGTGGGGACGCCGAGAAGAAAGGTGAACTCGGTGGCTGCGGGGCGCGACATGCCGAGAAGCATGGCCAGCATGATCGTGGTGCCAGAGCGTGAGGAGCCAGTGAGAATGCCAGCCGCGACTTGGGCCAGGCCGAACGTGATGGCGAGAGGCCAAGTGATGTTGTCACTGAGCACGCGTTTCTTGCTGATGGTTTCGACGAGGAGAATGACGATGCCACCGATGATCAAGGCCCAAGCGACGGGCAAGATTTCTTCGGGCAACTTAAATCCGCGTTTCTCGGCAATGAGCATTCCAACGCTAGTGATGACAAAGGCTACGAATAGCTTGGCCAGCAGGTCGCGGTTAGCTTTGTCGCTGAGGCCGGTGACCATGCCAGTAAATTTTTTCCAGAACAGCGGGATGATGGCCAACACAGCGCCGCCTTGGATGACGATATTGAAGACATCGTCCTCGCGATGATGGAGGAGTTTTTCCGCGATGAGCAAATGTGCAGTAGAGGAGACGGGGATGAACTCCGTGAGGCCTTCGACGAGGCCGAAGATGATTGCGTAAAGCCAGTCGGTCATAAGTAAAAACGTGAGGTGCGATGATGACGGCAGGCAGGTAAACCGCAAGCGACAAAAAAACTTCAAGTAAGATTGAACGCTGGAGCAGACGCTGATTTTAACATGGTGAAACTTCGCGTGGCAAAAGCCGTTGGTTCGTTCTAGGGTCGAGCTTGGGCGACTTTGCAATTTCATCAGACTGACATGCCACACTATAACTACCACCCGAAAGTTCTACGCAGATTCAGTCTGTTGGTGGCGCTGATGCTGGTGTTAGTGAGCCGATCAGTCATGGCGTTTGATACCATCCGCTGTCTTCTGGCGGACGGTTTTGATCATGCGGTGGGCAAGCCTGACGCCAAGGCCTACCACAAGGCGCGTGGCTTTTATCCTAACGGCCACCTTGGTGAAGACTGGAATGGTAATAGCGGCGGGGATTCGGATTTGGGCGATCCCATTTATGCCATCGGCAATGGTGTTGTGGTTCTTTCCGAGGACGTGAAGGTGGGCTGGGGGAACTGCATTATCATTCGCCACGCCTACCGGGACACGACTGGTAAAATCGAAATGGTAGATTCGCTTTACGGCCACTTGCTGGAGCGACTGGTCAAGGTCGGCCAGGTGGTCGGGCGCGGTGACCAAGTGGGCAAGATGGGCAGCAACAATGGTATGTATCCCGCGCACTTGCATCTTGAGGTGCGGAAGAATCTGGCCATCGGGATGAATCGCACGAAGTTCGCTCGGGATTATTCGAACTACTATAGCCCAACGGCTTTCATTGGGGCTCACCGAAAGCTCCCGGCTGATTTTAAAAAATATGACATCCCGACCAATACATTCGCTCCTCACGGCCAGGACTTGAACCCGGAGCAACAACGCTTGGCCGGAAATCAGAGTGCGAACTCCACCTCACGTCCCAAAGATTCGGGCCTTCCCACGATCCCTACATCTTCCGGCAGCGGCGTGAAAAACACCGGACATGGCATCAGCATTCCCATCTCATCTGGCGGGACATCCGCGAGTCGTGAAAGTGGCAGCGGCAGCGGCAGTAAGCCCGGCGATACAAAAAATAATTCTTTACCCAAAAATAATTCTGTCCCATCAACGACAGAAGAGACAAAGGGCGACTTTTGGTCGCGAATGAAATCGAAGCTGAACAATGGACAAGCGGTTGAAGCAAGCGGCGCGGGGCCATGAAATGAGGGGGCAGGCACAAGGAACGGCGCGTTTCCCAACCGCCGTCAAAAACCTGCCGCGCAGCGTGAAAAATCGAAGCTCACAGCTGACGTTATGCGAGAAAAATGGAATATTGCCGCTATCGCGGAGGTTGTTTCGGTCGGCGGTCGGAAACGCGCCGTTCCTTGAACTGATCTGCGATCAACTCAAGGATTCCCCAAGTTTTCAGGCCGCCATCGCCGTGCTAGGAGCATCAGGCGGAGGCGGAGGCAGTTGAAAGCTGGGCAGCGAGAACCAGCGGGTCATGGAACCAGCCACGACGTAGAGGAATCCAAACTGGAACATGACTAGGAACGGCAGCGATGCCCAGTTTCCACAGCTGATGGCGAGCCACGCGAGCCAAGTGAAATAAGCTCCGAGCAAGGCTTCGATCCAGAAGGTGATGGAACGCACGGCCTTGTAACGGCTGCGGCGTCGTGGTGCGCCGGGCTGTTGGCCGAGCTTAGGCGTGCGGACGAAGTCCGAGTGCTGATTGAACAGAGCTTCGAGCACCGCCTTGCCGTTATTAATAGACATGCCGACACCGAGTGCCATCAGCAGCGGCAGTCGCGGGATGGCCTTGAGCCAGCCCCACGGACGCTGTGCGCCCTGTGCGGCGAGATAGAAAATGATGACTGAAAGGCTCGCGAAAAGGAACACTGGCAGATCAAGGAAGAGCGCTTTTTGCCAAGTGCTTTTGAACATGAAGCTCGCAGGATACATCAGCACCAGCACGCCGATCATGAGTAGGTAGGCGAAATTCGCGGCGAGATGTGCGGTAGATTCAAGCTTGATGCGCAAGGGCTGGTTGCTGCGCCAGACTTCACCGAGGATTTTTTTACAGACCTGAATGCTGCCCTTGGTCCAGCGATGCTGCTGGCTCTTGAATCCGTCCATGTCTGCGGGTAGCTCGGCAGGCACGGTGATGTCATTGAGATAAACGAAACGCCAGCCTTTCATCTGGGCGCGGTAGCTCAGGTCCATGTCTTCGGTGAGCGTGTCGTGCTGCCAGCCACCAGCATCAACGATTGCTTGCTTGCGCCAGATGCCAGCAGTGCCATTGAAATTAAAGAACAATCCACTGCGGCTGCGCGCCGTCTGCTCCAGCACCAGATGCCCGTCGAGCATCATGGCCTGCAAGCGCGTGAGCAAAGATTCGTCTTGGTTCAGATGCCCCCATCTAGCCTGAACCATGCCCACTTTGTCGTTGGTGAAATGATGCACCATGTTTTGTAACAGATCATGAGGCGGCAGGAAATCGGCGTCAAAGATGAGCAGGTAATCGCCTTTCGCGGTCGGTGTCGCTTCTTCCAGGGCCCCGGCTTTGAAGCCATGACGATTGGTGCGGTGGCGGTATTCGACATCAAAGCCCTGACTGCATAAGGCCTTCGCATGATCCCGGCACAAGTCCTGAGTCTCGTCTGTGGAGTCGTCGAGAATTTGGATTTGCAGCCGGTCTTTCGGATAATCAAGTTTGCTGACTGCATCGAGAAGACGTCCCACCACCAGCTCTTCATTAAAGATGGGGAGCTGCACCGTTACGACGGGCAGAGTCTCGAACCGTTTCTGCGGACTGGCGTCCGCGCCGCGGTTTTTCCAGTAGAGCCAGAGTATCCTCAAGCGGTGGGCGCCGAACACGCTGAGTCCAAGGAAGACAGCAACATAGCAGGCGAGCCAGAGCGAAATTTGCCAGTCAGTCATAGGTTGCTTGTCACGGAAAAGGGGGGAGGAAAAATGAGTGCATAGTTTGTTTCGCTAGACGTAGGCGTCAAGTGCCAATTGCGTAGTATAAATTAATCATCAGTGGGGTTGTTGCGGCCATGATTCGCTAGCATTCTGCAAAAATACCCCTAAAATCCACCCATGATGAATCCGCGGTTTCGCGATATCCGCATCACAGCGGGACCTTTTATTTTCCTTTGCGCATGGCTTGCCTGCCCCAGTTTTGTGCTTTCCGCCGACAAGGAGGATAAGCGCTCGGCTACGAATGACGAGGTCAAATCCACGCCAGCGAAGGTGCCAGAAGACCTAGTTGGCAACGAGCATGTGCGAGAGGAATTCGGCGTCAATGATTTCACCACGCCCTCCATCCAGAAGATATTCGATCAACTCGACTCTCTCGGCACGCTCTCTTATGACAATCTCAAGCGCCCGATTGCGGATAAGCCGCCCGGTGATCGCGTGCTGCTCTCGCTCGCGCTGGGCACGCTCATCGCCGATGGCTTTCTCGTGGTTCATTGTGAGAAGGTAGAGGAAATGGAAAAAGTTGGGCGCAACCTGCTCAAATATGCCAAGGCCCTCGGAGCTGGCATGAGAATCAACAAACACAGCCAGAGCCTGTTGGAAAACAGCGTGAAAGGGGATTGGAAAAAACTCCGGACCGAGCTCGCGACCACGCAGACCGATGTCGAGGCCGAGATGGTATTGCTACGTGATTCTGATGTGGCCCACCTGATCAGTCTCGGCGGCTGGCTCCGCGCCTTCGAGATCAGCACTGATGCCGTAACGCAGAATTACACACCAGAAAAAAGCCGCCAGCTCAGCCGCACGGACATCGTAGAATACTACATCTCCAGTCTGGAAACCCTTAATCCCGACATCAAAAAAATCCCTGCCATTCAAGACCTCATCGAGGGACTTCAGGCCATGCGCCCGCTGCTTGATGTGCCCGCTGGCAAGGCATTCACCCAAGAAGAAGTCAAAGACCTCCGGGACAAAGCGAGGGTGCTAGGACAGATCATCCGCCAGAGCGCGCCTGGGAAGTGATATAGAAAAAATTGGATGTGTCAGTCTGATTCTATCTGAGGACTGGCCTTTCGATTATAAGGATATTTAACATTCATAAAGTAATAAAAACGATTGTTTATGATGATAATTATCATGCTTAGGTGTATGATAAGCTTGTTGTAAAAACAATAAGTCCGGTCTATTCCAATTTCCGTAGTTCGATCCATGAAGTTTCTCATCAAAATTGCCGTCGTGATCCTGACTGCTCGGGTGCTAGCCAGCACTCCGCGCGGCACCAACCGTCATTTGGACACGGTTGCGGATTTAAGGCTTCGCGATGTGGCGACTGAAATCAGCACTTCCGTCACCAGCTTTAGTAGCACGGTCAGCGGTTGGTGGTCGAGTTCCGCGACACCCAAAGTCGTCGCGCATCGCGGCACAAATGCGCGTCGCTAGGAAGATTGATTTTCTTCGCTGTGCTGTCCGCCAGCAGCAGCATCGCCGACTCAATGTCACGGGCGGAAACGTTTCTGACTTTGTTGTCGTGTCTCAACCAATGGAACAAGATTCGCGATAAAATTGCGGGATGCAGACTTTTCAGAGCGGCCTTCAATCGCATTGAACCATCGGCCTGCACCAGTGCGTGACGTTTGGAAAACTCGCGTGCTATAAGTTGAAGACATTCGTCATCGCGCCGCGCCATTTCTGAAAAACGCAAGAGTAGCGGGCTGACATCGCGTTGAAACACTGACTTCATCAGCGGTAAAAGTTCATGTCGCACCCGGTTGCGCGTGTGCGCGGGCGAGGCATTGCTCGCATCTTCGCGGAACTTTAATTTTTTGCGGGCGATGTAATTATTAATCTCAACACGAGTCGCGCCCAGCAATGGGCGCAAGGTTACCACACCCTTGATCGTCTCCGCCTGTGACAACATTCCCGACGCGCCAGCCAACGATGAACCACGGCACAAGCGATGCAGCACTGTCTCCGCCTGATCATCGGCATGGTGCGCGGTGAACAAAACACGGCACCGATGCTTCTTCGCCATCGCGAGAAAGAACGCTCGACGCTCATCACGCCCCGCAGTTTCCAGAGAGAGTTTTTTATTATGGGAAATTTTCTTTATGTCCACGCGCTTCACTTCGCAGCGCAGTCCAAACCTCTCTGCCAGCTTGCGGACGAATGTGGCATCGCCATCCGATGCGCGACCTCGCAACCCGTGATGGAGATGCAGCACGATTAGTTTTTTCCATCCGCATTCTACAAGAAAATGCAGCAGCGCGACTGAGTCACGTCCTCCGGAAACGGCGATGAGTGCGGATTTGCGTGTAGAGAGTTTAACTAGCGCCTTTGTCGCTGAATTTTCAAAGGCCCCTGACTTCTGTCGCATTCGTTGGAGTTCAAGCTTCAGCTTGTCAGAACGCTTTACTTTAGCCGATTTTTTCAGCTCCGAAGTGCGCCCTAAGCGCTTCAGGGATTTCGATGCTGCCGTCTGCACATTGATACGTTTCGAGGAGCGCGACGTGGAGTCGCGCGAGAGCGGTGCCCGAGCCGTTGAGCGTGTGGCAGAAGCGGTTTTTTCCGTTTTCATCTTTGTAGCGCAGGTTCATGCGCCGCGACTGATAGTCGCCGAAGTTCGAGCAAGAGGAAACCTCAAGATAGCTGTTTTGTCCGGGCGCCCAGACTTCGATGTCATAAGTCTTGGCCGAGCCGAAGCCAATGTCGCCCGTGCAAAGTTCGATCACGCGATAGTGCAGGCCGAGAAGTTGCAGCACTTTTTCTGCGTCAGCGGTGAGGGCTTCCAGTTCGGCCATCGAAGTCTCTGGCGTGGTGATTTTCACGAGTTCCACCTTGTTGAACTGATGCGTGCGAATCAATCCGCGCGTTCCCAGCCCCGCCGCACCCGCTTCGCGCCGGAAGCAGGGCGTGTAGGCCGCGTAGCGGATCGGAAGCAGCTCTAATTTCACGATCTCCTCGCGGTGCAGGTTGGTCACTGGCACTTCTGCGGTCGGCACTAGGTAAAGGTCGTCCAGATCGCAGCGGTATTGCTGATCGGCGAACTTTGGCAACTGCGTGGTGCCAATCAGCGCCTCCGGTTTCACCAGGAGCGGCGGCAGCACCTCTGTGTATTCGTGATGCGTCGTGTGCAGGTCGAGGAGAAAATTGATCAGGGCGCGCTCTAGTTTCGCGCCCCGTCCACGATAAACCACGAATCCGCTACCGGTGATTTTCGCCCCGGCTTCAAAATCAAACAAGCCATGTTGCGCGCCGAGTGCAATGTGATCCTTCGGCTCGAACGCAAACTGCGGCTTTTCGCCCCAGACTCGGATTTCTGGATTCTCCTCCGCGCTGGCTCCGATGGGGCACGCTTCATGCGGCAGATTCGGAATACCCAGCATCAGTTCACGCTGCTTGGTATCCAGCGCATCGGCGTCGTGCCCAATCTGTTCGATACGGTCGCCGATGCCGCGAACTTCGGCCTCGATGACACTGGTGTCGTTGCCTTGCTTCTTGGCGATGCCGATTTCTTTGCTGATACGATTGCGCTCGCCTTGCAGTTTTTGCCGTTCTGTCTCTGCCGCGCGGCGATGCTCATCCAGTGAAAGAACTTCATCCACTTGTGCAGCCAGCAAATCGCCGCCGCGCGTGGCGAGGCGTTCTTTTACGAAAGCGGAATTTTCTCGGATGAGGCGGATGTCGAGCATAAGCGGCGCATGGTAACGAGGGATTGCAGTTTGTCGAATGTCTGCTTGATGCTCCTTAAACTGAAAGTAGCAGCCGAAGTAAGGAGGCTCTATTCCGAATCGTTGCGCCGAGTCGTGAGCCTCAAGCTTTGAGCCTCCTCACGTCAACTGCTCCCCGATGATTTCTCGAGAGCCTTCCGATATCGAAGACGGACTCATGACGGAAGACTTTGCATGGGCTGGTATTGAAATTGTTGATGTCGGAAGTTGCTGCGGCGTTCGTGTTGGCTTTGGCAGCATCTGCGGCAGTAATATTTTACAGGACAAGCATGAATCTTCGATCCATGATACTTTCACTCAGACTTGAAATGTATCGAATTCCGTAAAAATACAACTAACAACAGTTACGATTATGTTACAGAATATTTTTAATACTTTTAGCGCCATCTGCTTATTTTTTGGGAGAGTCGCGGCTGAACCAGTAGTATCATCACAGAACGGTATAAATATGATACCGGTGAGTGTGCCACTTCAACCGATTACTGCGCTGCTTCCAGACAATGGTAGTGGTATAGAAGTGTTTGACGAAACACTGGAAAAGGTTCGCGAAGCTGGGAAGAATGCTATTGCACGTTTTGAAAAAAAGACCGGGCTTAAATTTAATGACATTTACTCGGACGATCTTGATCCAGAAAACGATGTTTGGATTGCGCTTAGTAATGGCTATAATAAAGCCAAGGGAACAGATGCAGAAATGCTAATTCTACTTCTTGTATCAGAAAGAATTTACTTGCTTGATGACGCGACATATCCTGCATTTCTCTCTGCATGGAAAAAGCATCCTAAAAGATGGGAGTCATTTTTGATGTATGATTCTGGCATTCTTAATAATGAATACAGGCGCGCAGTATTAATTGCTAAAAAGCCAGAAGAAAAAAGAGCTATATTGCTATGGCTTATTCCTGAATACCAAAACTTTATAGCTCAGTTAGAATCAATAAACACAAAAGACTGGGAAAATAGCAAGACCTTACAGCGCTGGTATCAATATATTAAAGAAGTGGAAGGAGGCAGGCCAACCGCACTAAAAAAGCCTAGGGATATTCTGCCCACTTATGCATACGCAGTCCATAATTGGATGTATACCGTGTTGGAGCTTGTAAAGGAAAAACTCTGCACAGTAGCGGAGGGTGTCGTAATGCTCAAGCAGACGCGCGCGACTTGTGAAAGCGCGTTAAAAAAAGAACCAACCTCAGAATATGCCAAAAATATTCGCGAAGTATTGAATGAGGAACTCCCCAAACTGGAAAATGACCTGACCGCGCACCCTGAGCTGTGGCCGAAAGACTTACCTAAATGGGACGGCAAACCAGCATGGGAAATCAAAATCGAGGGTGAATGAAAGCTGAATTGACAAAGTTGTCAATAGCAGCAATTTTGGGGGTATGAACCGTCTCACTATCGAAATCGCTCCTGAGCAGCACCGTCAGATTAAGACACTGGCGACGTTTGCCGGGATGACGATCAAAGATTTCATCCTCACTAAAACGCTTGCTCCACAAAATGAAAGGCTTCAGGACACCACGAGTCACTTGCTGGGTTCAGCAAAAAACGCAGCACGCCTGCGTCAGGCCATAGCAACTCCACCGGTTGAGCATCTTATTTTTAATTCCGAAGCAGACCTGAAGCATGCGCTTGGAATTTAAGCCGCAAGCCTTTGAAGACCTCCAATATTGGGTGCAGAACAACCCAAAAATGGCAAAACGCCTATTGCGTTTAATTGAGGAAACTAAACGCGATCCTTTCGGCGGAGTTGGCAAACCAGAACCCCTGCGTGGTGAAATCTCAGGCTGGTGGTCAAAGCGGATCGACCAAGAGCATCGGCTCATTTATCAAGTGGCGGAGGATCGCCTGGTCATTGCCCAAGCTAGAGGTCATTATGACGATTAGTTGCGGTGCTCTTGCTCGAATATAAACGGGCGGGTGCATCCTAAGCAGTTGGCATTTTAGAATGCCATGTGATAGTGCGTGTCCCCGTCGTGACACTTCATCATCATCTCATTTATCAAATCATCGGTTCACTCTCCGATGTCTTCACCCGTGGTGCGCACGCTGACAAGTCCATCGAGCACGCTTTCAAGTCCCATCCGAAATGGGGCGCGCGCGACCGGAAGCTCTTTGCTGAAAGTGTCTATGACATCGTGCGCTGGTGGCGCTGGCATTGGCATCTCGCCGGATTGCCGGATGCGGAGTGCTTGCAGAAAGAGGCCATCACTGAAGATAAATTGTGGCGTGTGTGGGCCGCCTATTGGATCAAGAAAGGTGAAGAAGCCGCGCCGTTCGCGGAGTGCCGCGCGGTCAGCAAAGCCAGTGTGCATGAGCAAGAGATTTGGAAAGTATCTCCCGCCGTGATGGCTTCGATTCCCGACTGGTTGTATGAACGGTGCTCGAAGGAAATTGGAGACGGCTGGCCGGATATGCTGGAGGCGCTGAACAAGCCCGCGCCGGTGGACTTGCGTGTCAACACATTGAAAATCACCACGCGCGATCTCCAATTCGCGCTTTCTAAAGAGGACGTGGAAGCCGGGCCGGTGCGCGGCCAGCCTGAGTCCATTCGTTTGCGCATGAGGCGCAATGTTTTCGCCACTCAGGCTTTCAAAGCCGGTCTATTTGAGTTGCAAGACGCCGCCTCACAAAGGGTAGCTCCATTCCTTGAAGTAGCACCCGGCATGAGAGTCGTGGATGCTTGTGCAGGCGCGGGCGGGAAAACGTTGCACATCGCCGCATTAATGAAAGACAAGGGCCGCATCATCGCGCTCGATATTCATGAATGGAAGCTCGCCGAGATGAAGCGGCGCGCACGGCGCAATGGCGTGGGTATCATCGAGCCGCGTCTTATCGAGGGCGCAAAGACGATCAAGCGCCTCGCCATCACAGCGGATCGCGTGTTGCTCGATGTTCCTTGCAGCGGCCTCGGCGTTTTGCGGCGCAACCCCGACACCAAATGGAAGCTCAGCCCCGAGGAAATCGAGCGTCTGCATGTTATTCAACACGACATTCTGCGCAGTCATTCGCGAATGGTGAAACCCGGCGGCAAGCTCGTCTATGCCACCTGCAGCATTCTCCCTAGCGAGAACGAGGAACAAATCAGTGCCTTTCTAAAAGAGCGAGGTGATGAATGGAAACTTGAAGCCGAGCTGCGGCTGCGCCCCGGCGAGAACGACGGCGATGGCTTTTATGCGGCGCGTCTGGTCAGGCTGGTAAAAGGCAAGCCCGAGACAGCGAACGAAGTCACAGAGACTGATGTCGAATAAGAATCAAAATGAAACCTCGCATGGACACAAATAGACACTAATGATGAGAGGGATAGTATAATAGCGGCACTCATCCGCTGGGTGAATCTGACGTTCTTCATAAGTCATTGATTATTCGTGCTCATTCGTGTCAATTCGTGATTCTCATTCTCGAATTTTGGATAAGGTAACCGCGCCATGATCTACCTCGACTCCAACGCCACCACGCAGGTCGATCCGCGGGCGGTGGAGGCGATGCTGCCTTTTCTCACCACGCATTTTTCCAATCCGTCGGCGTCTTATGCCTCGGCTCGCATTGTGAAGAAAGCCATCGCTACCGCGCGCGAACAAATGGCGGCGCTGATTGACTGCGAGCCTGACGAGATAATTTTCACCAGTGGCGGCACAGAGTCGAGCAACACCGCCATTGCTTCCGCCGTCACGCTGGAAATGCGCCGGGTTCATCTGGTGACCGTGAAGACCGAGCACAGTGCAGTGCTGGAATTTGCGCGTCGCTGGAGCGATACGGGACGGCCCGTGACAGAGGTGAATGTGAATCGCGATGGCATTGTCTCTCTTAAAGAATTGCATGGCACATCGCAGCCGGGCAAGACCGCGCTGGTCAGCGTGATGTGGGCGAACAACGAGACGGGCGTCATTGCGCCCATCGAAGAAGCCTTGAACGTTGCCCATGAACGCGGTGCGCTGTTCCATAGCGATGCCGTGCAGGCCGTTGGCAAAATTCCCGTGTCGATGAAAAAGTTGGCGGTGGATTATCTCAGCCTCAGCGGACATAAATTTCATGCGCCCAAAGGCGTGGGCGCATTGTTCATCAGTAGGCGAGTTCGTTATAAGCCGTGGTCGCTCGGTGGCGGACAGGAATTCGGCAGACGCTCCGGCACGGAGAATGTTGCGGGCATCGTCGCCATGGGCAAGGCGGCGGAGCTGATGCGCGAGGAATTGGAGCGAGGAGGGGATGCGGAGGTCTGCGCGATGCGCGATGCGTTCGAGAGCCGCATCTTCGCGGAGTTGCCGGACACCGTGTTGCATGGCAGCAAGAAGCATCGCCTGGGAACCACGACGAACTTGTGCTTTCCGGGCGTGGAAGCCGCCGGGCTGCTCATTCTGCTTGATGATCGTGGAATCGCCTGCTCGGCAGGTTCAGCCTGTCACACCGGCACGCTGCATCCCTCGCAAGTTCTGGAAGCGATGGGCTATGATGCGGAACACGCCCGCTGCTCCCTGCGCTTCTCGTGGTCGAGAATGAACACGATGGAAGAAACACTACGCGCGGCAGATGCCGTGATTGAATGCGTTAGGAAAATGCGCGCGCTTAACGGATCAGATTTGGTCAGACAGAATTGACGGAATTTTATAAAAAGAAGGAGCGCGAGTATGGCGAAGCCTACTCGCCTAAAATCAGGTTTTCAGCGTGTCCACATTCAAGACATATTATTGGCGAGAGGTCTGCCGACACACTCGCGCTCCTTCTCATATCACATTCCCAACGAGGCATAAATCTCTCGCGTGGCTTTGCTCTTGTTGAGCGTATAAAAATGGATGCCATCCACTTCTTCATCCAGAAGATTGGCGCATTGCTCAGTCGCATAATGGATGCCGACACGTTCCACAGCAGCCTCGTCGCTGCTGCAACGCGCGATGGCCTTGAGGAGTTTTGCGGGGTAACGCGCCCCGGCGGCAAGCTCGGCCATGCGCTTCATGCCGGAGGCGCTGGTGATGGGCATGATGCCAGCGATGATCGGGACATTGATTCCGGCAAGACGGCAGCGGTCGCGGAAATCTAGGAAGTCATGGTTATCAAAGAAGAGCTGGGTGCAGATGTAGTCTGCGCCCGCGTCCACCTTAGCCTTGAGGTAATCCATTTCCATCAGGCGATTCGGCGTGGTAGGATGGCCTTCCGGAAAACCAGCGACGCCAACACCAAACGTGTGCGCCTTGAAGCCGCGAATGAAACACACGAGATCAGCGGCGTGCTGAAATGCATCATTTGCGCGGACATAGTTCGTGAGATCCTTCGGAGGGTCGCCACCGAGCGCGAGGATATTGCTCACGCCCGCCTTGGCATATCGCTCAAGGATCGCGCTGATGTCGGCTTCACTGTGGCAGACGCAAGTAAGATGTGGGATGGGATCGAGCGAAGTTTCATTCTTGATGCGCACCACGAGGTCATGCGTCAACTCGCGTGTGGTGCCGCCCGCGCCGTAAGTCACGCTGACAAAGGCGGGCTTGAGTGACTCGAGTTCTTGGATTGTCAAAAAAAGCGCTTCCGCACCCTCGGAGGTTTTCGGAGGGAAAAACTCAAAGGAGAAGGTGGGCTTGCGGCGGGAGAAGATGTCGCTGAAGTGCATGGCGGAGATTATCGACGGCTTCAGTATTTTGCAACCGTTGCTAGACGCGCCTCACGAGCCGCGTTTGTTAGAGGTATGAAACTTCTCCACAATGTTCTCGCTGTTTCCGTTCTCGCAGGCTCCGCGCTTATCGCCGGTCCTGCCGCCATCAAAGTCAACCCGCCCTATGCCGCGCCTGACATCGAAGGCACGGACCAAGAAGGGAAGACCGTGAAGTTCGCCGAGGTTTACAGGGCCAATCCTTATGTGGTGGTTTATTTCTATCCCAAGGCCGACACACCGGGTTGCACGAAACAGGGCTGCAGTCTGCGCGACGGACACGAAGATTTGACTAAGCTCGGCGTGAAAGTCATCGGCGTGAGCCATGACACGGTGGCGGAGGAGAAGGCGTTCAGCGACAAGTTCAAGTTCCCCTTCACACTCATCGCGGACAACGACGGTAAGGTCATCCAAGCGTTCAAAGTCAAGCAGATGGCTAACGGCATGGCTTCGCGCGAAGCGTTTCTCATCAAGAACGGCCAAGTGGTCTGGCATGATGCGAAGGCCTCCACCGACAAGCAGGCGGAAGACATCAAGAAGGCAATTGAAGAAGTGAAGTAACTCCCGTAGCAGCCGACGTAACGAGGCACTATTTTTTGCATCCATCCGGTTTGCTCGCACGAATTGATCACGTCCCCTATGAAACACCTACCCATCATCTGCATGAGCCTCATTTCCGCAATTTTTTCCCACGCCGGTGAAGGCGAGCATGTGAAGCCTTATGCTGCACCGCTTGTTGAAGCCGTGGATCAGGACGGCAAGGCAGTGAAGCTGGAAGACTTTTATAAAAAGGGCATCACGCTGGTTTACTTCTATCCCAAGGCCAGCACGCCGGGTTGCACGAAGCAGGCTTGCAGTCTGCGCGATGCCTACGAAGAGCTTACTAAAAAGCACGTCCAAGTCATTGGCGTCAGCACGGACAAGGTGGAATCGCAAAAGAAGTTTCAGGACAAATTCAAACTGCCCTTCACTCTGTTGGCCGATCCCGATGGCAAAGTCGTGAAAGCCTTTGGAGTCAGCAGCACCTTGGGTTTCGCCTCACGTCAGGCCTTTCTTATTAAAGACGGTCAGGTCATCTGGCATGATAAGAAAGCGTCCACCTCAGAGCAAGCGGCAGATGTGCTGCGGGTGCTTGGTGAGATGAAGTAGGACGATTTTTTTAAAATCGTCGAATGTTTATCGACTTTCAAAGTCGTTTTATCCGCGTCGCCGAACTCTAAATGTAGCAAGGGCATCTTGAACTTGTTTGCAGGACTGCAAGGGCGAGACGAGTTTACTACGCGCACGCGTGCCTTCAATTTGCCGCCGCTGCGGGTGGTGGCGTATTCGCATCTCCAGGTGATGGCGGCGCAGGCGGCTGGGCGTTGTTGACGGCCTGACGCAATTCCTTAACCCAGTCGGGCGCATTGGCGTGAGTGGGATTTTCGCGCACGACGTTCAGCATGGCGGCTAAAGCGGGGACGGGTGTGATTTGATGATCGAGCAGATACTTGGATTTCTTCCAGATCATCATTGGTTGGTGCTCTTTATAATAGAGCGCGTAATCGGCCTCGGTGCTGAGCGCTTGCTTGAGGGCCAGTTCCGCTTTGATGCGCGTGTCCCATTGCGCTGGAAGATCGGCGGGTTTCTTGTCCAGAAGGTAGGGGAAGATGATCTTTTCATAGATGCTTCCTAAAGCCAGTGGCTCATATTCCCAGTCTTCGCGTTTGAGAATATCTTTGAGCTGCAAAGTCTTGCTGAATTCCGATTGCCGCACGTTTTCGTGAAGCCGCGCGACGAGCTGACCGGTGCTGGAATTCTTGGAGATTTTTACGTTGCCGCCCTTCGGCTTTTCCTTCAAGGGACCATCAGTGGAGTTGGCGCTGGCGTTCTGCACGGCGAGGACTTCTTTCGGAATGAACTTCTGCAAGCTGGCTATCAGTGGTGCCAGATTTTCTGCGTCCTGCGCTTTGATCGCAATGACGAGAAACTCGATTTGAAGCCAGAGGCCGTAGAGGAATTCGGTGTCTTTGAGTTTTTCTTCATTGTGCTTAGCCCAATCAGTGAAGTCCTTGTTACTCAGGTTCAGCTTATCGAAATGCTCCGTTCTGTAACAGGCCAGATAGAGGTCGAGGGTGTCCTTCTGGCTGGATTCGGCCTTGATACAACGCGCGAGTGCTCCGCCCAGCGCGGTGTCGCGATTCTTCGTGATGGCAGTGTCGATCTGGTCGAGTTGCTTAAGGATGTTGGCAGCCTGCTCAGTCGTGAGAGTTTTTCCATCGGGTGGAGTGTTCGTCGCGGGCGGAGAGATCACGGGCGGTGTCTGCGGCGTTGCTCCAGGAGGAGTGAGCACTTGGGCGCGAATGATGGCGGGGATGAAGAGCAGGGAGGCGATGAGGAATTTTTTCATGGGAGCGGAGCGAGAGTCACCATTCATTAACGTCGTGCGGACGCGAAACTTAGTGCGGATGTCACACGCGCAAAGTAAATTTGAATGATTCCCGCTCCGGCGGCAAGCCTTTGTCAGGCGCTTGTTTCCGTCATGGCAGGTCGCGCCAACCAGAGCGTGTGCGGCTTTTCCAGCCGACGGAGGAAACGTGTCCCGGCCTTGTGTGCCATGCGGGCGAAGTCAGTTGGCTTCACGCCAATCTTGCGGAAGCACTCTCGGTGATCCCATGCCACGACTGTGCACGTGGCGAGATGAATCAATCTGAACTGAGTGCGCCAGAGCGACCGCCACCAGAGGGGTTTGACTTCCAGTCGCTCGCGCAAAAATTCCGCGTGGAACGCGATATGCCTCATCTCATCGGCGAGAATCTTGTGACAGCAAGTGCGCAGAATCTTGTCGGATGACTTTCTATAGAGTGAACCGAAATAAGCCTCGGCGATCAGTTCAGCGATGAGCAGAACTTGGATGTTGAACTCCACGCCGAAATGATTTCGCAGCCAGCGAAAAATCGAATTCGTCCACTGTTTGGTCAGACATTCACCGCCGAGATAGTTCACAAGTTTCGCTAGTAATCGCGAGTGATACTGTTCCTCCTCGATGAATAGACCGACCGATTGTTCATACCCGGCGAGTTGCTCCGCGTTCACTACGCGACGCACATAACGCATGAGTCGGGTGCCGCCGCCGGATTCGCCGAGCTGGAAAATAGCAAGTGAACGGACAAATGGAAGCCTGACAGATTCAGGTAAGTCGGAACTGTTAGGAGTTATGGGCGGTTCCGTGAAACGATTGCGGTTCTTGATGAAGTATTGAGTCCAGATGTGGGTGTTCATGAATTTGGAGTTAGGGATTAGAAGATAGAAGTTAGGAATTGGTTAAGACTGAGAGTTTATGGCTGAACATGGCGGCCCAGCGGCTGCGGGGTTTTGGTTCAGAGGCGATGGATTGGAGGCGGTCGAGAACGGCGCGCACTGTTTCATCTAGTGTGGATGTTCCTGCGGTGACGCCGACATTTTGTGAGCTGGCGAACCATGATGCTTCGAGATCATTGGGGTGTTCAACTTGATGCGCGTTGCAGCCGAGACGGGTGGCGGTCTCAACGAGTTGGCGCGTGTTGTTGCTGTTGCGTCCACCGATGACGACGATGGTGTCGCACCGCTCGCACAAATCCTCCAGCGCACGCTGCCGTTGTTTGGTCGGATGGCAGATGGTGTCCATGAACCGCACCTCGGCGAGCGAGTGAAATCGTTTGAGCATATCCACGAGATGCAACGCACGCATGACGGGCTGCGTGGTCTGGCTGATGACACCGATCTTTGGATGGAAGGGCACACTGGCAATGTCAGCCTCATCAAGGATCACCACGGCTTGCGGAAAATCTCCGGTCAATCCGCGCACTTCCACATGCGATGCCTGGCCGATGACGACTGGGAAGTATCCCGCAGCTACGAGCGACGCCAGCGCATCATGTGCCTTACGAACCAGAGGGCAAGTGGTGTCGGTTACATTGAATCCCGCCTCCTTCAATGCTACGCGCTGATTATTTGCGGCACCATGAGCGGTGATGATCACGTTCCGCGTGTTGCTGTTTTGGGGTGCGTCCAGACTGCCGTGCTGCACGCCAAGTGTTCGCAAGTGGTGAGTGACGATAGGGTTGTGGACAAGCTGTCCAAGGATGGTGACGGGCGCGGCCTTGGCTGCGTTATGGGTGGCACGCAGGGCGTCGCGCACTCCGAAGCACATGCCATGATGTTGGGCGAGGTGGATGTTCATATTTTTATGGTTTTGGGTTCTTGGTTTACTTTGTGTGACAAAGCTTTCGGATAAAAAAAGGTCATTGAGGTTTGCTATGCTTCACGATGGCCTCCAGCACCTTGATGTAGCCTTTGAAGGCGCTGCGCCCGGCGGAGGTGATCTCGTAAGTGGTGCGGGGCCGTTCGGAATCCAGCGCGGTGGTTTTGTCTTCGCGCACATAACCTTCCTTGGCCAGTGTGCGCAGATGAGAGATGAGGTTGCCGTCGCTCATGTCGAGTTCACTTTTCAAATCCTGAAAACTCCACGGACTGCGAGCGGCCAGCAGCGTCATGATGGACAGACGTCCTTTCTCATGGATCACGCGGTCGAGCTGGGAGAAATCAATCATCGGAGGGGAGAGATGGAAGAATGGAAGATTGGAAGGCTGGAAGATTGACGCAAAAAGTTCACGCCGTTCCATCATTCCGGTTTTGCATCGTTCTCTGCCGACAAGTCTGAATTCACTCGCTTTGTGCAGAAGATCGCGATGGCATAGACGATGTGATATAGCCCGAAGGTTAGGCCGAGAGTGATCAAGGCCTCATCCTCTTTCCATTTGGACAGGCCTTGATGAATCTGGACAAAGAATATAATTGCCAGCACCTGGCCGGTGATGAGAAATGCGCGCGCCAGCAGAATGATCGAACGCGGCGCGAAGCTTACCGTTGCCTGCAATGCCATTCCGTAGCACAGCACCCATACGATGGCGCCCAAGGCTATGTCATAACCAAACCAGATCATGCTACCGCCCAGAACGCCGCCGGTGAGCATCGGCGGAACGATGGCACGCAGGGCCATGCGCAGGCCATCGGTGATGGTAGGCTGGCCCTTGCTGCCAGACTCGCGCATGAGCAGGAAGAGATTGATGATAGAGGTGATCACCAGCACTCCGAGCCACGCGTAGAAGAAGACGTGGTTACTGAATCGCTTGCTCAAGATATTTTGGCTGATGCCATAAATTGCCACCCCGAGCGAGAGCAGCCCGCCGATCAAGGCCGCCGGAGCGGACACAGCGCGATAAATGTTGGAACGCTCCATGAGCGTGCGGATGACGCGGAGGTGGTCGAGCGCGGTGGCCTGAAGGGATGGCGTTGTGGGCATGGAGAACTTTGTATCACAAAGTAAATGAGTGTTCAAATGTTTTTTCGACTTTTAACCGCGCGAGGCAATTCATCTTGAGCATTCCATCCCCTAGCGTTAGGCTTCCCGCTTCCCGCATTCTCTTAACAGCATGGTCATCCGAAAAAAAGCATACGCCCGCGCCGGTTTGGTCGGTAATCCGTCTGACGGCTACTTCGGCAAGACGATCTCGTTCATCATTCGCGACTTCGAGGCGATAGTCGAGATATCCGAATCCGACGAGTTGACCATCGAGCCGAACGACCGCGATCACTCGGTCTTTCCCAGCATCGGGCAGCTTGCCAAAGACGTGGCGCAGTTCGGTTACTACGGCGGCATCCGTTTGCTGAAGGCGACCGTGAAACGCTTTCACGATCACTGCACGAAGGCAGGCATCAAGCTCCACGAGTGCAACTTCACGCTGCGTTACCATAGCAACATTCCGCCGCAAGTCGGCATGGCCGGTAGCAGCGCGATCATCTGCGCCTGCCTGCGTGCGCTGATGGAATTTTACGGTGTGGAAATCGACCGCCACATCCAGCCCAATCTGGTGCTCAGTGTCGAGAATGATGAACTCGGCATTCCCGCCGGATTGCAGGATCGCGTCATTCAAGTCTATGAGGGTGTGGTCTTCATGGACTTTAATCGTGGTCTTATCGAGAATCGAGGCTATGGCGCTTACGAGGTCATTGATCCCAAACTTCTTCCCAATGTCTATGTCGCCTACACGAAGCAACTCAGTGAAGGCACGGAAGTCTTTCACAATGACATCCGCAGCCGTTGGAATCGCGGCGAGCGCGAAGTCGTCAGTGCCATGTATCACTGGGCCGGTCTGGCTGAGCGCGTAAAAAAAATGCTGCTCGCTGGTCGCGGACACGAGATTGGCCCGTTGCTTAACGAGAATTTCGATCTGCGTCGCCGACTCTACAAAATCAGTCAGGGAAACATCGACATGGTCGAGGCTGCGCGTGATTGCGGCGCAAGCGCCAAGTTCACCGGCAGCGGCGGAGCGATCGTTGGCACCTACGAGGACGACGCCATGTTCAAGCGGCTCAGTGAATCGCTGGAGCCAATGGGCGTGGCGGTCATTAGGCCGAGGATTGTGGCGGAATAGTCATGGTAATGGTCAAAGATTACCGTTTCCTATCTATTCAGGTCATACCGAGGCGAGCCATTGTTCCGCCCTTTCAGGGCTGAATTAACGCGTGACAGGCATCCTAGGGCGTTGCCCTAGGATGGCTTGTAGTAGGCCGTTGGCCTGAAATTCCCCAGTGCCAAAGTGCATGCATGGCCGTCCGTTCCCCTGCGCCAAAGGCGCCACACAAGCTAGCCCAGGGCAAGCGAGGAACGAGCGCCGCCCTGGGGCAGAATTCAACGATAGGCAGCCCTGAAAGGGCGAAACAATAGTTTATTTTCCAAATGACCTGAATTATTAATGTAAATTTTAACTCACTTCTCCTTCACCAGATCCTTCACGTGCTTCGCGCTGACAGCATCGTGGAAGATGATCAAGGTTCCGACGGGCTGGCTTTTCTTTTTCTTCTTCGTCGTTTCCTCGGGTTCATCCATGACGGCCTCGATGGTTGAGACGTGACCGACCGCATTGCCAAAGACGTCCAGCACCGCCGCACCGCTGGAGCCTGGTGCCCAATTCGTGTCCACCTCGATATAGGTTGCCGCTGTGGCTGCTGCGGGTGCATTCTTCTTGCCAGCTGAATCGTGACTTACCAGGAAACGGTTCACAATGCCGGAGCTGTAGTAACCGCGACGCCCCATCGGCTCGCTGAAGCACACGACTGAATCACCCGGAAAAACGTCTGTGCTGATCGGCAGCATCGTGAGCTTGTCTGCCTTCACACGTAGGATGCACGAGTCCGTGTCACGCGATGCGGCGAGGATTTCAGTCACAGGATAGACCTTGTCATCGTCGGTCGCGACGATGAGATAACCATCCTTCATATCCTCTGTATCCGGCTCCACCACATGGTAACAGGTCGCGACCGCGCCGTCGTCGGTAATGGCATAGCCGCCCGCGAGATTAAT
This sequence comes from Verrucomicrobiales bacterium, assembly GCA_038230495.1. GTDB lineage: Bacteria > Verrucomicrobiota > Verrucomicrobiia > Verrucomicrobiales > Verrucomicrobiaceae > VFKE01. Next base: position 104,658 of record JBBRNC010000005.1, read on the forward strand.
CTGCCAAGCCGGTTTCTTTTTGTCGTGATACAACCAACCGACGCGCAGATGGCTGTTGCGCGCGCGGCTCCACAAATCACGCGGCGCGAGCTTCTCCTTTCCTACAGCGGGAAGTTTGATGCTGCACTGCTTCCGCTCTTTGAGTTGCTCCGCTACCTTCTCGAAGCCCAGTAGCGCACCTGCGGTATGAAGTTCCACTGCGGCTTTCTTTGCCGCTGCATCCGCCTTTTTCAGGTTGGATTCATCATAGACCGGCACGTTCGGGGCTTGGGCGCACACCATGCGGAAGGAGCACGCGAAGATGAAGGCGGTGGTGAGGAAACGGTTCATGGACGTGAAGCTCCACGCGCTGTTGGCAAATTCAAGCCCCGCATTCATCTAGGCATGGAACTGATTGCGACTCGACAACACCGCATCCATGTGACATACCGCCCGCACCACACTCATGAATCACACCGTCCGCAAAGCCGTCATCCCCGCCGCTGGATTCGGCACTCGCTTCCTTCCCATCGCCAAGGCTGTGCCCAAGGAGATGCTGCCCGTCGTGGACAAGCCTGTCATTCAGTATGTCGTCGAAGAAGCTGCTGCCAGCGGCATCACGGACATCATCATTGTCATCAGCAAAACGAAGCGCGCGATCCAAGAACACTTTGCCGCCAATCCCGAACTCGAAGCCGAACTCGAAGCCAAGAACAAACTCGAAGCGCTCGGCGAACTCCGTCATCTGCGCAGCCTCCCGCGCATCCAGTATGTCATTCAACCCAAGATGGGCGGCCTCGGCGATGCCGTGCGATGCGCGCGCGAAGCCGTGGGCGACGAACCCTTTGCCGTGCTGCTCGGCGATGCCCTCGTCATGGCCAGTGAAGGCGCAAAGCCCGTCACGCGGCAGTTGATTGATGTGTATGAAAAACACGGCGGCTCCGTCGTCGCCCTTGAAGAAGTGCCTGCTGAGAAAGTCAGCCGCTACGGCATTATGGGCGGCACGGAGATCGAGCCTGGCGTGATCCGCGCGGATAAGTTTATCGAGAAACCCAAGCCCGAAGAAGCTCCATCGCGCCTCGCTGTCAGTGCCCGTTACATTCTATCACCGTCCATTTTTGAAGAACTCGACCGCACACCAGCCGGCCAAGGCGGCGAACTCCAACTCACTGATGCCATGGCTGCGCTGATGAAACGCGAGCCGCTCTTTGGCGTGAAGTATGCCGGACGCCGACACGACATCGGTAACAAGCTCGACTTCGTCAAAGCGAACATCGCCTTCGGCCTCCAGCGCGCGGACATGGGTGATGAATTGCGGCGGTATCTTCGTGAGCAGCATGAGTGAAGTGGAGTGTGGCACAGGCTTGCAGCCTGTGTGTCCAGCGGGCGTCCCGCACGCTGTCCTTGATGACGACGGGCAAAGACTGTTACCCGACGGGCGGAACGGAAGCTGAGCCCAATAAAAAGAAGGAGCGCTAGTGTGGCGAATGCCCACTCGCCTAACTTACCTGCGATGCGGTAGAACCAACAAGTGGCGAGTGGTCTGAGGACACACTCGCGCTCCTTCTTATTTAGAAGTGGCTCCGCCGCGCGGATGCGGCGCACGGTGTTCATGCTTGAGCGTGTGCCGGAGGAGTGAGGGAGTATGGTTTGGCACCGTCATCGTGCCCCGAAGCGCGTCTGCTGTTTCGCCGAAAGCATCACTTGAGGGAAATTTATTTTCCCGCTTATTAAGTCAGGCAGGAACCGTCCATTTCTTCTTCAGGCAGCGAAGCCAAAAATCTCCGCCACAGTCTTGGGTCAGCACTCATCCATGAAAACATACCTCCTAACCAGCCTCATCGTCACGTTTGTGACCCTGACCACCGCGCACGCCCAGCCCGCAGACCTTTGCAAAATGCCCCTCGCCGAACTTCAGGCCAAGGCTGCGAAGAGCGAACCCGCTGCGATGATTGAACTTGGCGCGCGTCTCCAAATGGGCACGGGCCTGCCAGTGGACTTCAAAGCCGCCAACGAACTCTTTCTCAAGGCAGGCGATCTCGGCGATGGCCGTGGCTACATCAATCTCGGCCATAACTATATGGTCGGTAACGGCGTGACCAAGGATATAGCGAAGGCCATCGAACTCTACCACAGGGACGGCGCTCTCGGAAATGGCATTGGCTACTGCTATCTCGGCCAGAACTACGAGTTCGGCATCGGCGTGACCAAGGACATCAAGAAAGCCCGCGAATTCTACGAGAAGGCCGCCAATCTCGGTAACACAGATGCCCAGCAAGCACTCAAGGCGTTGGACGCAGGGAAGTAGTAAGACGGAACCGCCAAGGTGCTCGTCTTCCTTTGCAATACGCGAGGATGCGGCTTCGTGCTCGGCTTTGGTTTGTCCCATGCGGAGGGGAGGGAGCGGGCGGACATCCAGTAATTCGCTGCCCGTATTGCAATTGGGAACGAATCGTGGCAATCTTGAGTCATGAGCACGTTGATGGAGATCGAAAACGCCGTGACAACCTTGCCGCCACAGCAGCAGGAGAATTTGTTACTGTGGCTTCAGACGCGTCTGTCGGCGCGCGAGCCGGTTACAGCTTTGGGCAAGGCAGCCGTCTGGCTCCGCACTGCGAGGGGCAGCGTGCGTCAGGCTGCGGGAAAGACTGCCGATGATCTGCGGATGGATTACTATGTAGCGAAACATGGTTTGGAATCTTGAGGCTTGATGAGAGCTTTCATTGACACGAATATTCTGCTGGATGTGCTGTTGAACCGCCAACAATTTGTGGAGGACAGCGAGGGCGTCATCCTACGATGTGAAGCCCTGCAAGCTGAGGTGTTCATCGCTTGGCATGGTCTGGCCACTGCCTACTATTTGCTCAAACGCGGACGCACAGAGTTGGAAGCCCTGACTGAAGTGGACAAGATTCTGGCATGGGCGCGGGTTGCTGATTGTTCGGATTCTCAAGCGCGTCGCGCAAGATCGCTGGGCTTTAATGACTTTGAGGATGCACTGCAAGCGGTAGCCGCAGAAGCATGCGCGGCTGACTGGATCGTGACGCGCAACACGCGGGACTTTTCCCGTAGCACAGTCTCTGCGATCACGCCTGCGGATTTTCTGAAGCGGTTTGCTGTTACTTCTTAACGGTGGAAGTTGAAACACACGCCGCCTGCACTTTCGTTCTCTCCCATGAAAACTTACCTCCTCACCAGTATCATCGTCACGCTTTTGACCCTGGCCACCGCCCAGGCCCAGCCCGCAGACCTTGGCAAAATGCCCCTCGCCGAACTTCAGGCCCAGGCAGCGAAGAGCGAGACCGCTGCGATGATAGAACTTGGCATACGTCTCCAAAATGGCACGGGCCTGCCAGTGGACCACAAAGTCGCCAACGAACTCTATCTCAAGGCAGGCGATCTCGGCCAAGGTGCTGGCTACTACAATCTCGGAGTCAGCTACGCGAAGGGCTATTGCGTCATAAAGGATATGGCGAAGGCCAATAAACTTTATCTTAAGGCAGGTGATCTCGGCTTTGGCGCTGGCTACAACAACCTTGGAGTCGGTTACAGGGACGGCATCGGTGTGACTAAGGATGTGGCGAAGGCCAATGAACTTTTCCTCAAGGCAGGCGATCTCGGCCAAGGCGGTGGTTACAACAATCTCGGAGTCAGCTACAGAGATGGCATCGGTGTGACCAAGGACATCAAAAAAGCCCGCGAACTCTTCCAGAAAGCCGCCAGCCTCGGCAGCACAAAAGCCCAGCAAGCGCTCAAAGAGTTGGGCGCAGGCAAGTAGCAAGACGGGTCCGCCAAGGTGCTCGCCTTCTTTTGCAACACGCGAGGGTGAGGCTTCGTTCACTCTCCCATGATTCCCCGCCTCATCACGCTCGCTTTCGTTCTCGGCATCGGTTTGTCCCATGCGGCTGACGCGAAGAAACGCCCGAATATTCTCTTCTGTTTCGCGGATGACTGGGGGCGCTACGCGAGCTGCTACAAGGGGTTGGATGGACGGGCTAACTTGAACGATGTGGTGAAGACGCCGAACATCGACGACATCGCGTCGCGTGGTGTGGTGTTTAAGAATGCGTTTGTGGGGTCGCCGTCGTGCACGGCGTGTCGGAGTGCGCTCCTGACGGGGCGATACTTTTTTAATACGGGCCTTGGCGTGAATCTTCATGCGGCGCAGTGGGATGATTCGATTCCGAGTTGGGCGCTGCTGCTGCGGGACTCGGGCTATCACATGGGGAAGATGTATAAGGTGTGGGGGCCGGGGAAGCCGACGGATGCGCCGTTCGGTGGGCAGCAATATGCGTATGAGAAGGCGGGCGGACAGATCAATAAATTCTCTGCTGCCGCAACGAAGTTCGTCAGTGAGGGCATGACGGTGGAGGCGGCGAAGCAGAAGATTTACGATCAGGTGCGGGCGAACTTTTCCGCGTTCCTCGACGCGAATAAAGAGGGCAAGCCGTGGTGTTTCTGGTTCGGGCCGACGAATACGCATCGCACATGGGTGAAGGGTTCGGGCAAGGCACTGTGGGGGATCGAGCCGGATTCGCTGAAGGGTAAGCTGCCGGCGTTCCTACCGGATGTGCCGGAGGTGCGCGAGGATGTGGCGGACTATCTGGGCGAGGCGCAGGCGTGGGACGCGAGCTGCGGGGCGATCTTTGAGTTGCTGAAGAAACGAGGCGAGATGGACAACACACTGGTCTTCATCAGCGGGGATCACGGCATTGGCGGGATGCCGCACGGGAAGGCTAATTTGTATGACTTCGGCACGGGCGTGGCGCTGGTGGCGGCGGGGCCGGGGATTGTAGAAAATAGGCCCCTTCCCCTTGTGGGAAAAGTTGCTATTGGCACGTGGGTTGCGAGTGCGCGTGTCGTGGAAGATTTTGTCTGGATGCCGGATCTCTCGGCGACGTTCCTCGAAAGCGGTGGCGTGGCGAAACCGGAGGGCATGGCGGCGCGGAGTTTGTGGCCGACCTTGCGTTCAGACAAAACGGAACTCGTCGATAAGTCACGAACATGGGTGGTGACGGGGCGGGAGCGGCATTTCATCCTCGCGCGCGAGGGAAATTTGCCGTATCCACAACGCGCGCTCCGCACGAAGGATTTTCTTTTCATCAAGAACTTTGTGCCAGAGCGCTGGCCCATGGGCGCGCCAAATAAAGTGACGGAGACGACTGAGCCGACGGCGCAGGAGTTGGAGCAGCAGACGAATGTGGCCTTTGCCGATATGGATTCCAGCCCGACGAAGGCATTCTATGTGGCGCATCGGCATGAGGCGGAGATGAAGAGGTTTTACGAGATGGCTTTTGACTTCCGACCCGGCGATGAGCTTTACGATTTGAAGAACGATCCCGATCAGACGAAGAATGTGGCGACTGACCCGGCGTATGCGGAGGCGAAGAGGAAGATGGAGACACAATTAATGAAGGTGCTGACGGAGCAGAAGGACCCGCGCGTGATGGGCGATGGCTCGACGTTCGACAAGGCTCCATTTACAAACACGCCGTCGGGGAAGAAGGCGGAGTGAAACATGGGCGTGACGACAGGAATGTCGTTACTCCTTGGACTACTTTTTGTTCAAGTCATCGAACTCGGAAACGATGAGAGGATAATCGGTGACCTGCTGGAGCTTGATGCCGTAGAGTTCGCAGATAGCGCGGGCTTCGGAGTCGGGGTAGCCGTCGCGATAGTAGATTTCTTTGACGCCATAAGCGGCGAGCATCTGGGTGCAACTGGTGCAAGGCTCGGTGGTGCAGGCGATGAGCTTGACATTGCCGCGAGTGAAGAGGGAGCATAGGTTAACCTCGGCGTGGAGCATGTATTTGCGGCGCTGGTCGCGGTCGAGCCAGAACTGGTGATCAGCGTTGAAGCCGGGGGCGAGGCCGTTGTAGGCGGTGCCAATGACGCGGTTGTCGTGGTCGAAGGCGACTGCACCGACTTTGCGGAATGGGTCCTCGGATCGCAGACTGGCGACATGGGCGAGGGCCATGGCGTATTCAGGGATGGTGAGCCGGGTGCGGTGGGTCGGGGTGGACATGAGGGGGAAGAAGTTTGAATGATGAATTTTGAATGATGAATGCGAGATCGCCAGCTAAGATTCCCGAATGATGCAAAAAATGGTGGCGCAAGATAACGATGGTTCGCAGCAGGCTGATGGCGGACTGGCGCGTCGATTTGCGTGGGTGTTCGGGGTGCTGGCGGTGGTGCTGGCAGGTTTTGTTATCTGGGCGGGCCGGGACTGGCGCATGGCGCTGAGCGTGGCGGAGCGGGGGGCGAAGGTTCCCACGGAGGCTTATGTGAAATGGGGGATGTGGTGGGCGGGGCTGGTGAATGCGTCCTTGTGCGGAGTGCTGGCATTAACCGCGAAATGGTGGGCAGGGAGGAAGTTGGAGGCGTCGGGATTAGTGGTTCCCAGAATCACAAAACGAGATTTGATGTGGCTGGTCGTGGTGCTGGTGGCGGCGGGTGGTCTGCGTTGGGCGCGGATGGATTTGAGTTTTTACAACGATGAGGCGCATACTTTTAGGACTTACGTGGCCGGGAGATTTCGGCAGAGTGATGACTTTAGGCCAGTGAAGTGGCTGGATACTTTCTGGTTTAATAAGGTGGGGAACAACTTGATGCCGTGCTCGGTTTTTGGGCGCTTGAGCTATGACGGTTGGAGGAAGATGACTCATGCGCCCGAAGGGGCGGTGAGCGAAAGGGCAGTGCGGCTTCCGCAGTGGATCGCGGGGATGTTGGCACTGGTGGTTCTGTGGCTAGCGGCGCGGAGGATACTGGGCAAGCAGGCAGCATGGGTGGCACTCGTTCTGATGGCGCTGCATCCGTGGGCGGTGCGATATTCAAGCGAGGCGCGGGCTTACGGGATGTTGATGTTGGGAATCACATTCTGTTTCTATTTTCTGCAACGTGCTTTCGAAGATGGTCGCTGGCGCTGGTGGATGGGGCTGGGGCTAGCGGAATTTCTCTGCGTGTGGAGTTTCACCGGGGTGGTCTTTTATCTGGTCGTTTTCAATGCGGCGATTCTGATCCGGATTGTCTATATTTGGAGGAAGGGGGGCGAGGGCTTCATGGTGCTGCGACCACTGGTGGGGGCAATGGTCGGTGGCATGTTGGCGCTTCAGTTGATGCTACCGACTTTGCCGCAATTGATTGAGGCCATGAATCTCAACAGCCTGAAAGGCTCGATGGGACCAGTCTGGTGGATGGATGCGCTGGCTGGGCTGCTCTGGGGGACTCGTGGTGTGGATAGCGATCCTGCCAATCCGCTGAATCTCGCGCTGGAACGGATGCTGTCGCAGCAACCGCTGCTGTGGGTGGCGTTGGCGATTGAGATCGGCATGTTGGTCACTGGATTTGTGGTGCTGGTAAAGCGGGGTGGAACGGGCAGGGTTCTAGCCTTGGCAGGACCGGTGGCATTGGTGACGGGTTGGGCGATGATGACAGCGCGGGGCAAATATCTGCACCCGTGGTATGTTATTTACGTAATTCAAGGATTAATATTAATGATAGCAATTGGCTGTGTTGAGATTATTAAATTATTTTACACAAAAAACGTTATTCATTGGATGGCTATCTTGATGGTTTTTGCTATCGCAACCTCATGGTTTTGGGTGGACTGTCTTTACTCAAGCCGAGGCAAAGAAAACATAAGGGGAATTGCTGAAGCGGTGCGTGTTACAGAGACATCTAATGGGGCTGAGCGGCGTCTGTTCGCTGCGATGCTCTCGGACGTGGATATTTACGAGCCGTCAGTTCTGGCTTTGAAAAATGTAGATGGCTTGGATGAGCTGATTGCACGCGCGAGACGTGAAAAGGCGACACTAATCGTGAGCATTGGTCACGTAGGAATGTGGGATACATCACAGGTAATGAATAAATTAGAGAAGTCTGGTGAGTTTGAGCCAGTGGCGACTTTGTGGGGCTTGGAGGAGTCGCAGTTTACGCATTACATATTTCGCTTGCGTCAGGTTCACTAGACTGCAATATAGTGTTCATAAGAACATAATATTGCATGAACTCATTTATCAAGCTTGTCAAAAACACATTCTTACGGGCAATCGATGGGCGGCGCAGAAACCGGTCGTCGAGTCACCATCTGAAGGCGCGGCAAATGGAATTTGATTTCTCGAATCATGTGGGAACTAGGTTTCGCGGCAAAAAATAATACGCCTGAAGCTGAGATGGGAAGTGCAGCTCAGGTCCAGTGTTGGACGACACCTAAGTGACAATTTCGTTGAAAGAAATCAAAAGCACTCGACAAATCGCGGGGAATTTGCTTAGGTGGCAAGCTGCATTAATACTTTTTCAAAATAATACATGAATCTGAAAGCCAAGTCCTTTCATCACTTTTTAGCTATATCGGGGGTGTTGGCATTTTTTTGCTTCCCGGTAATCAGGGCCACAGCGCAATATAATATAGCGCCGTCTCAGACTGGATCGTTCTTTAATGACCTTCGCGCACGTGCCAATCAAGTTCGGAGCGGAACTACGGTAGATCAGAGCCAGCCAAGTGGGGCTACTGGAACTGCCGGAGTGTATGATTTCAGTCGCGATCAAGGTCAATACACTGGGCAGCCAGTTGATCAGCGTGAAGTTGGAACGCCCATCGGAGGATATGGTTTTACCCGTGATGTAGGCACTGGTGCTCCTACAACTTCATCCCGTCGTGCGTCTGGGGATTATACGAGCAATGGTGGGCCATATCAGTCAAGCGGGACGTTTTTTGCCCCAGCTTATGTTTCGGATCCATTTTTGGGTGGTAAGCGAAACATCAAACTTGGACCGGTCAACATCGGTCTCGGGTTAACTAGTGCAGTGGAATTCAATGATAATATCACTCGGGCGAGCGGCCACGTCTTGCCAAGCGCTACGCAGTCACTTGTTGGAAGTGCATTTGTTCCAGGACAAATATATTCTGATCTCATCGCCACCACTTATTTGAATATTGATGCAAACTACGCGATTAGTCAGCGAAGCCGCCTGACCCTGACCACCAGCATCGGCTTCAATCATTATTTTCAACACCCCGAGCTTTCTCCTCAAGGCAAAGGTAATGATTTTACAATTCTTCCCGGATCCAGTTTGGCATATGACTTCAAAATTGGAAATGTGGTGTTTACGCTCTATGACCGAGTGTCCGTCCGTCAGGGAAGTAATGACAATTTTCGCTTGGATAACCACAGCACATTCGGGGCACTTGAGAACAATGGGGGCATAGCCATGAACTGGGCGATCAACTCCAGTTTGAATTTGTCCCTTAACTTGAGCCGCACGGACTCCAAGGCATTAGAGGAAGACATCAATGGACAGTTTGATAGGCACATCACCTCGATTTCTGGTTCTCTCGCTTGGACTCCTTCAGGCACATGGACGGCTGGTCTGGAGTCGAGTTATTCAAAGACAGATTACACCCAGAACTATAACAACAACGGAACTTCCGGCACTTTGGGGGTTTTCCTGATCTTGCCCATCAGTCACAATACCAGTATGCGAGCGGCCGGTGGTATTCAGAACTTCCATTTCGATGCTCCGCCAAGTTTCACCCGCTCCGTCAGCGATGCAGATTTAACCGCCACACAAAATCAGATCACGACGCTCAATAATCAGTTGGCAGCGAACGCCTCCACCGCTTCTGCCAATCAAGCGCTACAGCAATCCAGTCTTCAACAGCAACTAGTGCAGTTACAGAGCCAGCTTTCCACACAAACTATCCAAAAGCAGAGAGATGATGTCACGGCCTCCAGCCATACATTTGACAACACAAGGGACAAAAACGGATACTATTATAATGTCTCCATTTCCAATCAGTTAAATGCACGAATCTCCCAGCAGCTTTCATTTGGCCACGAGTCTTCATTGAATACAACATCCAATTTTACCACCGCGGATTATGTCAATTATGGAGTGGGCATCATCGCATGGCGCGGATCCAGATTGACGTTGAGCGGTTATTACGAAAAGTCTGATGAATCTGGCGGGCAGTTTCGGGAAAACATTAAGCAATACGGTTTTGACGCGCTTCTTGTTCATCGGCTCAGTGATCATTTGACCTTCGGGCTTGGCTATCATTACGGGGACATCATGTCTGATGTCGCCATTCGTTCATACAAACAGCAGTCATACACCGTGGACTTAAATTACGCACTGACTTCAAAAATGAATGTCGGTTTAGGCTATCGCTTCTGGAAAACCGATGCGGAAAACCCGAATCAGAGCTTCACTCAGAATCGTTACATCTTGTCGATGAACTACAATTTCTGATTTTGAACAGGAATGCCATTGCAGCCGTCGAACCCTTGAGCAATTCACACCAAAACATTATGAAAAAATTCCTATCGTTCACAATGGCATTTCTTGTTGCGGGAGCGATCTGGTCCCAAGATCCAAAATTTCGCGAGTCTGAGCCAAGAAGGGTTGTGTCCCCATCTGCAGGGTCTGCCTCGGACGATAGTAATGCCGCAGCATCAAAAATCAGTTCCATGGAAAACTTGGACGACACGATTCCACTGCGTCTTGGAGACAAGGTCAGCGTGCGCATTGTTGAGGATCGCGACAAGACGCTGAGTTTACTTGTTCAGGATTCCGGAGACATTCAGGCACCGCACCTTGGGCTGGTTCGTGCGTCGGGTCTGACCTGTAAAAAAGTTGCCCTGTATATGAAAAAAGAACTGGAGAAACAATATTTCCAGCAGGCCACGGTTATTGTCGCGCTCGAACAGGGAGTAAGAAATCTTGCAAATCCCAATGGGCGTGGACCAGAAATGGATTATTTCACCGTTTTTGGTCAGGTGGCCAAGCAAGGTAAGTATGAAATGCTGCCTGATGAGGAACTGACAGTCGCTCAGGCAATATTGAGAGCTGGCGGCCCAACTCAGTTCGCCCAACTTAAAAAAGTTAAAATCATACGAAAAACACCAAACAAGGGAAATGTTCCAATTGTAGTGAACGTGAAAGACATAATGGAGAATGGTAAGCTGGATAAAGACATTCCCATTCGAAAGGATGATGTAATCATCATTGGCGAAAAAATGTTTAATTTCTAACTCGAGGGTGGTGCCCTCGTTTTCTAGCAACTGGGGTCATGCACGTTCATTTATACTTAGTTTGCATTGTTGCGCTTGCTTGCGTGGGGTGTGGTCGATCACGACAACGACAAAGTGTTGAATCGGCAAAAGGAAAGCATCTTGTAGTTGGGAAACTACTAATACGAACACCTGTTGTCACGATCAGTAGGGGGAGAAATACTGACAATACCGAGAAAATTCTGGAAGATCAATTGATGGCCCTTCGTGGCCCGAAACTCCGAAATGCGGCAGAGGAGTTGCTGCTCAAAGAGCATGCGAATTGGAAACCTTCAGAAGTAGAATTGGATATAACCCGCGTTCGAGGCTCTTCTGTGGTCAGTCTTGTTGGCCGCGGGGGGGCGACCGAATGTGCGAGTGCATTAATCAACTTGATGATGGATGCGTATTTAAAAACGATTGGGTCAGGTCAGACCAATGTTTCAAATTACATAGAAGAAGCTGCCAAGGCCGAAAAAGAACTTCAGGAAGCAGAGCATGCATGGAATAGTTTCAAACTGGACAATGATACGATGCATGCGGCCACCAACCTTGCTTCCCTTCAGCGACGGTCGAAGCAGTTGTCCAGTGCCAGGGTATTTTACAAACGGGAAATCGAAACAAGTTCTGGCCTGTCGCTAGAGCAGGACATCGAACGCAGAAGAATGTCGTCTGGTTTGCCAGCGGACATGCCAGCAGAATTCGCGGTCATTGCCAGAATCACACCCACTGCCAATGAATTTGCCTATTTGACTGCATTAAGGCAAACGAACGCTGTAGCAACAGAGGCAGCGCATAAAGAGGCGAAGATTGACAGTGAAGGAAGGCTCGACTCGCAACGTCGGCAAATTGAGGTGCTCGGTGAGCTTTTAGCGGGAATTCAGGGGGAAATCAATAAACTAAGTGACTTGCAACTACAGGCTCAAAAAATTGAACAAATCTATAAATCCGCTGAAACAGCTTACAAACTGTCCAAAGAGAGAGAGTTGAATGATGGGATTGTTTCAAATGACTCCGTTGCGCCCAATGTGGTGGCTTCCGTTGTGGAGCGGGCATCGGTTGCTGTGGATGGGCATTGATGCCTTGAAGTAATGACTAAAAAATACACTTCCAGTTCTCTAAATAATTGCTAACATAAAATAAGAATACTCACTGTGCCATGGAAGTTCTCGAATCAATAAATACCCCAACATCAACTCTGAGCCGGTTTCATGAGGCATCGGCAAAATTCCAGAGGTATAAAATTCTGTTGCGTCGTCGCTGGTGGTTCCTGCTTTTGACTGCTGCAATAGCAATTTGCGTGCAGGCACTCCGTATTACCGGCAAGGCCACCGAGTTCATTGCTTTGGGCAAGCTTGTCATAGGGATACAAATCAATGCTGGCAGCCCTGGAAATGCTGTGGTGCAGAACATGATGCCTCAGGATTTCTACGGCACTCAAATTGAAATTCTCGAAGGGGGAGAATTGCGCCGTCATGCCACAGAGCGCGTGAGAGGCGAACATCCGGAGCTTAAAGAAATCGATGTTGAAATTCGCGTGACCCAGACCAAAGGGTCATCAATTCTCAACGTTGCCGCAGTAGGGGAGGAGCCAAAATTCACCCGCGTATTTCTCGATGCATTGCTAATTGAATTTATTGCTTTCCGACGTGAAATGATCAATGCATCGGTTGGAACTGCCTTGAACAAGGTTATCGAGCAGGTTTTGGGACGGGAAAAAACCGTGAAAGAAAAGTCTGAAGTATTAAGCAGTTTTTTGAAAAACAACGACCTCGTTATTTTCGAGGGTGACCGAAATCAGGCGGCCACTTATCTCAAACAACTACAAAACAACCTCTATCTCTACCAGACTGAATTTAAGATGATGGAGAAAATGGGATTGGAGGATTACCTGCGCTCCAAAGAGCATGGCGCAGCCTCTCCTGTGATGTCCTCGTCTGGTGATGTTTCGGCGAATCCATTGATCAAATCCTCCGGATCTTCCGATTTAATTAGGCTTGAGGATCCTTCCGGCGGACTGGCCCGCGCAGAAGTTGATTATCTAAAGGCTATGAGTGATCTGCGCCTGTTTCAGTCCGAACGACTTCAAATGCTCAGAACCTATCGTGAGGCCCATGAATCGATTAGGGAAATCGATGAGAAGATAACCCGCCAGATGTCGTTCATCGAAATCTACAAACAGCAAAGTATGGAGGAATGGCAGCGCCGCCGTAACAACCTGAAACTCAAAATTTCAGCTCTGGAAGACAATGTGAAGGAGTGGGAAGCCAAGGCGCGGGAGGCTAATGAAAAAATTGTGACAAGTCAGACTCTAAAGAGTGACTACGAGCGAGCCAGTCAAGACTATCAAGACTGGAAAAAAACAATGGAAAGGCTCGACACGACGAACACGCTGACGCAGGACATGGTTGCCATCATGGAGCATCCCAGTGTCGCGGTTGAAGATGAACCTGATTTGGCATTACCTCTTGTCGTGGCATTGTTTATAGGATTGGCTGCGGGTTCGGTCATCTTGTTACTCTTTGACCGTCTGGATGATCGAATGAACTCCTTCAGTGAGTTTCAGGCCCTGTTCCCAAGTGAGTCGATTCTTGGACAAATACCTGAACAGAGCGTCCGTGGTGATGTGACATTGCTGCGTCCCAACGATGATCGACATCTTTACGCAGAGGCATTTCGCAATCTGCGTTCCTCCATTCTCTTCAAGAATTGGAAGGGTGGGAAGCCGCCTAAGCTAATACTCGTGACCAGTGCTGTGCCCAATGAGGGAAAAACGACTACGGTGGCGAATCTTGCCGTAACTCTTGCTCTCGGCGGGTCCCGCGTGCTGCTGGCGGATGCTGATTTACGGCGTGGCGGTATTAATGAACTTTTCAAAGCTCCTTCAACACCCGGTTTTGCTGAAGTGCTGACCTCAAAAATTCATTGGCGGGATGCTATTCAGCAGACAAGCACCAAGGGGCTTCATATTCTTCCTCGAGGAGAAGCGCTGGATCAGACTTCAGA
>JBBRNC010000006.1:0-111940 GCA_038230495.1 Verrucomicrobiales bacterium
ACTTCATTGCGAATTCGATTTTCTCGTTCATTTTTTGGGTTTCTTTCCATGGCATGGTCGAGAATCTTCAGCGATTCTCGACCTGCAAGGTGTTACCCATGTATTGAACCTATTGTGTTACCCATGTTCTGAACCTGGACCTTATGAGTTATGAGTTATGAGTTAACAAAAAACGCACCGATTGGTGTGCACCAGTCAAGGAGTAACGCGGGTCTCTGGCCTGCGGGTGTCGGGGGCGTCTCGCCCACGAAGGGTGAGATGATGCCTTGCGGGGCGAGACGCCCGCAACACCCACAGCCGGGACGGATTGTGTTACTCAGGAGGAAACACGATTCAGAATGAAGCTTTTTCTTGCCAATCCTGCTGGTCTCTGGGCGCTGCTTGCGATCCCGCTGATTTTGTTGATTCATTTTTTGCAGGAGCGCACGCGACGCATTCGCGCGAGCACTTTGTTTTTACTGGAGCGAGTTAAGCCACAGAGTGTTGGAGGCGCGAGGATCGAGCGTTTGAGAAACTCAGTTCCGCTGTGGATGCAATTGCTCGCAGCACTTATCATTACCTGGCTGTTGTCTGATCCGCGCTGGATTCGGCGTGACTCGCGTCAGACGGTGGCGGTGGTGCTCGACAGTTCTGTTTCCATGGGCGCGTTCAAGAAAGAGACGCGCGAGATGCTGGCGCAAAAGCTGTCGCGCTGGTCGTCCACAGCGGCGCGCACGGACTGGCATCTGATCGAGAGTGCGCCGCGCAAAGCCACGCTCTACGCGGGGACCGAGTTAAAGGGATTGATGGATGCGTTCGACAAGTGGGAACCAACGCTGGGCACGCATCGGCCTGATGACGCATTGATGACTGCGCGCGGTCTGGTGCGGCGTGGCGCGGGCACGGTGATCTTCGTCACGGATCGCAAGACCGATGTTCCAGCAGAGGTTGCCGTGGTTTCAGCGGGATCGCTGATTGAGAATGTCGGCTTTGCCGGAGGCGAAGTGAAGTCGGTGGGCACTGGTTCAAGATGGAATGTGCTGGTTAAAAATTACGGAATTGAAAAACAGGAGCGCGACTGGTTTTTCGAGGGGCAGAATCCTGAAGCGAAACTGCAGAGCGGCAAACAGCATCTGGTCATCGAACCGGGACAAACGATGGTGCTGGAAGGCGAGTGGCCGCGTGATCAGAAGCGGCTGACGTTCAGATTGGCCGGAGATCGTTTCGCTTGGGATGACATGCTGCCCTTGCAAAAGCCGGAGCCGCGTGTCGTGCGCGTGGCCGTGAGACTGAGTGGCGCGACGGGTGATTTGCTAACGAAAATGTTTGGGGCCTTTGAGGGCGTGGAACTCAATTCCCTAACGCCAGATTTAATCGTCGGTGAACTGGGCACGGCGGTGGACACTCATGCGGTGCAGGTGGCGGGCGCAGTGGGTGAGGGCGCAACGCTTGATCCGGCTTGGGTTGCTGCGGAAGATCATGCGCTAACGCGCGAACTGGCGTGGTCAGGTTTGTTGAGCGGGAAGCCCATGAGCCTCGTTATAACTGCGGAAGATGAGCCGCTATTGTGGAAGGGCGGACATATACTTGCGTTGCTCCGTCATGGAACCACTGCAGAAGGAAAGCCGTTGCGGCGCCTCATTTTGAATTGGGATCTCGCGCAATCGAATGCATCGAGAACACCCGCGCTGCTAGTGATGTTGCAGCGTTTTGTGGAAACAGTGCGTGTGAGCAAACGCGAGCCGTGGGCGGGTAATTTTGAAACGGGTCAGGAACTGGAATTCCATTCAGCCAACGCGAAACTTTGGAGTGATGCGGGTCAGTTTGTGTTTGAAGATCGCGCGCCGGAGAAACCGGGATTCTTTGAAGTTAAGGAGAGTGACAAAACTATGATCACTGGCGCGGCTCATTTTGCTGACATTCGGGAGGCGGACTTTCACGCGGCGGAATCGCTCGACTCGCTTGAGAAGATGAGGTTCGAATCCGCGCTTAGGCAATCGGAGGCTGATCCGTTGATGCTGCTCTGGATGGCGCTGGTGCTGGGGTGTTTTATGATTTCGTGGGCGTGGAGGGCGAAGGCGGGAGTTAGGAGTTAATGGTTATGAGTTATGAGTTATGAGTTTGTAAATAGTAACGCGGGCCTCTGGCCTGCGCGTGTCGGGGGCGTCTCGCCCACGGGGGGATTCCATGAAGCCTTGCGGGGCGAGACGCCCGCAACACACACAGTCGGGACGACCGTGTTACTCAGGAGAATTAAGAAAACGGGGAACTGATAACGACTTATGCGCTTTGCCTCACCTGAATGGTTTTTACTTCTTCCGTTGCTCGCTGCGGCGGGATGGTTCTGGCGCGGACTGCGGTTGGAGAAGCCACTGCGTGTGTTGTGCCTGATGATTGTTGTGTTGCTCTTGGTTAAGCCAGAGGTGCGGCGTCAGGGCGATGGACTTGATCTCTGGGTCATGGTAGATCGCTCGGATTCGGCTTGGGATTTGCTGCGCCCGCGAGTTGCGGAATGGGAGACTATTCTCAACAAGACGAAAGGCCCGGATGATCATTTGTTCTTCGTGGATTTCGCCGCAGAGGCGGTCACGCGTGGAGCTGAACTGAAAGCGGGGGCGAATGGGCAGTTGTATGATGGATTAACCAATGCGACGCGGATGAACTCTGCCGCTGCATTTGCCATGGCCCAGATGCCGCCGGATCGCGCAGCACGAATGCTGGCGCTGACAGATGGTTATAGCACGGAGCCGCTCGATGGACTGGCAGAGCGGTTGGTGAAACAAGGCGTGCCGCTCGACTATCGACTGCCGCCGCGCGAGACCTTGAATGATTACCGAGTAGCGGCGTTTATTCTGCCGCGTCGCGCACAGTTGCGTGAGGCATTGCTTGGCGAGGCGGTGGTGCTCGGTGGACGCGATGCCACGATTCCCGTGGAGATTTTTCGCAACGGCCAGAGCATCGGGCGTCGCGATGTCTTGGTTAAAGAAGGTGTCGGGCGATTGAGATTCACAGATCGTATCTCTGCACCCGGTGCGTGTCGTTATGAGATCAGGCTGCTGCCGACTGATGATGCGATTGCCGGAAACAACGCGGCCTCGCAATGGGTCGAAGTGCAGGGCGGGCCGCGCGTGTTGTTAGTGACGTCTTATCAAGACGATCCGCTGGCTGAGGTGTTGCGTGCGCAGGGTTTTGAAGTGCAACTGGTGAGCGAGTTGGGTGAGTTAAACATTGGATCGCTCAGCGGAGCGAAGGTTGTGGTGCTCAACAACGTGCCCGCTTACAAGCTGGATTCGCAATTTGTGCGCGGATTAGATTTCTTCGTGAATCAGCAGGGCGGCGGACTCGCGATGATCGGCGGCAAACACAGTTTCGCTGCCGGTGGATGGTTTGGTTCGCCCGTGGAGCCGTTGCTTCCGGTGAGCATGGAGTTGAAGCAGGAGCATCGGAAAATGGCGATTGCGATGGCCATTGTGATGGATCGCTCTGGTAGCATGGCGATGACAGCGCCAGGCACGAGCATCACCAAGATGAGTCTGGCGAACGAGGGCGCGGCGCGGGCCATTGAACTCATGGGCGACAACGACATGGTGTGTGTCATTCCCGTGGACAGTCTCGCGCATCCGCTTTCGCCATTGGTGCAGGTCGGTCCGAATCGCGGCTCGTTACAAAATACGGTGCGCCGAGTGGAGAGCACGGGCGGTGGAATTTTTTGTTACACGGGATTAAAGGCTGCATGGGATATTCTTAAAACAGCGCAGGTCGGACAACGGCACATCATTCTGTTCGCCGACGCTGCAGACGCGGAAGAGCCGGGCGATTACATCAAACTTCTCGCTGAACTGCAGAAGGAAAAATGCACGGTGAGCGTGATCGGTCTGGGCACGGAGAAAGATAGTGATGCGGACTTTCTCAAGGACGTGGCGCGACGTGGGAACGGGCGCATTTTCTTTAACGCCAATCCCAACGAACTGCCCGCGCTGTTCGCTCAAGAGACCGTAACCATCGCGCGCTCGGCGTTTATTGATGAACCAGTGGCCTTGAAGGCGACGCCAGGTTGGATGGAGATGGCAGCATCTCCGCTGGATTGGTTGCCGAAGATTGACGGTTACAACTTGAGTTACCTGAGACCGGGCGCATCGCAGGCCGCAGTTTCGGGCGATGAATATGCCGCACCCCAAGTTTCATTTTGGCAACGCGGCACCGGACGCGTCGCTGCGGTGGCATTTCCGATGGGCGGAGATTTTTCCAAGTTGACGCGCGAATGGAAAAACTACGGTGGGTTCTCGCAGAGCCTGATTCGTTGGCTCATGGGCATACAGATGCCTGCGGGCGCGGGCTTGCGCACGGTGGTGGAAGGCAGTCGCTTGAAGACAGATTTATTTTTCGATGAGTCATGGAATGCACGAATCGCGGCCAATGCGCCTGAGCTTTTGCTGGCGCAGGGAGCGGATGGCACGACGCGCAAGGTGCCGTGGGAACGGCTGGCTCCGGGCCATTTCCGCGCGTCATTTGATGTCGCGAGCACAGACTATTTGCGCGGCGCGGTGAAGATTGGTGATGTGGCGCTGCCCTTCGGTCCGGTGAATGTGGTGTCGAATCCTGAGTGGGCGTTCGACAAGGTTCGTCTCGAAGAATTAAAAGCCGTCAGTGCACGCAGTGGCGGTCGCGAGCGGGTTGACTTGAGTGATGTCTGGCATGCGCCGCGAATGCCAGCATGGCGTAATGTTCAGCGTTGGCTGCTGATCGGACTGCTAGTCGCGCTGTTGTTAGAGGCTTGGCAGACGCGCACGGGGTGGCGGATCTTTGGAGGAAGGTAGAAGCCGACGTTAAGAGGCTCAAACTTTTCTGTCGTGTGTTGTGCCATCGTCTGCAGTCTCCAAGCCAGATTAGAGCCTCGTTACCTCGGCTGCTACGTTGTGGCGATCATTGGAGATCATGAAGTTTTACACAAGCATTCCTCGGGATTTGTCATTTTATTGCAGTTAGCTATGATTGCAGCATGAGCACGCTTGCTGAGATTGAATCGGCCACTGAGTCGTTGTTGCCTGAGCAGAAGGAGGAATTGTTTCTCTATCTGGTGGAGCGTTTACGTGCAGAGCGCGGGCAACTTCCGATGCCGCGTAATTTTTCCCGACAGGAAATGGACTCTTGGGTGGCGGAAGATGAAGCGGATATGCAGCGCTTTCAGATGGGTGCATGAGAATGCCGCGTCACTTTTCCTCGAAGGTGCTCACTTAAAACGGTGCGCTTGGCACGGCGGCCAAGATGGCCACTCTACCTCACTGAATACATTCCTTACTTCTTCTCAAGCTTACCCGGAGCAGCAAGGATGGTTCCTTTTTGATTAGTGATGTTGGGGCCGGGGACGCGGAAGATTTTACCAGTGTATGGGCATTTCACTTCCATGCCGGCGGGAAGACCAGTGACATCGACGAGTTGGTTTTTTGCGGCATAGGGGCTGTGAACAAATCCCGGACGGCCTGGGATGACTTCTCCGATGGGGATGTCCTGCACTGCGGGTTTTGTCTGGGGAGCGGGTGTATTGCTTGCGACGACTGGCGCAGTGCCGAAGATGCTGGCGGCGGGTGAGCTGTTCACGGGCAGTTCTTTTTTCTCTGCCAACACAGGATCATGTTTGACCGGTTGAGTGACGGGCGCTTTGATGGGGGGCTGATTGTTGATGACAAGAGCGGATGAAGTGTCAGCACTAACAAAGTCATTCGGGATCAAAAATGGACGTTGGGTGTAAGGGCAAATCATGGTGGCTCCCGCCACGGCACCTTTGACATCGACCAAGCGGGGAGGGCTAGTATAGGGAGAGCGCACAAAACCGGGCAGCGCGGGAACTGATTTAGCGACAATCAATTTGTCATTGCTGTTGGTCTTGATCTCAGGGGTCGGCGTTTTCTGAGAAACAGTCGGCGGCCCAATGATGTCTGTGGTGCGAGGAGCCACAGTCGTGACTACAGGTTGCGTGTTGAGCCGAACCAATTCCGGAGAACTTGAAGCTACGATCGTTCTCGATGGTGTGGTAGGCTCAATAACTGGGGCTGTTGGAGCCAGAGGTTCCTGATGAGTTTCTCCATATGCGTAGCTCGTCCGGGTTGATTGCGCTGGCCCTCTTAAATAGGCGAGTAATCCTTCGGTCTGGATTTTATTCCAGGCTTCGCGTGGAGGAAGTGAACAGGAAGAAAGCGACAGCAATAATGACAAACTGGCAAACTGTGTAACTTTCTTAAGAGATTTGGGGAGTAAAATCATGGCTGGTTTTTTAAAATTGAGTCTCATTTTATAATAATGTGTTCAAATTTGCAAGTCTATATTTGAGAATTATTTTAATTAACTATAATCATTAAATAACAATTACGACTATGAAGTGGAACTTAATTACCATCGGGAAGCCTTCTTTGTCTTGGGCGCGCGCTGCATCTGATGACTATATGGCGCGCATGAAACGACATGCCGTGGTTGATTGGAAGATGCTGCGCGAAGGATCGGAGGCGGAGATGGCGGATCGTATGATGACCGCGAGCGAGGGATCGTGGCGAGTGGTTCTCGATGAAAAAGGCAAATCCATGACCAGCAAGGGATTTGCGCAATGGATTGGTAAACAACAGATTACTGGTCGCAAACGCATCTCAGTGCTCATCGGCGGCGCCGACGGTCACAGTGAAGCGGTCAAGGCCGCTGCCGATGAGACCTTGTCGCTTTCGACTCTGACTTTGCAGCACGAACTGGCCTGCGTAATTTTTCTGGAGCAACTCTATCGCGGCTATTCCATTCTCGGTGGAAGTCCATATCATCGCGAGTGATCGGAGCGCCACGCTGAGTTGTTTTAGAAAAATATTTCCATTTGGCAATTTTCGACTTGATTGAGTGCACTCTCAATTTTAATATTCAAAACTGAAACATCAGGTTTATTTAAATTTTTATGGGCAACGCCAATCCATCTCTCTTGCGCCAGTTGATCGACGGCTCTACCGCCAAAAAATCTGCGGACGCTGCTGCATCGCCTCCCGAACCCACACCAACTGTGCATTCTCATATAACGCCTGTGGCTCCTGCTACTGCGACGGCTAAAGTTACAGTCACCAGTTTGCCCGAGGTGCGTTCAGATGTTCGTGAAACAGCGCCGAAGTCGTCTGCCACTCTAGCGGGTCATTTGAAAATGCTGGCGGAAAGTGCGCCGGTGGCGATGGCGATTTTCGACACCTCAATGAAATATCATTATGCGAACACTCGCTGGCTCGAGGTATTTCGTTTGGAGAATGGCGACATCACGGGAAAGAGCCAGTATGAATTATTCCCCTCGCTGCATCCCGGTTGGCGTCATGTTTATGAGCGCGCTCTCGCGGGTCAGATTGTGCGGAGCGATCGCGACACCATGAATCAGGCGGGCGTGCCCGTGCTCTATCGTTGGGAAGTGCGCCCATGGCATCAGGCTGACTCCAGTATTGGCGGGCTAATCATTTCCTGTCTGAACATCGTGGGCTTGAAGACGAAAGACCTCGCTGATGGCGCAGTGGATATTACGCAATCCGCCGCCGCAGTCGAGTCGGGAGGTAGTCTATGGGAACTGCCTTTGCCGCTGATTGCGCTTGATGCAGCTGGCTGCGTCCGCCGTTCTGGCTCGGGTGCCACTTCGTTGTTTCTGTCCGCTGGATTGAAGGAAGGTGAGACTAAATTCTGGCAGCTTTTTGGCGAAAGCGCTGAAGGCGGTGAACTAAGCGCGATGATACAATCGGCACTAACCGAAGTCCTATCCGGCAATCGTAATAACGTGGTCGTTTCTTTGAGGTCCGCGTTGATCAATGATGAAAACGAAATTCCAACTACATGGCATTTCACGAAGCTGAAGGGCGCCGTTTGCGGCATTGATGAAGATGTTGTATTGGGCATCGGCATTCACCTTGCGGATGGACAATCCATTGGCCTGAGTGAGAAAATTTTGCCGGATGAGTCTGCGTCCACTGATGAACTTGCGCGTCTGCGGATGGCTCTTAAGGAAAGTGGTGAGACCGAAAAAAATCTTCGTCAGCGCGAGGTCAGGCTTCGTTCCGTTCTCGATGCTGCACCGTGCGGTCTGCTGGTCATTGATGAGCGTGGACGCCCCGTCTTTCACAATACCCGCGCTGCGGCATTGTTGGGACGGGCCATGACCGAGGGGCAATCGGTGGAAGATTGGCTCGCGCAAAACTGCCGAGACGAAGTTCATCACGATGAAGTCGTGCGTCAGTGGCGGGAAAATGTGTGGCGCAAACAACTCACCCGCATCATCTCGCTTACTTCTGCCGGTGGTTTGTTGAAAGATATTGAGCTTCGCCCCGCCAGTCTGCCGGGTGGTGGAATGCTAGTCATGCTTCAAGATGTGACCGATGATCGTCGTTCCGAAGAATTGCTGCGCGCCACGGAGGCGAAATTCCGTGCGCTCGTGCATGAGAATCCGCTCCCCATTTTGCTGGCGGATCGCTCGGGATCTGTTTTTGAAGCCAACGCTGCAGCCGAGGATTTGCTAGGATGCACTCGTGCGGAATTGCGCAGAATGGGCATGGATCAGTGGATGACCGCCGAAGGACTTGCTGCAAGAGCTACGGCCCTGCGCGACATGATTCAATGCGGTGATCTTTCCGCCAATGTCTCTGTCGAATTGTTGCACAAAAATGGTGCTGCCATTCCTGCGAGCCTTCGTATTGCCAGTGTTCCTGATGTGCAGGGCGCACCAGCGACCACTGTGAATTTTTTCCGGGTTGCGGAAAAGCCGGCTCCGATTGCATTGGAATCTTTTGTTGTCGTGGAAGATGAGCCGGAGCCGCTGCCACAACACGCTCCCGAGATTCATGCGCCCCTCGTGCCTGTGCCCAGTGTGCTTTTGCTGTCCACGGATTTTCATGGCCGTGTTCACGAATGGAGCGAGTCTGCCGAGGAACGCTTCGGCTTGCCTGTCGCTGATGTTATGGGGCGCGGACTACACACTTTTTTCCGGCCATCTGATGCGACGGGATTTTATGTGGAACTTTCCGATCTCGTTGAGAAAGATGAATCTCAAACCGTGGAATGGTTCTTCACGCATCCAGTCAATGGACGCATCAGCGCATCATTCATCGTCCAGCCGAACGAATCCTCTGGCATGTCTGTCAGCGTGCTGACAGTTCCTACTT
Source organism: Verrucomicrobiales bacterium (assembly GCA_038230495.1). Classification (GTDB taxonomy): domain Bacteria; phylum Verrucomicrobiota; class Verrucomicrobiia; order Verrucomicrobiales; family Verrucomicrobiaceae; genus VFKE01. The sequence continues at coordinate 9,138 of JBBRNC010000006.1, forward strand.
TAGTAGATACTATCGCATCCCAGTCTGAAACAGCTGCTACCGTAGCGAGCGAAGAAATTGCGGAAGTGAAATCCGTCACAGCGAAACCGTCCGCAGATGAACTTAAGCGCGAGCGTTTGATTCTGGGCGAGACGCATCATCGCATGAAGAATCATCTGCAGATCATCACCTCGATGCTGAATCTTCAGTTGAGCACGTTGCAGCATGAAGATGCGCGCGAAGCCCTTCGTTCCAGCCAGAATCGCGTGCGTTCCATTGCCGCGCTGCACCAGCATCTCTATTCGCTCGCCGTTGGTGAGGTCGGTGGGTTTAAGGATTTCGCCGCTCAGCTAATCGGGCATTTGCGGGACTGTTATGATGTCACATCCGAACGCGTAGCACTGGAAATGGATCTCCCCGAAGGCCCAGTTTCTGAGGAGTGGCTCATGCCGCTGGCGCTTTCATTGAACGAAATGGTTTCCAACGCCTTCAAGCACGCCTATCCCGAAGGTCGCGCTGGTCGCATGAAAGTGGGACTTGTTCTGGGCGACGGCTCTGGCGAGCTCCTAGTAAAAGATGACGGGGCTGGATTGCCGACAGATTTCGACAGCACCCACTTTGCCGGTCTTGGCATGAAGATCCTCCGCGTGTTCGCCGGACAAATGGGCGGCGAAGTCCAGGTCCAAGGCGCACCAGGACAGGGGGCCGAATTCAAGCTTCGTTTTCCGTCATTGCTATAAATAGAAAATTTCTGCTAGCACTGAATAACGTGGGAGCGCTTCAATCCACACTTGATTTATGTAGATTAATGCAGCATTGTATAAATCATGCACCTCACCAAGAAAGGGGAATACGCCCTGCGCACCCTCATCAGGCTCGGCCTAGCTGAGCGGTTGGGGCGCGATGTGGTGTCTGTTTCCGAACTGGCAGAGGGCGAGAATTTGCCGTTCAAATTCATCGAGAACATCCTTCAGGAACTTCGCAAGGCTGGATATGTCGAAAGCAAGCGGGGTAAGGACGGCGGCTGCCGCCTCGCCAAACCGATGAAACAGGTGACCATTGGCGAACTGGTTCGGCTCATTGATGGACGGCTTGCGCCCATTGGCTGTGCCAGTGAGACTGATTACGAAAAATGCACCTGCCCCGATGAGCAGCATTGCGGACTTCGAATGCTGATGATTGATGTGCGCAACGCCATCGCGCGCATTCTTGATCGCTACACGCTGGATGACGTGGTCTCCGTGGCACTGCGCAAAATGGAGCGCGACGGTATTAGCCCTCCCTTTGAGGAGATAAATCTCAAGCCAGCTTCCGCAACTCGTAAACGCGTCATCAAACCACGTCGCGTGCATCATGCCGACCCGTTGGATGGCTTCTTCGCAATCCTCGATAAAGCCAGACTCACTTCGCCGAGCCGCCTATGAACTCCGTCTGGAAATTTTCAACATTCCTGATGCTGTTGACTACGTCCGCCGGACTCGCGGCTCAGACTGGCGAATCGTCGATCTATGAAAAGATATGGGGACTGACCAATCTCTACAAGAATGGAGACAACCCGGTCATTAAAGAACTCTCGATCACAGGAGAGATATTTTCCCAGTGGGCCAGCGGGACTTCAAACCGCGGCTCATTTTCCAGTGGTGACCTTCCTCCGGCGAGCCGATGGGGTGAGATTGATGTGCCCGTATTTCGCTTTGGGATCAATGCGAATTTGCTTGGTTCACTTAGGCTCAATGCCGTGCTGGATTTGAATCCTAATTGGAATCCCTTCTACAAGGACATCTATGAATTGAATCTAACTTACGCACCGAGCGATGTTTTCAATCTTGGAGTCGGGAAACAGAAAGGGCGCTACTTCAGTCAGGAATACTCCACCCCTACTCGTGAGTTACTGGAGTTCAACCAGAGTTTGTTAGTGAACGCGCTGGTGCCGCGCGGTCTCACGGGCGCATGGATCAATGGAAAAGTTCATAACTGGGTCTATGCGCTTGCTGGATATGCTGGCGATTACCAAAGGGAGTTAACTCGCTTCAATGCCGGAGCGGTGATTCAGGGCGGCATCGGGTATGATTTTGCCACCGCGCTTGGAGTGAACAAGGCGCTGATGCGTTTTGATTACCAGGGTAGCACCAGCACGAAGAACAGCTTTGGCCCGGGCAAGTTTGAGCACGCGCTCTCCCTGAACACCACTTATCAAAAGGGCAGGATTGGATTCTACACCGATCTCTTGGGCGGATTGGGTAGCGGTTCGCAAGGGGACGTGTGGGGAGTTATTGTCACTCCTAACTGGTTCATCGTTGAGCAGAAGCTGCAGCTTGTGACGAGATATCAATATGCTCACGGTGACAACAGCGGCTTAAAGTTGCAGACGCGCTATGAATCGCTCGCGCCCGAAATTCAGGACACGAAAGGCGTAGGCAGTGATTACAATGCCGCCTATCTCGGTCTGAACTGGTATCTGTATGGTTACAAGCTCAGGCTTATGACCGGTGCTGAATACGGTGACGTGACGGGAGGACCAAAAAGCTACTCTGGCTGGACTTATCTCGCGGGACTGCGCCTTGCTTACTAATGAACCGTAGAAAATTTATCTCATTATTCCCAACGGTCACCGTTCTCGGTGTTGCCGGTTGTCGTCCCCAAGCCGACCCCAATGTCTTGCGCTTTGGCCATTTTCCGAACGTGACGCATGTGCAAGGGTTGGTGGCTCATCAACTCTCGCGTCGTGGTGAGGGATGGTTTGAAAAACGACTAGGCATGAAGATCGAGTGGTTCACTTACCATGCGGGTCCTTCCGCTACTGAAGCCATTTTTTCTGGTTCGCTGGATGTTACTTATATCGGTCCTAGCCCAGTGCTGAACGCCTATGCCAGATCAGGTGGCGACGAGATGCGCGTGCTCGCGGGTGCTGCTAACGGAGGTAACTCCCTCGTGGTGCGCGCGGATTCGGGCATCATTAAGCCTGAAGATTTTCGCGGCAAGAAAATTGCCACGCCTCAGCTCGGCAACACTCAGGACGTGCAGGCCCGCGCCTGGCTTGCGAAGCAGGGGATCAAGGTCACGCTCGCTGGTGGCGACGCCACGGTGCTGCCCACGGAAAATGCGAACCAGTTCGCTTTGTTCCAGAGTAAACAGCTCGATGCAGTATGGACAGTGGAGCCATGGGTCACGCGATTAGAACTTGATGCTGGAGGTAAAATATTTCTCGAGGACAGGGAGACGAATGTCACGCTGCTCGCTGCGAGCGCAGCATTGGTGAACGATCGAAAAGAACTTGCAGAAAAACTTGTTGCCGCGCATCGCGAACTAACGAAGTGGATTCAAGAACATCCCGCTGAGACGAAGGAATTGGTCAAAGCTGAGCTAACCGCCTTGATGAAGTCTGCACCCAAGGACGAACAACTGGAACGCGCCCTGTCACGCGTGGTCGTGACAGATTTGATTTCGCGCGATTCACTTGATCGAATGGTTGCAAATGCGAAGAGCGCGGGTTTTCTCAAGGGCATTCCCGACCTCGCCAGACTCCTGCCCGCACTCTGACTCATGATGGACATCCAAGAAGAACTTCAAAACATCGTCCCCGCCAAGCTCAAGGTGGACGATGTCTCCAAATCATTTGCCGCACGCGGACGTCGCGTGCAGGCGCTCGATCATGTGAATCTGGAAGTGGGCGAGGGAGAATTCGTCTGTCTCGTCGGCCCCAGTGGTTGCGGCAAAAGCACACTGCTCAATCTAATCGCCGGACTGGACACACCCGACAACGGCAGTCTGCTCACCGATGGCAGGAAGGTGGAAGGCCCCGGGCGCGACCGCATGGTGATGTTCCAAGAGCACGCGCTCTTCCCTTGGCTCGATGTCACGGGCAATGTCATGTTCGGATTGAAGCTTAAACCCGGCCTCACGCGGAAAGATCGACGCGAAGTGGCGCGGTATTATCTGAAGCTTGTCGGCCTCGAGCAGTTCATGGACTCTAATGTGCATGAACTCTCCGGAGGCATGAAGCAGCGGGTGGCGCTCGCCCGCGCACTCGCACCTAATCCACGCGTGTTACTCATGGACGAACCCTTTGCTGCGCTGGACGCCATGACGCGGGAAAACCTCTACGCGGACTTACAGAAAATCTGGGCGGCGCGCCGGAAGACCATCATCTTCGTCACGCATAACGTGCGCGAGGCCGTGTGCCTTGGTGACCGAGTGATACTTTTCAGTGCCAACCCCGGACGCATTCGCGAGGAGTTCAAGGTGACACTGCCGCGTCCGCGCGACATCAACAGTGTGGAATTGGCCGCGATGGCTACCGAGATTACGCGGGCGCTTAAACAACACACCAAAGTGGAGGTGGCTGTATGAAGCGTTTTACACGGGCCTTGATCTTCTTTGCGTCGCTTGCCGCAATTTGGCAGATCATTTGCTGGTTGCGCATCTGGTCGCCGGTGCTGTTGCCCAGTCCTATCACTGTGAGTCGATACTTATGGGAGGCAATGTTGGATGGCACGTTGGCGATTGCATCATGGATTACGATCAAGCGACTCTTGATTGGCTACGGCATCGGATGCGCCTTGGGACTGCCGCTTGGTTTGATGACGGCCCGCAGTAAATTTCTTGGCGACACCATCGGCCTGCTCGCGCTCGGTTTACAAACATTGCCGAGTGTCTGCTGGGTGCCGCTCGCGATCTTGTGGTTCCAACAGACCGAGGCCGCGATGCTCTTCGTGGTGGTCATGGGAACCTTGTGGAGCGTGCTCATCGCTGTGGACAACGGCGTGCGCAGTCTGCCGCCCATTTTTGTCCGTGCCGCGCGCACCATGGGATCGGAAGGCGCACACACGCTGGTCAAGGTCGTGCTGCCTGCGTCGCTGCCGTATGTGGTCAGCGGCATGAAACAAGGCTGGGCCTTTGCCTGGCGCTCGCTCATGGGCGCAGAAATCTATGTCACCATCCTATCCGGTTACGGACTGGGTCAGTTGCTCCATTTCGGACGGGAGCTGGGCGCGATGGATCAGGTCGTTGGTGTGATGCTCGTCATCGTCGTGATCGGACTTCTGGCAGACAAGATTCTGTTCTCGCCATGGGAGAACTTCATGCACCGCCGCTGGGGCACGTCGCGGGATTAGTTTTGATTACCATTCACATTAGCTGAAAACGGACCATGAAAATTTGCTTTGTTTTTCTGCTTTTGATCTCGACTTGTTTGTGGGCGGAGGATGAGGCGGAAACGGAAGACACGGAAAACACGCCAGCAGTGCACGAACCATCCGCGAAGGAAAGAGCTGCAGCTGAACTGATTCTTCAGGGAGACGTCAGGGCATTAGTGGGAGAGCGAGAGGATGCATTGTCGCTCTGGGGGCAGGCCTTCGAAAAGGTTTCTCCAGACTTGATGCCCAGCCAAATGGCTTTGGAACGACTGACTTGGGCATGCTCCAAGGATGGTGCCGCAGGCTGGAGCCCGAAGAGTCCGGGGCGGGACTTCGCCCAGCACATGCGCGATTATTTCTTAGGCTCAGTTCCAGCACAACGTCAGGCACTGATCCGGGACTATTGCCAAGACGCCAATGATAGCGAACCGCACGAGCAAATGAAAGTCTATGCCAATTGGCTGCGGCAGATGTTAAGCCAGGACGAAAATCTGGAACTTCTCCCGATGATCATGGAAGACGGATTGGGGAAGGACAGCCGGGTGCTCACCGGTATTTTTACAGAGATCGACAACAGGAAATTTCTCAGCAACGCGCCCCGCGCATTTAAGACCATGAAGACGCTGGGTTTTCTCGGCAATGCTGACAATTTCACCCCACTCCGATTCCGTGATGAGGACAACGTTACCTTCATGGGGTTCATGATGAAAACGGTGAGAAATATGGACAACACTCCAATGCGGGCATCACATGAGGCTCTGAAAAAAATGATGCTGGAAGTGCAACCCCGCACGATAGGAGTCGATCTCACGCTCACCATGATGGACCATGATTACCAAAAAACACTGGGGTCATTTCTAACACGGCACAAGGCAGAACTTGAGGTTATGAAGCAAGACCGCCGCAACGATGTGCTGGACCTGTTCAAAGAAAAATTGGAGGGCTATCCCAATACCGAGAACATGGATGACGCGATCGTGACCGTGCTTCGTCCTCTGCTGCCAGATGGAGAGCTTGAAACGCACAAGCTGGAGGATTTGCTGGCGGAAGCACTGTCTCCAGAGAAAGTCGTTAAGGATGAAAACGGAAAATTCCCGGCTGCCAGTGACGCCGCCGAACTGATCATTAATGCCGCTCACAATCATCCGGACAAGGCTGCGAATGGTTTGAAGAAAGCGCTTCTGTTGTTAAAAAAGTGTCCCATTCAGAATGATCCCAATACTTTGCCCTGGCAGAAGCCAGCCGATGAATTGATCTATCCGCTGCTGACAAACCCAAAAATGTTTTCCGTTTCACTGAAAGCTGCATTTGATGAAGGTTTGCTGAATGACTCCAATTGGAGTGACTGGGTATTCAGTTGCATCTGGACGCACTTCTCGGTCAGCAAGAATGACGAAATCGTGAAATTAAACGGTCGGCAAGTTGTGGATTATTACTTTTCCGGCGACAGCACTTTTCTGGGAGAGGCGGAGAGTTTTCAGCCGATTTTACCTGCCAAGCAAAAAGACTGGGAGGGCACGGTTTTAGGACATCTAGTATTTTTTATGACCGAGAATGATGGGCTAACGGGGCCGCATTTAAAAAAGGATGTCATCCAAATCTTGCGCGAGCGGAAACCGCAAACATTCGGACTGGAAATGATCGAAGTCATGCTGGCCAAGGATGACAAAGTAACCATAAATTTCATTCACCGACGTGCCGCTGATTTTTCCAAGATACCACCTGATCGCCGCCCGGCGGTTCTAAGCGCACTGCGAGTGGCAATGAAAGCCTTGGCAAAGCCGGAAAAACTTGACCCTGAAATTCGCAAAATGTTACAGCCGTTGCTCATCCCTGTTTCTGCAGAGATGGATCGCAAGTTGCCCAAGGTGCCTGAAGCGCGGAATCCGTAAGCATTAAGCGTTGGATAAAACGCTGCTTCGCATTTGAACTCTGGCCCATTCCATTCTTAACCAAGCTGAAATTCAAGATGGATTGAGTATCACTTTCAGATGAGTGAGACCGTTTAATTCCTGACATTCCTGCTTGCGCAACCCGCACGAGTCCGGCGATAATCTGCAACGTTATCCTTATGCCTGACTCCGACCGAATTCGCGTGCTGATCGTAGAAAATGAAGGCCTTGTCGGCTGCGATCTCGCGACGACATTGGTGGGCCTTGGTTATGATGTCGCGGGGATTTGCCGACACGGGGAAGAGGCGCTCCAACTGGCGGATGATTTGCGGCCCGATGTGGTGCTGATGGACGTGCAGCTCGCCGGGCAGTTGGATGGTATTGAGACCGCGCGGCAACTGGTGCGAAACAATCCGGTGGCAGTGATTTATCTCACTGCCTGCGCAGATGCGGAAACCGTAGCCCGTGCACGCGACACGCATCCTTGCGGCTATCTCATCAAACCTTTCAAGGAAGACGAACTGCGCGCAACATTGGAGGTCGCCACTGCGAAGCATCGCGCGGAGACACTTCGTGCGAGGCATGAGAGCAGCTACCTGCTCGCGTTTCAAAGTCTGGCCGATGCTGTCGTGATGACTGATCTCGCGGGACAGGTGAAGTTCATCAATCCCGCCGCCGCGAATCTTCTCGGATGGAATGCCGCCGAGGCTGAGGGGCGAACCTTGAGTGAAGTCTATAACATTCATTTTCCCGATGGCGGAGTGATGTCGCCGAATGCTTCATCTGAAAACAGTGGGGCTGCATCTCGCCGCCTCATGCTGTCTACCAAATCAGGCCAGCGTCTCGCCATCGAAGATCGCACTGCGCCGGTGTTGGATGAACGCGGCAGTGTGTCGGGCATGGTTATCTTGTTCCGAGTGCAGGCTGAATCGGAAGCGTTAGTAGCCCCGCATGTGGCGGAAACTCCGCCCGCAGCATCAGGTTCTGCGCCATTGGTGGATATTGTGGAGAGCATTTCTGATCCGCTGATGGCGCTCGATGGCCAGTGGCGTTTTACTTACATCAACAGCAGCGCCGCGAAATTGTTCCAGCGGGACAAGCGCGCGCTGCTCGGAGTTTCGCTCTGGGAAACACTTCCGCCCAGTGCCCATGAGAGTCACCATGCGGCTCTGGGCCGGGCTTTGCTTCATCAGGAAACTGTGACGCGCGAGATATTTCTTGAAGGCATCAATACTTGGTTCGAGGCCCGCAGCTATCCATTCGGAAGCGGATTACTCTTGCTGCTCAAAGACATCACCACGCGCAAGCTGGAGGCCGAGCGCAGCAGTCGCATTGACCGGTTGGAATCTCTTGGATTGCTGGCTCGCGGTTTCGCGCATGACTTCAATAATCTGCTCACCGTTCTGCTCGGCAACCTCGCGCTGGCCGAGATGCGTTTTCACAATCAGCCGGAAAATCTGCCCGAAGTGCAGACGGCCAAGCAGGCCACGCTTCAGGCGCAGAGCCTCGTGCAGCAGCTTCTCACTTTCGCGCGGGGCGGTGCGCCGATTAAACGGCCTATCTCGATGGCTGAACTCGTGAAGACGTTCTTCCACAATCATGCACGCATGAACCACGTGAATTATCTCGTGGAAGTGCAGGAAGACTTGCCGCTGGTGGCCGTCGATCCGAATCAAATCCGTCGGCTTCTCGGCAACCTCGTCCGCAATGCCGAGCAGGCCATTCCGACTGGGGGCGAGATCATTGTCCGCTGCGAGGCAGCTGATCCCTCGCGGCTTTTCCCCAACGAGAATGTCACCGATCATGGCGACAGTTTTGCTGGAGTGATTCTAGAAGTGCGCGACACGGGCGAGGGGATCGCGCAGGAAAATCTGCCGCATATCTTCGAGCCATATTTCAGCACTCGGAAAGAGGCCAACGCCACTGGTCTCGGTCTTACGGTCTGTGAGTCCGTGGCCAAGGCGCATGGCGGTTCGCTTTCTGTGCAGTCGCAGCGCGGCGCTGGCACCACGGTGAGATTTTTCCTGCCCGTTGATGCCGATTCCGACGAAGCGGATTCGCTGGCCATCGGAAAAACATTTGATAGCCCACCGACTATGACGCCGCGCATTCTTGTTCTCGAAGACGACAATCTGGTGCGCAGCCTGATTGTGCGAAATTTGCAGAGCCAGAACTACGAAGTCTCTGAGACCGTGGACGGCAACGACACGGTGCGTCTCTATCAGCAGGCCTTGCAGGAAGGACGTCCCTATCATCTCATTGTGCTCGATCTCTCGATTCCTAACGGCATGGGCGGCTTGCGCACGATAGAAAAAATCCGTGCGATGGATCCGCATGTGTTGGCCATTGTCAGCAGCGGTTACTCCGATGATCCTGTGATGGCGCAGCCCGCCGCGTATGGATTCGCCGCCGTGCTGCCCAAACCTTATGAACCGGTGGAGCTTCTTCGATTGGTGAAGAGCCTCATCTCCAGTCGTGTCAGCGGGCAGGGGACGATGTGATTTCTGTTTCGGAATCGTTAATATAAAAAATCTTGAAGACTTTCCTCTGTTTCTTATTCTCTGCCTTTCTGTGCAACTTGGTAATGGGTGCTGAACCAAGGCTTTCCAAAATGGAAGTGTGTGAGCTTGCAAAATTGATCTCAAATTCATTACCGTTCAGTCAATATAAGGACGGCTTCGACATAGAGTCTCCGAGTTATGACAAGGAGACAAAGAGGTGGTCTTTTCCAGCCAAAGGGAAATTACTTGGCAGCCCTATACCTGACGCTCCTTCTTATATTTTTCAGATAAGAGATGCAGATGGTTTTTATTGTGTGGGGCGTGTTGAACCAATGGGGGCATGGGCTTCTTCTATGAAGTCTGCGTATAAATTTCACAAGCTGCCTCGCGCCGTCAAGGTGGCGCATTAATTTTAGAGTATAGTGATCACATCCTCACGCCTGCAAAATTCAACTCCGGACCGTTGAGGAAGTCTGAATCTGCAGTTGCAGATCAATCCGGCCATTGACCAGTTGACTAGCAAGGTTGCGGAAAAACTTTCCGGAGCCGTAGTTGACTTCTAATTCTGTGCTAACACTTGCCTGAAAACGAGTCTCCAGAAGACACCAAGCATCATGCCTCTCTACGCCCTAACCATCTTCATCAGCGCATTTCTGTTGTTCCTTTTGCAACTGATCATGGCGCGGCAAATCTTGCCGTGGTTCGGCGGGTCGGCCGCGGTGTGGGCCACTTGCATGGTGTTTTTTCAGGTCATGCTCCTCTTTGGATATGCTTATGCAGACTGGACGGCGCGCTGGCTGGCACCGAAACGACAGGCTGTGCTTCATGCTTTGCTATTGATTTGTAGTCTGGTTTTTTTACCGGTGATTCCTGCGGCAAGCTGGAAGCCAACAGGCGCGGAGAGTCCGGCGCTGCGCATTGTGGTGTTGCTCGCCTGTAACATCGGCCTTCCCTATTTATTGCTCTCGGCAACTAGCCCGTTGTTGCAGTTATGGTTCGCGCGAGCGTTCCCTGGCAGAAGCCCTTACAGATTATTCGCGCTCTCGAATCTGGCTTCGATGTCCGCGCTGTTGGGCTATCCGCTGGCCATCGAACCATGGATCGCCACCAGTTCGCAGGCTAAGATTTGGTCTTTCGGTTATGCCGCGTTCGCTATGCTGTGCTGCGGTGCCGCGTGGCATGGATCGAGATTTGCACTGACCTCAGAGAAGCTATCCACGGATTCAAATACGGGTGATGAAACTTCTGGCCCACCTCCGGCATTTTCTGCGCAACTGCTCTGGGCTGCACTCGCAGCTATAGCATCGGTGTTGTTGCTCGCGGTGACCAATCATCTGACGCAGGATGTCGCTTCCATTCCGTTGCTCTGGGCGCTGCCGCTGGCGATTTATCTACTCACTTTCATCTTATGTTTCGATGGGCGGGGCTGGTATCGGCGAGATTTGTTCATGGGATTGACGGGGGTATTTTTGTTCATCATGGCGGCGATGCTGGTGCAGTTTTGGTTTGACCTGCCTTGGCTGTATCAAATTGGGATTTTTTCAGCGGGACTTTTCGTCGTGTGCATGTTTTGCCACGGCGAACTCAGCCGTCTTCGTCCGTCTCCGCGCCATCTGACGCGCTTTTATTTGATGATCGCACTGGGCGGGGCAATGGGCGCGATGCTGGTCGGCATTCTTGCGCCACTGTTTTTTTCCGGCGTGTATGAACTTGGATTCGGACTGTGCGCGCTGGCCGCACTGTGGTTGTGGCAACTGCGCGCAAGTAGCCGTGTTTTCATGGTCTCGGGCGTCGTCTTGGTGCTATTCACGTTTGCCGCTGCGGTATGTAAGATTGTCGTGTTCACGAACAGGAGCGTGGTGGTTACACGGAATTTCTATGGCGTGCTGCGTGTCTTGGAAAACGATACATGGAACATCGACACCTTCCAGCGGACGCTGTCAGACGGCATGACCACTCACGGTGAGCAGTTCCCCAAGGGCCGATATGAACGCGCCCCGACAACCTATTACACTGACAAGTCCGGCATTGGCCGCACTCTGCGAGCGATCGGAATGAAGGGCGCACGAGTGGGTGTTATCGGACTGGGGGCCGGGACTATCGCGGCTTACGGCAAACCGGGTGACGTGTATCGCTTTTATGAGATCAATCCGTCGGTCATACAGATTGCCAATCGCGATTTTACTTTCCTCAAGAACAGTGCCGCGACGATCGAGACGGTGCTAGGGGATGCGCGACTAAACCTTGAGCGCGAACCAGACCAGAAGTTTGTCGTGATCGCGGTGGATGCGTTTTCCGGCGACTCAATTCCGGTGCATCTGTTATCCAGCGAGGCGCTCGCGCTGTATCTCAGGCATCTGATTCCCGAGGGGGTGATCGCTTTCCATATCACGAACAAATCCCTCAATCTCGCGCCGGTGTTGCAGCGGCTCGCGATTGAGCACGAGCTTCAGTGCGCTTATATTGTCGAAAGCGTCGAGAAAAATAAATTACACCCCAGTGAATGGGTTTTGCTCACTCGCAGTAAGGCCTTCCTTGCGCTGGATGATATCCGCTTGGCCTCGTTCCCGATCCTTTCCCGACCGGGATGGCGGCTTTGGACGGATGATTACAGCAACCTGTTGCAGGTCTTGAAATAACGCGCGGGATTCAATGCCGCACGGGTGCTGCGGTCAGTATCCGCAGTTGCAATTCGATCCGGTCATTGACCAGATGACCCGCTAAGTTGCGGAAGAATTTTCCTGAGCCGTAGATGGAACCCCATTCCGTGCGGTCGATGGAGAAGGTGGATTGCAATGCCGCTTTGCCATCGGGTGTGAAGCCAGCGGTGGCTTCGATCACCAAGGGCTTGGTGATGCCGCGCAAGGTTAGCTTTCCATGCAGTTTGAGATTGTTGCAGCCAACTTTGTCAGAACAAATTTCTGTATGGTCAAAGGCATACTCCGCTTCGGGGAATCGCGCTACATCGAAGAAGTCATCGCCTTCGAGATGATGGATGAGCATATCGTGGAGATTGCTGCCTGCGAGATCGGTTGATGAGATGCGCTGCATATCAAGGACTGCCGCGCCTGCTGTAGGTTTCCCATCGGCAAACTCGACGTGACCGCGCGAGAGCATCACTTGGCCCCAATGTTTATTGATGAGATTGCGCCCCACCCATACGACATTGCTTTCAGCGAGATCAATTTCATGTCTGCCGCTATGGACGGTCTGTTCATCCGTCGTAGATGATGATCCTTCAATAGCGTATTCTTCTGTGCGCCATGTCGAGAGGCCGCCACGGAAATCATAAACTTGTGTGTAGCCCGCGCGCTCCAGCTTCTCCACCGCCATTCGGCTTTCGTGACTATCCTCGTCCGCTCCATATACGCAGATGGGCTGATCATTGCGGATGCCCTTTTTCAGAAGCTCATCGAGGAAGACCATCTCGAACACACACTGGTTTATGGAACTTGGCAGATGGGCAATGGCGAAATCCTCCGGCAGTCGGACATCAAGGATGGTGAGGCCGGGGGTGGTGGATCGCAGCGAGGCGAGCGCGGAGGCGTTGGCGAGAATGGTAGGCATGGTGGGTTGTGGGATTGTGAATGATATGCCGTGATGTGGGCAAGTAAACTTTGGCAAGAATTGCAATGTGGGAGCGTTTTGTTTTGCCAACCGTCATTATTTAATCCAGCATTCCATCACTATGAAACTCCGCCTCCTCATGTTGTCCTTGGCGTTCGCCGCCGTGTCGTTCGCCGCTGAACCCGTCAAACCTCTGAAAGTGCTTCTCGTCACTGGAGGCTGCTGCCATGATTATGAAGCGCAGCATATGATCCTCGGCGATGGCATCAGCGCCCGAGCGAATGTGGAGGTGACTTTTGAGCACAGTTCCAACAAAACGACAAAGGCATCTTTCGAGATCTACAAGAACAAAGACTGGGCAAAGCCCTACGACGTGGTGATTCACGACGAGTGCTCCGCTGATGTGACGGACAAAGAATACGTGAACAACATCATCGATGCGCATCGCAATGGCACACCCGCTGTGAATTTGCATTGCGCGATGCACAGCTATCGCTGGGGCAATTTCAAGCAGCCAGTGAAAGTTGGCGAAGACAACGCCCATTGGTATGAAATGATCGGCCTGCAAACGACCGGCCACGGAGCGCAGATTCCTATCGACATCAGCTTTGTGGACAAGGCATCACCGATCAGCAACGGACTTGCCGACTGGACGACTATCAAAGAAGAGCTTTATAACAATGTCCAAATCCTCACCGCAAAAGCTATTGCCAAGGGCAAGCAGAAAGTTACTGACAAGGACGGAGCTACGAAAGAGATGGAAACTGTCGTTGCTTGGACAAATGAATTTGGGCCGAAGAAGACTCGCATCTTCAGCACCACTATTGGTCACAACAACGAGACTGTGCAGGACGCTCGCTATCTCGACATGGTCACTCGCGGTCTTCTCTGGTCCTGTGGTAAGCTGGGTGATGACGGCAAGCCACTGCCCGGCTATGAGGCTGTGAAAAAGTAAAAGGCGCAAGCTAACTACGTCATGAAATACATCGCCCTTTTCCTTCTTTTGGTCATCGGCGATGTGGCACTCGCTGCGGATGCGAAGCCGCTCAAGGTGCTCATGGTCACTGGCGGTTGTTGCCATGACTACGAGCACCAGAAACTGATTCTGGCCGAGGGCATTAGTGCGCGGGCGAATGTGGAATTCACCGTTGTGCATGAGGAAGGCAAGGACAAGGCCGACAAGTCGCACAAGATCAGCATTTACGAAAAAGAGGATTGGGCGAAGGGGTTCGACTGTGTGCTCCACAACGAATGCTTCGGCGCGGTGGTCGATGACGCGTTTGTCGAGCGCATCGCTAAGGCCCACATGGACGGCGTTCCCGCTGTGATGCTTCATTGCTCGACTCATAGCTATCGCATGGCTAAGACAGATGAATGGCGCAAATGCATCGGACAAAAAAGCATGAGCCACGAAAAGTCGCACGACCTCACCGTAAAAAACATCAGCCCCGAACATCCCGTCATGAAAGGCTTCCCCGCCGAGTGGCTCGACAAAGCGGACGAACTCTACAAGAACGAGATTCTCTTTGATCACTTCGTGCCACTGGCCAAAGCCTGGGGTCAAGAGACTAAGAAGGATCACAACGTCATTTGGGTAAATACCTACGGGAAAGCCAAAGTCTTCGGCACCACTTTGGGTCATACCAACGACACGATGAGCGACCCAGTTTACCTTAATCTGGTAACGCGTGGATTGCTTTGGGCCTGCGGTAAGCTCGGCGATGACGGCAAGCCATTGTCCGGCTACGAGCCAAAACAGAAATAGCCGTCAAGTGGGGGCGGGAATGACTTGACCAAAATCCATCAAATTCTCTAATAATGGCCACTCAGGCCCGTTTAAGCTTGTGTTCCAGCACCAAACTTGGTGTATATTCCCGCCCAACCTAATTATGAAAGCGCCACGAACTTCACTGTTGATATGCTGCGGCCTTGCACTCATCACCTGCATCGCCGTCGCCGAGGAAGCCTCGAAGTCCCGCCTTTGGACTGACCTCAAGGGACGCCAAGTGGAGGCTGTCTTTGTCGCATTGGATGGTGACAATGTTATCATCCAGACTGCGGACGGTTCTCTTCACAGAATACCGATGGCCGGTCTCGCTGAGGCAGATCAGGAGGTCGCTAAGACATCGAAACCGATGGAGGGTGCAATTCTTCCAGCCAATGCCCCGGTGCCTGTTGCGGCCGGAAAGATCGACCAGCTTGTGGCCTTGGGGCTATTGAAACAGAACGCAGCACTTTCAAAAGAAGGCAAGCCACAGATCAAGACTAATCCAATGGCGACAGAAGAGCAGTTCGTGCGCCGCATCTACTTGGACATCACTGGACGGATTCCGAGCTATGAAGAGACCCGCACTTTTCTTAACAGCCGTAACCCCGACAAGCGCAAACAACTGATCAACCACCTGCTCGACTCCGATGGCTATGTTAGCCACACGTTTAACTATTTTGCGGACATGCTCCGCATGAAGGACCAGATGGACAACCGCCTTCTCAAGGGGCTGCCCTATATCAAATGGTTGAAAGACAACATCACCGCCAACACCGGCTGGGATAAGATGTCGTATGAACTGATGACCGCCACCGGCAAGCTCTGGAACAATGGTGCCACTGGCTATTTGCTACGCGATGCAGGGATGCCGCTCGACAACCTTTCCAGCACTCTCTCCATTTTTCTCGGAACGGATGTGGCCTGTGCGCAATGCCACGACCACCCTTTTGCCGACTGGACCCAGATTCAGTTCTATCAAATGGCCGCTTTCTTCGGGACGACATCCACCAAGATGAATGGGCGCGACTTTGGAGGCAAGGACCCGACCAAGCAGCTCACGAAGGACATGGAATATCTCATGGAGAAGAATGGCATGGATGCGAAAAAGAACATGAACCTGGTCAGCAATGTTCTCCGGGCCAATGAAGTCGTCGTGCGCGATCTCTCCGAAAACCGCACTCGGCTTCCTCATGATTACAAATACAAGGACGCCGCCCCCAACGATCCAGTGGCGCCGAAGTTCGTGACATGGGCCAAGGATGATGAAAAGGCTCCGTGTTATAACCAGAACCTTAAGAGCGGGGAAAATCTTCGCACCGCCTTTGGCAAGTGGATGACTGATCCCAGCAATCCGCGTTTCGCCATGACCATCGCCAATCGGCTTTGGGCGCGCGCCATGGGAGTGGGGCTTACGACATCCATCACGAATATCGACGATCCCTCCAGAGCATCTAATCCCGCGCTGCTTCAGCATCTCGCCAGCGAAATGGTGCGACTGAAGTTCAATATGAAGGAATTTCAGCGGGTCGTTTACAACACCCAGACTTATCAGCGCGAAGCCACGACTTATGAAGTAGCGATGGGTGAACCTTACTTTTTCCAAGGGCCGCTGCTTCGCCGCATGACTGCGGAACAGGCTTGGGATTCCTACATGACCCTAGTGCTAGGTGAGCAACTGGACAAAATTAAGAACGAACAGGCTGACCCCTATGGCCGCGCGATTGATATGGATCTTGAGAAGTCAACCATCCAGACTCTCGCCTCCAAAATTACCGCCGTTCAAAATCTCGGCAACTTGGCCAAGAAAAACCTCGCTAGCGGCGGCTTGTCCAAAGCTGGCACCATGGCTACGGACGATGAAGACGATATGGATGGTGGGAAGGTCTATCAATACGGTGGCATGAAACTGATGCGCGCTTCGGAACTGGAGCAACCCGCGCCCGCCGGCCACTTCTTGCGCGAATTCGGCCAGTCCGACCGCCACCTTGCAGACGGCTCCGCCAAGGACGGTAGTGTTCCACAAGTGCTCGTGATGATGAACGGCAAAGCCCAGCAGATGATGACGGACAAGGATTCCCTGATGTTCCGTAACATTGCCAAGAACAAATCCGGTCCAGATAAGATGGAGGCCATTTTCCTCAGCATTCTCAATCGTCGCCCAACGATGAATGAGAAGGGGGTTCTCGTAAAGGATCAGCAGAAGAGCGGAGAGAAATCATATGCCAATGTCATCTGGGCTTTGATCAACTCTCGCGAGTTCACTTTTATCCAGTAATTGATCGAGCAGTTTTTAATCTTTAACGTCACCCGCATACCATGAGCAATCCCTTCCTCAATCTTGATCCGGCATCGCGCCGTCACTTCATGCTAAAGACCGCGAAGACGGCCCTCGGCGTTAGCGTTCTCTCCCACTTCGACATGCTTGAGGCGGCATCGGAACCTGCTGCCAAGAAGGGTAAGGCCAAGGCGGTCATTGCTCTCTATATGGGCGGCGGCATGAGTCACATCGATACTTGGGATCCGAAGACCGGAGAGACTAAGGGCTATAAAGACCCGATCTCCACCAATGCCTCAGGCATCCAGCTCGGCGGTTACATGACCAACATGGCCAAGCACGCCGACAAGATTTCCATCATCCGCTCCATGAGTTCCAAGACGGGCGCGCATGAGCAGGGAAACTATCTGATGCACACAGGCTACGATCCGCGTGGCACGATTATTCATCCGACGCTCGGTTCATGGGCGCAGCATCATTTGGGCAAGTCACACAAGACACTTCCTGCAAGCGTGACCATCGGCACGGGCAACACCAATGCCGGTTTTTTCCCGCCTGCGCTGGCACCCATTCCGATCAGCAACCCGGACGGCGGTTTGCAGAACTCCAAGTCCACGGTAGATAATGCCACGTTCCGCGAACGCCTCTCTCTCATGGGCGAACTGGATAGCGGCTTCCGCAAAAAATTCGATGTCGCCCCAGTCAAGGCTTACTCCGAGTTCTATGATCAAACTATGCAGCTTCTGACCAGCACGGATCTGGAGGCTTTTGATCTCAGTAAGGAAACTGAAGCAACGAAAAAACTCTATGGTAACGGCTTCGGCAAAAGCTGCATGCTGGCCCGCAGGCTTGTGCAGCATGGGGTTCGATACGTGGAAGTTCAGAGCGGCGGATGGGACATGCACGGTGACGTGGATGGCTCCATGTCCCGCACCGGAGCTGCGATGGACGCCGGTTTCGCCGCCCTGCTGGACGACCTTCAGAAGACCGGATTGCTGGCGACCACGATGGTCGTGATGTTCTCCGAGTTCGGCCGCACGCCGAAAATCAATGAGAACCGGGGCCGCGACCACTATCCGAAAGTGTTCTCCACCGTCTTCGCAGGCGGAGGAGTCAAAGGCGGTTTCGTCTATGGTTCGTCCGATAAAGAAGGCAAAGAGCCGACCGACAAACAGGTCACTCCACAGGATTTCATCGCCACCGTTGGCGCAGGTCTTGGATTGCCCATTGAGAAAGTGGTCATGTCGCCATCGGGTCGCCCCTTCACTGTGGGAGACAAGGGCAAGGCCGTGACGGAAATCTTTGCGTGAGAGTTCTACTTGCCGCCTTGCGGCACGTGTTCGCCACGGGTCAGATCTTGTAATGTTTGGCGATCGCGCACGACATGCGCGACTGATCCGTCCACGAGAATTTCTGCGGCGAGCGGGCGCGAATTGTAATTCGAGGCCATCGTGAAACCGTATGCACCGGCACTGAGAACCGCCAGCGTGTCGTCCTGTTGCACAGGAGGAAGCTCGCGATCCTGCGCGATGAAGTCACCGGACTCGCAGATGGGGCCGACGACATCTACCTTTTCCAGCTTGGTATCTTGAGCCATTTTCAAGGGTGCGATCTGGTGCCAGCCTTCATAGAGCGCGGGACGGATCAGATCGTTCATGCCGGCATCGACGATGACAAATTTCTTCGTGTTGCCCTGCTTCAAGTGTAGCACCTTCGTAAGCAGCGCCCCGGCATTGCCGACCATCATGCGGCCCGGCTCCAGTAGAATGCGCAGCTTCAGCGGTTCGAGAATAGGAACCAAGGCATTGGCATAAGTGGCAATGGTCAGAGGCCGTTCTGTATCCGACTGCTCGCCCCACCAAGTCTGCATGCCGCTGTCCAGGCTGTTGTGATAGACGATGCCGATGCCGCCACCGATGCTGAAAAATTGGATGTGATGACGCTGCTTCAGTTCCTCCACCAGTGGCATGACTTTATTTGCTGCCTCGATAAAGGGATCAATGCTGGTGAGCTGGGAGCCGATGTGCATTTGTAGCCCGCGAATTTCCAAGTGCGGACAATCTTTCGCCGCAGCTGCATAAGCATCGAGCACGCGGTCGAAGTCCACGCCGAATTTGTTCTCGCTCTTGCCGGTGGAAATGTATTTGTGCGTCTTCGCGTCCACATTCGGATTCACGCGCAGCGCGACGGGGGCTTTCTTACCCATGTCACCCGCGACCTCATTGATGAGGCGCAGTTCGGACTCGGACTCCGCGTTGAACGAATAGATCCCTTCGCGCAGTGCGTATTCGATTTCGTCTCGCGTTTTACCGACTCCGGCAAAGGTGCATTTGCCCGCCTTGCCACCCGCTTTGAGCACGCGGAAGAGTTCGCCACCGGACACGATGTCGAAGCCGCCGCCCAGTTCCGCGATAGTGTGCAGAATGGCGAGGTTGGAGTTTGCCTTCACCGCATAGCAGACGAGATGGTCGAGCTTAGCCATGCCATGATCCAAGCGTTGGAAGTGATCGGTGATCGTCTCCTTGCTATAGACATAGAGAGGCGTGCCGTGCTTTTGGGCGAGCGTTTCGAGATCGACATTTTCACAATGGAGACGGTTCTGGAGGTAGCGGAAGGAATGCATGGAGCGTGAGCAATAAATGAAATTGTGGGCAGTGCAAGAATGCACTTAAAAGTAAGAAAAAGAAAACCGCACGGATGGCAGGCCATCGTGCGGTTTCAAAAGGGATGCGATGGGCAACTTATGCCGCGGCTGGCTTCGCAGCGGCTACGGTCTTCTTTTTGCGGACGCGAGGGCGTTTGATGATCCCGGCTTCCGTGAGAACTTTGTAGGCACCGTTCTTGTTGATGGTCTTGAGCGCGCGCATGGTGAGGCGGACCTTGACGAATTTGTCCAGCTCTGGCACCCAGATGCGTTTGTCCTTGATGTTCGGGTAGATCTTGCGTTTCACACGCTTGGTGACGTGTCTGCCGATACCGCCGAGCTTTTTGGCCCTACCGCTGCGGTGAATGAAGTGGCCGGTGGTAACTTTGGCACCGGTGATTTGGCATTGTCTGGGCATGAGATGATCCTGTTGATGTTTGTGGGTGGTGAAAGTAGCGGGGAGCGCGGGGGTGTCAAGCGGGCGAGCTTGGAAAAATGGAAGACTGGGATAATGGAGTAGCGGAATGACAGACGGAATTGATCGCCATCGCGGGTTTCCGATGCCTACTTTATCCATAATTTCAGGCTAGCCTGCATTTCTCACACTCCCCGCTGTGAGCGGGACAAGGTGGCAAGCGGCGCGGCAGAGAAAGTAGTGCTGGGCTTCAGCCTGCAAGCGCCGCCGTTCGGGCTAAAGCCCCGAACTACTTTGCAGACTGTCCCGCAACCCGGAGTGAGAGTGTGAGAAATGCGGGCTAGATGGGACTCCAAACTTTTCGAAACCCAATACCCTCAAAGTCCTTTACGTTCATCGTGGCAAATTCGGTGACGCCTTGGGCGATCAGGGTGAGGGCGCATCGGGTGTCGTAGAGGCGGCGGAAGGCGAAGGTCTTGGCGGTGGCATTCTTTCAGAGTGTGTCGTGTAGCGAACGGCTTTCGGCGGGGAATCCAATCAAGCGCCAGCGAGGGTGATTGCGATAGACTTGGATCACTTCGACGGCATCCTCGGCGGTGAGAGGTCGCTTCAGCACGGCGGAGTTGCGGAGGAGGCCGTAGAACTCGGCGAGGATGAACTCGGAGATGGCCACGTCTTCGTCTCGCTGGATGGAACTCATCCAGGCGAACGCGGCCTTATGCCATGGTGATGCCTCGTTGTAGGCATACAGCAGGATGTTCGTGTCCATCGAGAGCATGGTCAGGCTCGCTTGGATTTGATGGTGTGCGCCAACTCAGTGGTCGTGAGCTGAGCCTGCGCCTTCACTTCGGCATGACTGAGACCCTTCCAGCCCAGATTGCGCGGCTTGGGGAGTCGCCACTCGTCCGGCCTTCCAGACTCCTTAGCATAGACGCTGAGGATGTATTCGATGCCACGTCGAGCGAGTTCCGCGAGAGAAATCTCGCGTGCTTCACAGATCTTTTTGGCCTTCGCAAAGACATCATCCGGCAATTGTATCTGAGTTCGAATCATGTCATCATTTTAACAGCATTTCAAATGCCGTCAATCTGGCGCTCCCATGCCGAAGAACCTACTTCTGAACGACCTGCTTGGCGGCATCAAGCTTCGCGCGGAGGGCGTCGTATTGGACGTTCTGAACGGACGTGCCTTTGTCCAACGCCAGCCCGGCGGCGATGGCTGCGCTTTGCGAGAGTGCCATGAAGACAGGCTCCATGCGGATGGAGCCATGCGCGACATGAGACGTTGAAAGACAAATCGGCGAGAATAGATTTTCGCATTCACCTTTGCGCGGGATGATGGAGCGATACGAAATGCCGTAGGGATGCGGTGGCTGGTGCCAGATCACACCGTCGCTTTGCGCGTGCCCGTCCTCGGTCACGAAATGCTGCACGGTGTGCGAGTCCATGCCGAACGAGCCGAGCGCGACCGGATCGGGAGCCGCGCGCTTTCCTTCGCAATCGGCCTGATTCATCACGTAATCGCCCACCATGCGGCGCGCCTCGCGGATATAGATCATCCAAGGCCAGTAGCCGTTGTCGGTGAACTCATCTTTGGGCAAACCATAGGTCGCTGCTTTTGTTCGAATGGCCTCCGGCACACGAGGGCTGTGAGCCAGCGTCCAGAGGAAGCCGCGGATGTAGGTCTGGTGCTCGCGCTCGATCTCGATACGACGTTCATAAGTGGCCTCTGGGTATTCCCAGTTGGCACCGGTGTAGTCGGAGCCAACGGCATGCATGTTGTTCCAATCCACCTTCGATCCCGTGCCAGCGAGCGGTTCAACCAGTGCGGGCAAACGCAAATCTCCAGCTTCGAAGTTTCGCAGCAATAATTCATGATCGATTTCGCGGTAGCCCTCGGGCTTTTCGATGGGAATGCGCAATGTGGGATCGGTCGTGAGACAGACGCGATAGTTGTAGGCCTGAATTTTTTTGTCGCCCTGACCATTCTTCAAGCCCTCGATGCGATGCACATGCGGCAGCAGTCCGCTCTTCGGATCGCCAGCCACGACGTAGGGATCCACCAGTTTGATGAAATGATCTTTGTCTTTCTGTGTGTAATGCACACGCGGTTTTGTATCTCCTCGACGCACTCCCGCCAGAGTTTCGCCATACTTACTCTCCGGCTCACGACCGACGGTGAAAGTCACTCCCGCCGCCGCCATGAGATCGCCGACGTAAGTCGCATCAATAAACATTTTACCGCGATAAGTCTTTCCGCTCAACGTGGTGATCGATTCGATGCGCTTGCCGTTCATCTTCACGCCCTTGTTGGGAGAGCGGTCGAGCCGCTCGTTGTAAACCACCGTCACGCCTGAATCGGCGATCAACTTTTCAAACACCTGCCGCCCCACCTTTGGCTCAAAGCTACGGACAAAGTCCTTCCCATACGCCGCAGCAATGCCAGCATAAAACTCCCCGGCGATGCCACCGAAGGTGCGTTGCTTCCCGCCGAAATCTGTCGCACCCAGCCCACTGGCACTGATGCCGCCGGGGAAACTCGTGGGGTTGATCAGGATTACCGACCGTCCCTCGCGCTTGGCAGAGATGGCCGCAGTGACCGCGCCTGACGAGTCGCCATAAACGACCACATCATATTGTTGCTGGCCGTCTGGTGCCTTGGGCACGGGCGCGGATTGCAAACCGCTCCCGGACAAGAAGATCAGCAGGGCGGTGATAAGTTTGAGGAAGTGCTTCATGGTTGTTGCTTTGCTGGCATGGTGTCGTGTCAGCGGGTTCTTTCATATTTACGAAAGAACCGGCACAAAGCTTGCAAAAATGGAGCACTCGGCAACTGGCTCTTTGCGCAAGAAGTAGGCGAGGAATTTGCCAGCTACTTACTGATCGTGTGGATTTAAATTCACAGCGGGGCGTGGTGTTTGCATTGCAATAGGCAACATGACCGAAAAGTGATAATGATAATTTTCCAGACTTAAATCATTAATACATATTAATATAAATTTGCCATATTACCCATAATGGTTAGATTACGTCATGCTCGGTGCTCAATGTGTTCCAACGAAGGTTCGTTGGAGGTCACTCCTCATGGTATTCATGGGGGGCTGGTGCTGTCTTGCCTGCACATCAGCATCGGCTGCAAGCATCACTTGGACGGGCGGAGGGAGTGACAGCAACATCAGCACCGCAGCGAACTGGTCATTACTCAGGGCGCCGATCACGGGAGACGCACTGATTTACTCTGGCAGCACGCGCACCGCTCCGCAGCTCACCTCATCGTTGAGCGTGATCTCGATCACCTTCAACAGCAGTGCAGCAGCATTCACGCTTGGTGGGGCGGGAACCTACACCACCGGCTCCAGCGGCATCACCAACAGCAGCGCCAATACGCAGACGATCAACAATGCTATCACGCTCAGTGCGGCGCAGACTTGGGCAGCAACCAGCGGCGCTCTGGTCGTGGGCGGCAACGTCAACAACGGCGGCTTTTTGCTGAACCTCAACGGTGGTTTCAGCACGACCCTCAACGGCGTCATCAGCGGCTCAGGCGGTTTGACCAAGAGCGGAACGGGAACGCTCACTCTAAACGGTAGCAGCACCTACTCGGGCACGACGACATTAACCACTGGCATCATCGCCATCGGAAACAATACCGCGTTTGGCACCGGCCTCGTCACTTTTGGCGGCGGAGTCATCCAGACCTCAGGCGGGAGCCGGACAGTGGCCAATGCCATCAGCATCACAAAAAACACGATATTCACCAATGCTGACAGCCTGACACTTAGCGGCACTATCTCGCTTACTGCCAATCGCACTTTGACCATTAGTGGCAGCGGCATTGTGACTCTCAGCAACGTCATCAGTCAGTTGTCCGGCAACCGCAAGCTCACGAAAAAAGGCACCGGCACACTCGCGCTATATGGAGCCAACACATTCAGCGGTGGATTCGCTGCGAGTGCGGGCACCGTCATCTTCGGAAGCAACACCGCCGCTGGCACGGGCACACTTACACTGAGCGCCGTGACCCTTCAGGCGGACGGTGGCGCGCGAACGATTGCCAACAATGTCAGTCTCTCTGGTAGCCCCATATTTTCTGGAGCGAATGATTTTACGTTCAGCGGTGCCGCCACCATGACAAGCAGTCGCACGCTCACGATCAACAACAACGCGGTCACCTTCAGTGGCGTCTTTGGCCAGTCCACTTCAACCGCGCGCACGCTTACCAAGAGCGGCACCGGCACGCTTACCTTCAGCGGCAACGCAGCCAATACCTACACAGGAAGCACCATCGTCAACGATGGCGCGCTCGTATTGAGCAAAACCGCAGGTGTAAATGCCTTCGGCGGCACCGTGTTGACAGTTGGCGATGCCATAGGCGCGGCCAACTCGGCGGTCGTGCGGCTCAATGCCTCGAATCAAATTCCCAACGCCACCAATGTGACCATCAAGTCTGATGGTCAGCTCGACTTGCAAGGCTTCACCGACACTATCGGAACGCTGACCATGACTGGCGGCAGCGTCACAGGCACTGGCGCATCGCGGCTTGATCTCGGTGGAAACGTCACCGTGACCGCCACCGGAACGACCGTGGCCCAAGTCTCTGCCAACGTCGGACTGAACGCGTCCCGCACCTTCACCATCAACGACAACTCCGTCACCACCGATGCAGACTTGAGCGTCACTGGTATCATTTCCAATGGGAGCGCCGCCAGCGCGCTCACGAAAGCTGGCGCGGGCACTTTGCTACTCGGTGGTGGAAACACTTTCACCGGCGGCGTCAACGTCAATGCGGGCGCGCTATGGATAGATTCCTCCACCGCTCTCGGCGCTGGAACGACAAATCTCGGCGACACCACAGGCACCACTGCGGCCAATCTATTGTTCAGCACGAACACCGGACGCACCGTGACCACGCCATTATCGTGCGCTCCGGCAGCAGCGGCAGTGCGACACTCGGTGGCTTGAACACCAGCGGCGTGAACGCCTTCAACGGAAACATCACCTTGAACAAAGCAGTGAACTTAAACGCAGCCACGGGCGGCGAAGTGGATTTCGGTGGCATCATTTCTGGCGGCTTCGGGGTGACGTTAGCGGGAGGCGGCACCATTAAATTCAATGCGGCTAACACCTTCACCGGATTAACCACGATCAGCTCCGGCACGTTGCTCTACGGCGTCACCGACGCGCTCGCCAGCGGCGGAATCAGCATCATCGGCAGTGCAGCAGTTCTTAATCTCGGAAACAATCAGACGGACACCGTGGGCACCGTCATCCTCGACAGCAGCGGCCTGATCACTGGCAGCGGCAGCTCCGCATTGAGCAGCACGGCTACCTTTGATCTGCGCAGTGGCATCGTCAATATCCCCTTGGGCGGCAGTGTGGGTCTGACCAAATCAACCTCGGCAACGGTCACGCTTAACGCAGCGAACACCTACACCGGAGCGACCACCATCAGTGCGGGCATATTGCAGATGGGCGTCGCGAGCAGCCTGCCTTCGGCCTCAGCCGTCAGTGTATCCACCGGGGCCACGCTCAACCTCGCCGGATTCAATCAAACCATCGGCTCTCTTACGAGCGCGGGCAGTGTCATGCTTGGCAGTGGCACACTCACGACCGGCGGCGACAACACTTCTACGACTTTCTCTGGCATCATCAGTGGCGCTGGTGGGCTGATCAAAAACGGAAGCGGTATTTTCACCTTGAGCGGATTAAATTCCTACACTGGAGCTACGACCATCAACACCGGCACTTTGCGTGCGGGAGCTACCGGCACGCTGCCCGCATCTTCTGCCGTCATCGTCGCCAGCGGCGCGACGTTTGATCTCAACAACTTTTCCACGTCCATTGGTTCGCTCGCGGGCACAGGAAATGTCACACTGGGCACCGCCAGGCTGACCAGTGGCGGCAACAATGCCTCGACATCTTTCTCTGGCGTCATCAGCGGCACTGGCGGCTTGACCACGACTGGCACCGGCGCGCTCACGCTCACTGGCAGCAATACATTTTCCAGCAGTGTCATCGTAAGCTCCGGCAGCCTGACTCTATCCGGCACCAGCGGTCGCGCGACCAGCGCATCGGCATTTACCATCGGCACTGGAGCCACTTTGAATCTCGACAACATTGCGGGCGAACAATTGGATCGCGTCAGCAACAGCGCCTCCATCACGCTCGGCGGCGGCGCGTTGGGATTCATCTCAGATAGCAACGGTTCCACGGAAACTGTCGGCGCGTTGATCGCCTCCGGCGGCGCATCCAGCATCACCGTCATTCACAATGGTGCGGCTACGGATAGCTCCGCACTGACCTTTAGCTCGCGCGGCACCATTGCGATTGGCGCGACCGTGAATTTCAATGCCACTGGTGGCGTGCTCGGCTCTGGTTTGACTGGCCCGCACATTTATATCACTGGCCAAGCCAGCGGACTCATCGGCGGCTGGGCCACGGTGGGCAGCGACTTTGCCGAATACTATATAGATGGAGTGCGCGCCTTCAGCAGTTACTACACCGGCAGCGATGGAATCAATGTCAACGACGCCACCAAGATCGTGCAGTTGAGCGGCAGCTCGCCCTCCAGCGCCTACACGCTCACTAATGCTGGCACCACCACTGATCTCGGATTGAGCATCACTGATCTCGCAACCATTGATCTGGGAGCGGTGAACACGCGCACCTTGAATCTGGCCGGTGGCGGATTGATCAAAAGCTCGACGCCCGCATCCACCATCTCCGGCGCTGGAAGGCTCACGGCTGGCGGCACCGCCAACGGCACACTCGCCGTTTCCGTGGACACGGGGCACTCGCTCACCATCTCCGCATCCATCATTAATAACGCCGGAACCAACGGCATCTACGGCGACGCAGGCGATGGCGTTGTTTCGCTCTCGAAAGCAGACTCCGGGCTGCTCATCCTCACTGGCAGCAATACTTTCAGTGGAAACGTTTTCATCAATGCAGGCACCTTGCAAGTCAGCGCTGAAAACAATCTAGGCGCGATCGGCAACGACATAATCTTCAGCGGTGGAACCCTCAGCGTCACTTCGGGTTTCAACGCCAGCACGGGAAAAGTTTTCACGGTCAATGCCGACCTGTCCGGCATGCTGGACATCGCCAGCGGGCAGACACTCACGCTGGCCAATACCAGTGACATGCTCACCACCGGCAACACCGCCAGCGTTCTGCGTAAAACCGGAGCGGGCAGTTTAGTCGTTCAAGCAGCCAACCCGGGTTTCGACGGTGTGATGCAGATTGATGTCGGCACTGTTGAGTTGCGGAATACTCAGTCACTGGGTGACTCCGTGAATCGCGGACGCATCACTCTCAACGGTGGCACGCTGAAACTGAGCAATGACACGAGCACGAATTTTTCCAATGACGTGACTGTCACCGCTGACTCGACGGTCAATGTCTCGCGTCTGACCGGCACCACGCCCGCCGTCTCGCATACACTCGGTGCCTTGTCCATCGTGGCGCAAACACTCACGGCCACTGGCAGCAACGGAGAGTCGCTGGCGTTTGGCGCGGTCACGCTCACGGGGGCGGCGACTTTCAATCCGACAACGTCAGACCTTGCACTAGGCGCAGTTTCCGGTTCATTCGGGTTCACAAAAACCGGTGCCGGGACGCTCATCCTCAATGGGACCAGCAACTACGCCGGTGCCACTGCGATTAATGTCGGAACGCTTCGGCTCGGCGTAGCCGGAGGCGTGACTGCTTCATCGGCTGTCAGCGTGTCCACCGCTGCGGTGTTCGATCTGAATAATCTCAATGCGAGCATCGGGTCGCTCGCAGGTTCGGGCAATGTCACGCTCGGCAGCGGCACGCTCTCCACTGGCGGTAACAATTCTTCGACGTCTTATTCAGGCAACATCAGTGGCAGCGGCGGTGTCACAAAGACCGGCAGCGGAACTTTCACCGTGAGCGGAGCGAATGCATTCACAGGAGCCGTCACCGTGAATGCAGGAACGATCAAACTCGGCATTGCCAGTAGCCTTCCCTCGGCGTCTGCCGTCAGCATCGCGAGCGGTTCGACTTTGGATTTGAACAATTTCAATGCCAGCATCGGCTCGCTCGCAGGTTCGGGCAATGTCACGCTCGGCAGCGGCACTCTTACTGCGGGCGGCGATAATTCCTCCACGACATTCTCCGGCACGATCAGTGGCAGCGGTGGCGTCACCAAGTCCGGCACGGGTTCACTGACATTGAACAATCTCAACGCATTCTCCGGAGCGTTGAATGTCACCGGTGGCATCGTCGTAGCACAAAACAACGACTCTCTCGGCAGCGCGGCTGGAGCCACAGTGGTCTCATCCGGTGCGGAACTTCGTGTGGCATCCGGCGTCTTGATCGCATCAGAACCATTGACCCTCAGCGGCACTGGAACCAGTGGCTCTGGCGCACTGCATGTGGTCAGTGGAAGCACATCTGTCGGCGGAGGCATCACGCTCGCTGCCGCCGCCAGCATTGGCGTGGATGCGGGGCAGCTCACGCTGGACGGCACGATCAACCAAGGTGCGAACGCGCTTACGTTTACTGGCGCGGGCGACATTGTGAGTAACGGCATCATCAACGGCAGCGGCGGAATTGTGAAGAGCGGAGCTGGCACATTGACACTGTCCGCCGCCAATACTTATACCGGGGCGACTTCTATCAATGCCGGAGCAATCAATGTGCAGGACGACGCGGCATTCGGTGCCGACGGCACGGGAGCCGTAACCGTCGCCAGCGGTGCCGCACTTGTGCTCAACACAGCGGGCGGCATCAGTGTCGGCAACAAAGCCCTCACAGTTAGCGGCACCGGCATCGGAGGTGCGGGCGTGATTGACAGCGTTGTGGGCGATCATTCATGGGCGGGCAATATCACGCTCGCAGCCGATGCGACGTTTGCGGTCGAGGCCGATAGCCTCACGCTTTCCGGAGTAATCAGTGAATCTGGCGGCGCACGATCCTTCACGAAAATCGGCGCTGGTTTGCTGGTATTCGGCGGAGCGAACACTTACAGCGGCGCGACGCGAATCAATGCCGGCATATTGCAGATCGCTTCATCCGAGCGCATCGGCGACAGTTCTGCTGTCATCATCGCCTCGGGCGCGACGCTGGATTTGAATGATTCTGACGAAACCATCGGTTCGCTCGCCGGTGTGGGCACGGTGGATTTCGGCGTATCGGCCACGGCGTCGCTCACCACCGGCGGGGATAATACGAGCACGACATTTTCTGGAGTGATCACTAACAGCGGCGATCTCATCAAGACCGGCAGCGGCACACTGACCTTGAGCGGCACCAATGATTTCATCGGCACGGTCTTCATCAATGGCGGCGTCCTCTCGATTAGTTCGGATGTCAATCTGGGTGACAGCACCAATGCGCTCGACTTCGGCGGCGGCACGCTGCGGCTCACTTCTGCGTTGACGATTTCGCGCGACATCAATCTAAGCACTGCCGGGACCATCGACACCAGCGGCGTGAACTCCACTATCAGCACCGCGATAACTGGCCCCGGTTCCCTGGCGAAAATTGGCGCAGGCACCCTGAACCTTACCGGAGCGAATCTCTACACTGGCGACACTCTCATCACTGCCGGCACACTGGGCATTAGTTCAAGCGGTTCGCTGACGAGTGATAATGTCAATGTTAGCAGCGGTGCGCTTCTCAACGTGGCTAATGGCGGATTGCTTTCCACCGGCACCGATTTGATCGCGGACGGCACCGTGGCGTTTAACAGCTCGTCCGCGACCATCGGCTCGCTCACTGGTGCCAGCAGCGGCGTGGTCACGCTCAACAGCACAAACCTCAGTATCGGCAGCGGCTCATTCGCGGGTGTAATTCAAAACGGTGCGAGCAGCGGCAAGCTCACTAAGGTCGATGTAGGAACGCTCACGCTCAGTGGCGCGAACACATTCACTGGCGGTGCCAGTATTAACGGCGGCACACTGGCGCTCGGCAGTTCCGGCGCTCTCGGCAGCAGCGGCAGTATTAGTTTCGGCGGCGGCACGCTGCAATACAGCGCCAGTAACGCGACCGATTACTCCGGGCGCTTTAGCACATCGGCGGGCCAAGCTTACAGCATTGATACGAATGGACGTAATGTGACTTATGCCACCGCGCTGAACAGTTCAGGAGGCACGCTGACAAAGACCGGCACGGGCACGCTTACACTTACTGCGAGTAATACTTACTCTGGCGCCACGATGATCAAAGCCGGGACACTCATGGTCAATGGCACCCTCGCCAATACCACCAGTGTGGCGGTGGAAAGTGCCGCTACGCTCGCAGGCACAGGCACAATCGCCGGACTCACAACCGTGAAGTCCGGTGGCACCATCAGTCCCGGCAATGCCACGACTGCCGCCAGTGTATTGAATTTCTCCAGCGGCCTGACCTTCCAATCAGGATCATCTGCTTCGATACAACTCGCTGCCAATGGATTTGCCTCCTCGGTCCTGAATGCCAACGGCACCATCAATACCACTTACATCAGCAACGCCAGTAACCGCGTCGCATTTGCCAATGACCGCATCAACGTCACCGGCACGTTGAACCTGACCTCAGGTGCGCCTTTGAATGTCAGTGTCATCGGCGGTTACGCGCCGCATCTGGGTGATGGGTTTGACCTGCTCGACTGGACTACGGCCATGAATTTGAATGGGTTCACCTACGGCACTGGATTGCGCACCGGTTCCGCTGCCGATAATGCGTCCTACGATCTTAAACTGCCCGACATATCAAGCGCACACCTGGCTTGGAATGTCAGTAACTTTGCCACTAGCGGCATCATAGTCGTGCAAGCAGTTCCAGAGCCTCACAGGGCCGTGCTCATAATCGTCGGATGCATGATGCTGATCCTGCGCCGTCGGCGGTAACTAAATGTGGCGAAGCCATGAAGCGAGCGTCGGGGGCATCGCTTCTATTTAAGCTTCGCAAGTTTCACTCATAGTAGATTCCACCTTGAAATCACTCACCCCACGATGCCCTTGAAGACGTGACCTTCGTTCATGTCGATTCGCTCATGGCGGCCTCGGTTGTTAAAGATGAGCTTGGTGTGATCGACGCCGAGAAGATGGAGGATGGTGGCGTGGAGATCGTGAACGTGGAGCTTGTCCTTCACGGCGCGCAGTCCGAGTTCGTCGGTTTCGCCGATCACGCTGCCGCCTTTGACGCCGCCGCCAGCCATCATCATGCTGAAGCCAGTGGGGTTGTGGTCGCGACCATCGCCTTTTTCTGACATGGGGGTGCGTCCGAATTCGCCGCCCCAGATGACGAGGGTTTCATCGAGGAGGCCGCGTTGCTTGAGGTCTTGCAAAAGGCCAGCGACGGGTTTGTCCATCTCGCCGCAGAGCTGGGAGTGCTTGCTCTCGATGCTCTGATGGGAATCCCATTTGCTGCCTGCGCCGTGATAAAGCTGGATGAAACGGACGCCGCGCTCGACCATGCGGCGCGAGAGGAGGCACATGCGCCCAAAGGATTCTGTGCGGCGGGAGTCCATGCCGTAGAGTTTGCGCGTGGCCTCGGTCTCATGGCTCAAGTCCACGACGCCGGGGGCTTCGGCCTGCATGCGGAAGGCGAGTTCATAGCTCTTGATGCGGGCGTCGAGTTCGCTGTTGTCCTCGCGGCTTTTATAGTGCGCGGTGTTGAGATAGTTGAGATAGGCGAGCTTGCTCTGCTGGCGGGAGGCGGAGACGCCTTTGGGAGAATAAAGATTCGCGATCGGCTCGGAGCCGTCATCGAGCAGGACGCCTTGATACAATGCGGGCATGAAGCCGCCGCCCCAGTTGCGAACGCCGTTGACGACCTCGGACTCGCCGTCTTTCATGACAACAAATGCGGGCATGTTTTTATTCTCGGTTCCGAGTCCGTAGTTGACCCAGCTTCCGAGCGAGGGTCGTCCGCCAAAAATGGCGCCGGTGTTCATCTGGCAGACGCCGCCTGCGTGATTGATGCCGTCTGACATGCAGGAACGGATGACGCAGAGGTCATCGGCGTGTTCCGCGATGTTGGGAATCCAGTTAGAGAATTCCAATCCGCTTTTTCCATGGCGCTTCCAGGTGCGTCGGGAAGCTAACAGGGGTGCTTGCGATTCACCCATGGCGGTGATGACGCTGCCAAAGCTGGGCGGAAGAGATTGCCCGGCGAGCTTGTTGAGTAGCGGTTTGGGATCGCAGATGTCGAGGTGACTAGGGCCGCCTTCCATGAAGAGGAAGATGACATTCTTCGCGCGCCCCAGTGTGTGCGGGATTTGATTTAAGGCTGGTGCGCCGGGGCTGCCCTTGTCATCGCCAAGTTCCGCGAGCAGTCGCGAATCATTCATGAGCGAAGCCAGCGCGATCGCACCAAAGCCAGCTCCGCCGCGGCGCAGGAAGTCTCGCCGGGTGTGCAGAATTTCGTGGTGAGGAAGATTCATGAGAGGATGAAGACTTATGACTTAGTTCAGATAAAGAAATTCATTGGAGTTGATGAGAACATGGCAGAAGTCGGTGAGGGCTTCGAGTTCTCCGGAGCCGCTTCCTGCCTTGCCGGATGATCTTTCCCAAAAGAATCGCGCGTCGCGCGTGCTGCCAATGCTTTCCGCCTGCGCATCTACGAGACAGTTCAGGTTAGCTTGAGGTTTGGAGACTAGTAGTTCGTCTTCATCCATCGCACCGCGTCGGACGGCCACGCGGCTGAGCATTCCGTCCCAAAGACTGCGCGCGTCATGGTCGCGCCCGCCGATGAAGAGTGAGCGGTCGGGATTGGAGTAACCCCCAACGATAGGATGAGTTACAGTAACTGTCTCCATCTTAGCCAATGGATCTGCGAGATTCTTGGCGTGGAATGTGATCGTTCCACCGGGCTGATGATCTGGCGCGGACTGAGGCGAAATGACTGCCGCGATATAATAAGGAGTCTTCAAGGGGATATGGATGTTAGAAGCGGCCACTTCATAAAGAATCTCGCCCTGAGAGTCATTGCCACATAGCTGCATGACGAGATTGTTCGGCTGATGCTTGGAATCTTTGCCAGTGACACCGATGGCCCAGCCTCTGCTGTTCTTGTCGTTATTCCAACGCGAGGCGATGGTTCGAACGGAAGAGTCGGCATATACGGAATCGAGATAAACCACAGCTTCCACTGTGAAGGTGTCGCTTTCCATTTCATCCGTTTCCACGCGTAATTTTTCAAAGGCACCGCCGGGCTTGAAGGCCACGGTCCGCACGCCGCCGAGAGGATGTCGCCCGAAGAACGGCTTCGCATCGACCAGTGGATCAATGGGAGTAAATGTATGCCGACGTTCGTGCGCGTCCTGTGTGGGCAGCGCTGATTGTGTGCGGAGGAAGCGGGTGGCGGCGGTGATTTCCACGGCAGTGGGTGGGCGCGAGTAAGCGAGTTCATAGGCGCGGGAGACGATGATCTCCGGCGTGCTGCCAATTTCTTTCATCAATCGCGCGGCCATATTACGTGCGCGGAGGAGTGGCCAGTCGCCGTTGATCATTAGCAGACTTTGCAGCGCGGTATTGGTGGCATCGCGTTCAGACACGCTTTGAAAACCGGGCGGCGCATCGAGACTGTGAAGGAAGTCGTCTTGTGAGTTACGAATCTTCCGCGTGTAGATGGAGCGGCGCGGTTGGGATGACTCCACCCCTGGGCCGCCTGCGGTAGTATTCAATTCCCCACTGATGGCCAGCAGGGCATCGCGAGCCTGTTCCGCATCCAGTCGCACGGCATTCATCCTCCAGAGCAGGCGATTCTTCGGATCTTTTTTCAAGGCGACGTTGTCGGGCGCGACTCTTGCGGTCTGGCGATAAGTCGCCGAATTCATGATGGTGCGGTGCAGCCACTTGAAGCTCCAATTGTGAGCGACGAATTCACTATCGAGCCAGTCGAGCAATTCGGGATGGCTGGGCTTCTCACCCATGCGGCCAAAGTCGCTGCCAGTCGGCACGATTCCGCTGCCAAAGTGGCGTTGCCAGACGCGGTTCACGATGACGCGCGTGGTGAGCTGATTGTCGGGGCGCGTAATCCAATTGGCTAGTGCAGCGCGGCGTCCGGTGCTGTTAAGATTTTTCGGCGGCTCTATCTTTGCGTCTTCCGGTGCTAGGAGCGAGAGGAAGCCCGGCTCCACCGTTTGTTCGCTGTCTTTACGGGTTTTCAAATAAGTGGGCGGAGCATCCTTACCCACATCCGTGGCCACGAAACCCAATGGAAGTTGTTGCGGCTTCAAGTTGGCAAAGGAACGCATCTGGCGCTGCGCTTCATCATAAACGGCGCGCTCGCTGGATTTAAGCCTTGAGGGTTTGACCAGAAGCTGGTTCTCATATCCTTGCCGCAGCACGAAATAAGAGATTTGTTTTTCATAGGGTGTTTTCTCTGAATCGGGTTTCAAAGTAAGAGCCTGTATAGGATCAGGGAATTTCTTAACTCCATTGCGCATCTCACGATCCATCAACGGACGCAGCGCAGTCTCCATACGTTTGCGTGGAGTTGTCGTCGCATCTTCCCATGCTTTCTTTTGCTTCTCGTATGTGTGCATTTCATCTGCGGTGCCGAGCAGCATATCGTCGCGCCAGATGAGCGGGGCGAAAAAGGCCTGAAGGCGATAATAGTCTTTTTGCAGAACGGGATCGGACTTGTGATCGTGGCAGCGCGCACAGGCAAAGCTCAGGCCGAGGAAAAGCTCGCCAGTGGTGTCGGTGATGTCATTCAGAATAGTGGTGCGCTGGCCCTCCGCGTCGCGTGAATTGTATTCGTAAAAACTATGCCGCAGATAAGCGGTGCCGATGAGCGTGTCCGGATTTTCAGGATCAAGCTCATCACCCGCAAGCTGCTCGCGCACGAAGCGATCATAAGGTTTGTCGTTATTGAATGACTTCACGACATAGTCGCGATACCGCCACGCATCGGGGCGATAGGCATCCTGCCGGTAGCCGTCGG
The DNA here is from genome assembly GCA_038230495.1 of Verrucomicrobiales bacterium. Taxonomy (GTDB): domain Bacteria; phylum Verrucomicrobiota; class Verrucomicrobiia; order Verrucomicrobiales; family Verrucomicrobiaceae; genus VFKE01. The sequence continues at coordinate 44,214 of JBBRNC010000006.1, forward strand.
ACTCACCGTAGCGAACTAGGTCAAGCCAGTGCTGGCCCCAGCGTTCACCGTAGCGCGGACTTTCCAGAAGCTTATCGATCAGGCGCGAGTCCGCATCGGGACGCTCGTCATCAATATAAGTTTTCAATTCTTCCGGTGTCGGCGGCAGACCATGCAGATCATAATAAATGCGTCGGGCAAATTCCAGTCGGTCGGCAGCGGGAGCTTGCGGGAGGTTTTCCTGCTGAAGTCGGGCGGTGACGAAAGTATCAATCGAATTTTGTATCTTGAATTTAGTGTTTTGAACTGCTGGCGGATCAATTTTCTTCACTGGCTGGAAAGCCCACCATGCGCGATCAGCCTCGGTAAATTCTCCCGACTTATGAGTGCTGGCCTGAGGTGCGCCATTCTCCGGCCACGGTGCCCCAAGCTGAATCCATTTTTCCAAGTCTTTGATTTGTTCCGGTTCCAGTTTGTTGTCCGGCGGCATCTGCAAGTCGGAGTCCTCATAGGAAATCGCTTTCGTCATCAGCGAGTTTTTGGCATCGCCGGGCGTCACAGCGGCACCACCGTCACCGCCTTGGAGGATGCTTTGCAGACTGTCGAGACGGAGGTTGGCCTTTTGCTTTTTTTCGCCGTGACACTTGAAGCATTGATCAGAAAGCAGCGGTCTGATTTTCGCTTCAAAGAACTTCAGTGTGGCAGGGTCGATGTTGCTCGCCATGGCCAATCCGCTGAAACTAATAGCCAGCAAGATTGATAAGATGGCACAGCGATTGATGGTAGTGCTGCGAACTGAGGGAGTGGGCATTGAGGACGACTGACAGAAGAAGCCCTATATCATGATATGAAAACCGCGTTTGTCCAAGAGAGATCTCAAGGCATTCACGCCCGTTATTTTAGCCGACAAATATACAAATTGTTCAAGCGACAACCGCTCGTCAAGCGCGCTCCACATTGACCTTGCCCGCGCTGATGGAAACGACGCGCACTGAAGTCTGCGGTGGAATGTAATCACCTTCGATCATGGCTTCCATATGCAGGCCGTTGAAGTCCACGTTGCCGTAGGGTCGCAGCGCACTTTTTGTGATGCCGGTGTCGCCCACACTGATTTGTGTGGCTAGGGATTGCGCTTCTCCTTGAATGGAGGCTTGGGCACCACCGACACAGGATTGCAGGACGAGACGTTGGAACGGTCCGGTGCTTGGGAAAAAGCGCATCAGCAGCACGATGAGGGCCACGGCTCCGATTAAGGCCAGCGCGAGGTTCATGATTGGTTTGGCATAAGAGGAAAGATCGTTCGCCCATATCCCGCCGCTCGGCACCGTGACATCCCAGCTCGACATGGTATAAATCAGTGCGCCGAACACCATCAGCAAACCGGCGACTCCTGGAATGATATGGCCGGGAAAGAGGAAGAATTCCACGGCGATGAGCGCCAGACCCAGCCCAAAAATCACAACTGTCTCATAGCCCGCGAGGCCGCCCGCCACGAAGTGTCCAAAGAAGAACAAACCAAAGGCGATAGCCGCGACGACGCCCGGCAAGGTCATGCCGGGATGCTGCATCTCCATGTAACCGCCTGCGATGCCGATCAGCAGTAGGACGGAAGCGTATTGTGTAATGAGAATGGCGACATATTCAAAGCCGCGAGGCTCCGCGATCACGGTCGCGCCCTTGAGACCCTCGCGCTGACGCAACTCAGCGAGGTCTTTGACAATGCCCTTGGCCAGCAGCGGCTTTCCATTATACAGCTTCATCGCTTGTTCCTGATCGAGCGTGAGGATGCGACCTTTGGCGCAGATTTCTTCGGTGCCAATTTTTAGCCCGACATCCTTGTCAATCATGGCTTCGATTACTGCCGGATTGTGGCCTTTAGCTTTCGCTGAAGTTCGCGCCATTGCCATCATCGCCGAGTTCATTTTCGCACGTTCCGCGTCATCAAATTTTACTTCGCCACCGCTGATCGGCGTGGCCGCGCCGATGCTACTGACCGGGCTCATATAAATCACGTTCGATGCCACAGAGATCATTGCGCCTGCGGATAAAGCGCGGGGATTGACGAACGCGATGCTGCGCGGCCCCAGCTTCTGCATGTCCTCCATCATTAGCGTGGTCGTGTCCCAGGCCAGTCCGCCGGGAGTGTCCAAATCAAAAATTACCGCTTCCGCTCCTTCCTCCGTTGCGCGTTTCATGGTGCGAGACATGAACTCGAATCGCGCTGGTGTCATTAGATCCTCGGTGCCGACTTTAATGATCACCACCCGGCCTGTGAAATCGCCTTGCTTGGCTGGTGCAGGCGACACCTTGGGCGTTTCAGCCCAAGTGGCTCCGGCAAAGCCGAGCCATGATGTGAAAAACAAGATTAACAGTGAGGCTTTCATGATGGGTTCTTTCTCCTCATAGCTTGCCCTCGGCTACGGGAAACTCAAATGATACGTCAGTGATGAGGACACAGGGGAATTTTTCTCCGTATCCTATAAGCAGCCCGCGAAAATAGCCCAGCCATTTATGGCTGGGTAACATGGCTTGTTTGAATTCGTTGGAGTTCAAGGTTTACCTTGTTCTCGCCAATTGGTTCCAAGGTGAAATTTTCATCATGGGCATAGCACAGGTGAACAAGCTGAAGCTTGAACTCCAACGAATACAGCGGCCTCGTGAATCAGGGCTTATGCATGAGCAGCCAAAGTAATTTATGCGTAAGCTCTGGCTGGGTAACAGGATGCCGCCATTCCGCAGTCCCGTCAGGGACGAAAGAAGTGTCTGTCGTCCCAAACGGGTTGCGTCCTCACAATTTTTCTGTCCACAGGCCTTAATTTCAGTTGCTGAGTTGCAAATTTGTCTTCCCTCCATGAGCGGACAACCATTCAGCTATCTCCCATCTGCCGTTTGAAAGTGCAAAATCTAGCGCGGTCTGTTTAGTGCTGTTCGAATGATTAATAGCCGCTCCATTTGCCACTAGAAACTGAACGATTTCCAAGTGATTTCCTGACGCTGCAGCTTCAAGCGGGAAGTTTCCTGATGGTCCTCTGTTGATTTTGCAGCCACGGTCGACAAGCATCTCCACTGCGTCAAAATTACCATATGCACATGCGAGAAAAAGCATGGTAAGACTTTCTTCTGGACGGTAAAAAGGCTGCTCTAAAGTTGACAGGTCGCAATTCTTTATCTGCTCAATTGCATCCTTGGTGGCTCCTGACTCTATCGCCGCTATTAAAAGTGCCTGCTTATTGTTCGGAGCAATTCTTAATGCTTCAAAATTATTTGAAGTGCAGCCTGTAAGCACGGACATGAAGCCTAATAGCAATGTATATAATGAAAATAGTAAGGCGTTTTTCATGGTTGCGGTTGTGAAGTATTTTTATATCACTACTTCATTTTTGTAGAAGGCGTGCAGTCATGTGCCGCATGTTCGTGGCATTCACTTCGACTTCTTCTCTTTCTTATTCGTCACCGGCTTGTCCGCTGCGGTGAGGTCCACATTGAAGACAATGTCAGCCTGCGGGAGCGCGGTCTTGAGTTGGTTCACTCCGGCTTCGGTCATTTTGCTTTCAAAGATGGTGATGATCTTCAGTGTCTTGATGGTAGATAGTGAAGCGATGGCCGCATCGGTGATTTCGGTGCCGTAGAGGTTCAGGGACACGAGGTTCTTGAGTGCGGTGAGTTGGGCGATGCCAGTGTCGGAGATTTTTGTCTTCCGCAGATCGAGATGGGTGAGACGGGGCATCAGGGAAATGCTTTTGAATGCCTCGTCAGTGATTCGAGTGCGGGCCAGATCAAGCTGCACGATGTTGTTTTTGATTGGTGCCAGTGCGGCGATGGTGTTGTCGTCGCATTGATTGACGGCCTTGAGAAAGTCCACGCGGAGCAGCGGGCTGCCTGTCATCAACGAGGCGATTTGCGCTCCACTCGACTGCAATTTTTTCAAGACATCGGCGGCGGGCGGCTGAAGTCCTGCGGCGAGTTTCTTGTAGAGTTTTTCATGTTCGCGCTCTTTCAATGACACCGGAGCTGTCTTTTGACTCTCGGCAGGCTTGCCGGCGAGGTTGCCGACCCAGCCGTCGAAGTCCGCGCCTTCGGTGATCCAAGTTTTGAGCTTGAGGATTTCTGCTGGAGTGAACGGGTCACCCTTACCTTCAGGAGGCATCGCTTTGTCGTCGTCGCGTGGCAGAGTGATGACGGTGATGATGGCGCTGTGGGCGATGTCCTTCGGCTTGACCGGGGTCACGTCCTTGTTGCCAAGAAGAATGGCCCATGCAGCGTCGAGCCGGATGTCGCCTTTGGGCTTTTGCATTTTGCCGTTTTCCTCATGCGCGGCCTTGTGACATTTCAGGCAGTGTTTTTCCAGAAGGGGAAGGATTTCCTTATTAAAATCCGTTTTGGCCCAGACTGTAGTTCCGGTGAAAACGAGGCTGGTCAGCAGCAGAGAGAGTCGCATGTATTGCTTCATAGAAGTGAGGGAAATCCTGTAAAGGAAACGCTTGCTCATCGGGCTTGTTTCACGAAAATCAGGGTATGCCTGACGCCGCCGCTCCCGTGAACCGCTTTGAAACCGAAGCCCTACTCAATCGTCACACATTGGGGATCATCATGGGAGGAGGAGCCGGAACCAGACTGTTCCCGCTCACTAAAGACCGCGCGAAACCAGCGGTGCCCTTGGCGGGTAAATATCGCTTGGTGGATATTCCCATCAGTAACTGCATCAACAGCGGCGTGCGCCAGGTCTATGTGCTGACGCAATATAACAGCGCCTCGCTCAATCGTCACATCAGCCGCGCCTACAAATTCGATTTGTTCAGCCACGGTTTCGTGGAAATCCTCGCTGCGCAGCAGACCTCGCAAGGTGAGTTGTGGTATCAGGGCACGGCGGATGCGGTGCGGCAGAACCTGCGCAACTTCACTCAAGGGAAGTATCAATATTTTCTTATCCTCAGTGGTGATCAGCTCTATCGAATGGATTTTCGCAAGGTGCTCGCGAAGCACATCGAGCATAACGCGGACATCACGATCGCTACCATTCCGGTGAATGAAACAAACGCGAAAAGTCTAGGCATCATGCAGACTGACAGCAAGGGGCGCATTCGGAATTTCGTGGAGAAGCCGAAGGATCCTGAGGTGCTTAAATCACTGGCCATGCCCAAGGAAACACTTTTGGAACTGGGGCTTCCCGAAGACGAGGCGAAATATGAGGCCAGCATGGGCATTTATGTTTTCAATCGCGACATGCTCATCGCCGCGCTTGACAACGATTTTGTGGACTTCGGCAAGCACATCATTCCCAACGCGATTAAAAATTACCACGTCCAGAGTTATCCATTCCAGGGCTACTGGGAGGACATCGGGACCATCCGCAGTTTCTTCGAGGCCAATCTCGATCTCTGCTCCGTCGTGCCCGAGTTTGATTTCTTCAACTCGCAGGCTCCGATCTACACGCACGCTCGCTTCCTGCCTGCAACTAAGATCAACGGTGGCAGCATCCATCACGCGCTGTTGTCCGACGGCTGCATCCTTACGGAAGCGGAAATCGAAGACAGTATTCTCGGCGTTCGCACCGTCGTTGAGGACAAGACGACCATCCGCCAGTGTATCATTATGGGTGCTGACTACTATGCGGGCGCGCCGAACTGCCCCGTCAATCGTCCGCCGCCCGGCATCGGCAAGGGCTGCAAGATTGAGCGCGCGATCATTGATAAAAATGTCCACATCGGCGATGGCGTGGTCATCACGCCCAAGGGCAAAGATGAGAACCTGGACGGCCCCGAAGGACTTTATTACATTCGCGACGGAATCATTGTGATTCCCAAAGACTCGGTGATCCCGGCGGGCATGTGGATTTAAATGGGACATCGCTTCATGCGAAGGGATTATCTATGAATGAGACTGATTTCGGTCTTACACAAGATCAGCTTAAACTTTTTCAAGGCCTTGGTTCCAGCGCCAATATCCAAGACTATCTCAATCGCATCCCCCTGACTGCTGACGAGATTGCTTTGTTCACGAGTCTCAATACTCCTGCGCTGGTTCAAGACTTCATCAATAAAATTCCCATCAATTTTGAAGAGGACGGTAAAGATACGTGCCTTTCACCCAGGATGGTTTTGCGACAAAACAAATGCCATTGCATCGAAGGGGCCATCCTTGCTGCTCTTATTCTTAGGATGAATGGTTATCCTCCGTTGTTGCTTGATCTCACGGCAAATAAAAATGACTTTGATCATGTCATTTGCGTTTTTCAGAAGGACGGGATGTGGGGAGCCATTTCCAAGACGAACCACAGCATTCTAAGGTATCGCGAGCCTGTCTATCTCTCGATCAGGGAGCTGGCCATGAGTTACTTCCATGAGTATATCAATGACTCAGGGGAAAAGTGTTTGATAAGTTATTCCAATCCCGTTGATCTAACTGCATTCGATGATCAAAACTGGATGACGACACAAGAAGAACTCTGGCAGATTCCAATTCATCTGGTCAGGGTCGAGCACTTTCCTGTCATCACGAATGATCAGATCGCAAACTTGCGGAAGGCTGATCAGATCGAAATGAATATTGGGAAAATTACGGAGTGGCAAAGCCCCGTGTCGAGCAAGGTCGTTTGAGTGAACTTACTCAGGAGAGCTGCTCCTTGAGCGCAAACACCTCAAGCATGTCGGGATGTCCCTTGACCTCGTGGCTGCCGCGAGGCTCGAACAAATCGCGTCCTTCCTCCCAGTCCACGACGAACGCGGCGCTGGCGAGCACGCCACAGTTTAATTGCCGGGTCATGCTCTCGATGCGGAAGACGATGTTCACCGCATCGCCGATAGCGGTGTTCACAGCCTTGCCCATCGCGCCCAAGGCGACATCGCCAAGGTGCAGGCCGATGCGGCAGTCGAGGGAGATGTTCTTCGTTTGCTTGAGCATCAGTCGTGTCGAAGAAGTCTGGGTGCTCTCGTTTTTCCGCAGAGCGCGCGCTGCATCCAATGCCTTGGCGCGAATGTCTTTCTCGGTGCCATGCCAGTAGGCGAAAACACAGTCGCCGATAAACTTGTCAATCATCGCGCCATGTTCGCGCATGATGGTAGTGCAGTCCGCATACCATTCGCGCAGCAGATCGGCGAGCTCCTCCGGGGTGATTTGTGAACTAAGTTGAGTGAAGCCCTTCAAATCACCCACCAGCATGGTGATCGACTGGGTCTTGATCGGCACTGGGGCCCGCCGGAGCACCTGGGTCGTGCTGCCAATGCCATCAACATCCTGAATGACGCCGACTCCATCCTGATGAAAGTTCAGCATGTTGGTGCCGAACTGGACGCGGTCTCCATCACGCAGCACGCGGGCGGTGGTGATAGCAGAATCATTAACATAAGTGCCATTCGCGCTGCCGAGATCGACGAGCCAGTAGTGCTCACCTTCACAGCGAATGGTGGCGTGCTGCCGGGACACGCCATTGTCCTCCAACTTGATGGACGCGTCATCGCTGCGTCCGATCAGGTTGAATTCTTCCAGCGTATAAAGCTGGTCAGTGGTCGATGCTTTGAGGTGAGCTCCCATGCCGAGGTCTATTTTGAAGCGATTAGGGAGGGGCAAGTCAAGACTTCGTTTGCGGGAAACAACAATAATTTCTGCACAAAAAACATTGACGCATTTCTGCCCCCATCTCATTGCCGACATGGAATTCGCTGAATGTCATCTAGCCAACCCCCATTGCATAAGCGCAGCCCCGTCATTCCAGATATAGCGGGTCTTGGTGCCGAGCTGCACGAGCAGCACTTCATGGCCGCTGCGATGCGCAGTTGAAATAAGGCAGCGTCCAGCGGGGCCAGTGTAACCGGTCTTCATGCCATCGCACTCGGGCATCATGCCGAGAAGTTCATTGGTGTTCTGCAAAGTGACGGTGTGGCCGCTGGCATAACGGAAGCTGTGAAAACGCTGCCGCACGATGCTGCGGAGAAAGGAATTGCGATACGCGGCCATGCCGATGCGGGCCATGTCCCGAGCAGTGGAGCGCTGGCCGGAGGAACTGAGACCATGTGGATTGGCAAAGTAAGAGTTCATCGCCCCGAGCGAACGCGCCTTGGCGTTCATCTTTCTGGCAAAGGCCTCGATGCTGCCCGCGTTGTCCCGCGCGAGAGCATTGGCCACATCGTTCGCGCTCTTCACCAGAAACGCGGCCACAAGTTCGCGTCGAGTATAGACATCGCCGGGGCGCACACCGAGCTTCGATGGCTCCACTGAAATGTCGCTGGATGTGATGCGCACAGGTTTGTCGAGATTGCCGTCATCCACGACGACGAGAGCCGTGAGGATTTTTTGGGTGCTGGCTACGGAGTGTGGCGTGTCCGCATTGCGTGCTGCCAGCACCGCGCCGCTTTCGGGATTGATCAGGATATATGACTCCGCATGAATCGCGGGCGCTGAACTTCCCACATTCGACGGGCTGGCGACCTGTGGCAGCATCGAGGTCGGATAATTGGGCTGCTGCGGGTAGCCGGGGCCGTTTGATCCATTGCCATAAAGTGTTCCGCTCGGTGTCGTCGGTTCAAGATTGCAACTGCACAGCGCGAGTGCCGCCAGAGTCGCGAGATGCCGGAGAAATATCATTTTCATCGCGCCCATGATGAACCGCATTCCGCAATCATCAATGCAAAATCAGGATTGCGCCGCGCATTGTGCCGCGCAGACTGCAACATGGCCCTGAGCGTCAATGAAGAAACCATCGCCGACGAAATCATCGAAGATGAATTCCGTCACATTAAAAGCCACTTCGAGCGCACGCTCCAAGTGTCATGTTGCGAGCGCGACCCTGAGTTCCGCGCGAAAGCCAAGGACAACATCACCTCCCGCGCCTTGCTTCAGCAGGAATCGCGTCGCCGCTTCCATGAGGTCAGCGATGAAGAGGTCAGCAATCGACTGGCCCAATTGATTGAGCAAGCCGGTGGAGAAGATCAGTTTTACATGAACATCGGCATGATGGCGACTGACGAGTCCGCCGTGCGCGAGAACGTGGCTGCTGGTGTCCGCCTCGATAAGACACTCATTCAAGTCTACGCGCCAGAGCCGCAGCCTTCAGAAGCGGACATGCACGCCTTCTATGAAAAGAATGTCAGTGCATTCCTGACTGAGGAGCAGATTCGCGCCTCGCATATTTCCGTGAATCTCAGCGCCGCAAAGAGCCGCGCGGAGGTTTATCAAATGATGCGTGGATTGCGCGAACGCGCGCTGGATGGCGCGGACTTTGACGCGCTCGGTGTGGAGCACAACTCCAACAAGGAAATGTCCTCCGACCTCGGCTGGTTCAAGCGCGGCGAGTTCATGGAAGAATTCGAGACCATCGCCTACTCCATGAGGGAAGGGGAGATAAGCCCCGTCTTCGTTACCCAGCTCGGCTTTCACATTGTCAAGCTAACCGGGCGCAAACCCGCAGTGCCCAAGCCCTTTGATGAAGTAAAAGACATCGTCCGCATCGGCATCATCGAGGCGCACCGCGACAAGAAGTTCAACGAGTTCGTGGATGAGTTAAAAAAGACCGCGAAGATCGTGGATACCGATCCAGTGGAAGAGAGCGACGGCTGCGAGCATTAGGCCATATCTGTGCGACGGCGATGAAATAAGGGAGCGCGGGCAACTTACCCGTGTTTTTTCGGGTGATTAGTTCATTAATAATGCCCGAGCCATATTTTGCTTACAACACAGAAATAAATTCCTCGACGGAGACGCCCGCCTGCCGAAGAGCGCCCGAGAGTGTTCCAACCTTGATCTCGCGGTGGTTAGGGACAACACAGCCTGTCGATCCGCGACGCATAACGATGTGACTTCCACGCTGACGCGCGACCTCAAAACCAAGACGTTGCAAAGCACGCACAGCATCAGATCCAGAAATGCGAGGTAACTTAGGCATGGGCTGCAACCTCGAATGTCGTCAGCAGCGGCTGGCCAATCTTTTCCAGAGGAAATTCTTCTAAGTAAAGCTCCGTGGCTTCGCGAAGATTGCTGATGGCCTCAGGCACTGACTCACCCTGAGTTGTGGTGCCAGTTTCGGGGTTGAAGGCAACGAAGCCACCTTCCTCGGCAGGAATTAAAACAGCGGTCAGAGTCATGAAGCCAGTGTGCTGGAAAGCAGCTTGCAGTCAAGGCGGTAGATTGTCACTTGGCGCACCGCGCTCTCGCGTGCATGATGCGCAATGCCTGTTTCTCGACATTACGATGTGCTCATTCTCGGTGGCGGTTTCGCCGGTGTTTACTGCGCACAGCGCGTGGTGAAGCGTTTGCGGGGCACCGGAAAAAAAGTGGGGCTGATCGCGAGCGAGAATCACATGGTCTTCCAGCCGATGCTGCCGGAGGTCGTGGGCGGTTCGCTGGCGCCACGGCATGTGGTCAATCCGATCCGCTTGATTTGCAAAGGCACGGATGTGTTTCGCGGCACGGTGCGAGCGATTGATCTGACATCGAGAACCGTGGTGCTCGATGGCGGCATTCATTCGCCGAACATCACGTTTAGTTTTGATCACATCGTGCTTGCACTCGGTTCCGAGGTGAACTTGAGCCGCATTCCGGGAATGAGCGAGCACGCGTATCTGGTGCGCAATGTGGGCGATGCGATGAAGCTGCGGGCCACGATCATCTCACGTATGGAAGAGGCGAACCTGATTGATGACGCGGTGAAGCGCAGGCAGTTGCTGAGCTTCATCGTGGTCGGCGGCGGTTACTCCGGCGTGGAGACAGCGGGGCAGATGATAGATTTGCTGAAATCCATCTGCCGCTATTACGACACCGTCCAGCCGGATGACATCTCCGTGACGTTGATCCACGGCGGAGAGAAATTACTGCCAATGCTGTCGCCGAAGCTGGCGGACTATACGGGAATGCAGCTCGCGAAAATGGGCGTGAACATCCTTTTCAAATCCCGCGTGAAAGCCGCGACTGCGTGCAGTGTGGTGCTAGAAGACGGGCGTAAGTTGGACGCGGGCACGGTGGTCTGCACGGTGGGTAATGCGCCGCATCCGCTTATTTTGAAACTCGGTGAAAGCGGATCGCTCACCGTGGAGAAGGGACATGTCGTGGTCGAGTCAACGGGGCTGGCGAAGGGACAAGGCCGTGTCTGGGCAGCGGGGGATTGCGCGGTGTTTCCGAAAAGCGATGGCGGCAACTGCCCGGAGACGGCGCAGTTTGCGTTCCGACAGGGATTGCTGCTCGGTGACAACGTCGCGGCTTGCATCGCGGGCCAGGTATTGAAGCCTTTCAAATTCACGGGGCAAGGCGAACTCGCTTCTATCGGACATCGCACGGCAGTGGCAGAAATTTTTGGCTACAATTTCTCTGGCATCATCGCGTGGTTCATGTGGCGCACCATTTACTTGATGAAGCTGCCGGGGCTGGATCGCAAGCTGCGCGTGATGGCAGAGTGGACGTTCGATTTGTTCTTCCCGCGCGACATTAACTTGCTTACGCCGCAGTATTCTTCGCCGATGGAAGATGTGTATCTGGAGGCGGGCGATCCATTGTTCATGCGTGGCGAGCCGGCGACTTCATTCTATGCGGTGAAGAGTGGCAGAATCGACATCACAGATGAAAACGGCGACCTCGTGAAAGCGGCTACTGCGGGCCAGCACTTCGGCGAACGTGCCCTGCTGGAGGATCACATCTGGCGTTACAATGCGACCGCGAAGGAGCCTTCCACGTTGGTTGCGATCAGCGAGAAGGTCTTCCAGAAACTCGTCAGTTCCATCGGCTCGCTCAACAAAATATTCCTGCGCTCGGCGGAAACTTATGACAGCGAAAGTGAAATCAAACATGTCATCGAACACCTTCCACAGCGAACCCGTCAGGGCGCAGTGCGTGATCTGATGGTGCGAGATGTCATCTCCGTGCGCGAGGAGATGACGCTGCCGGAATTGCTGGCGATGTTTCATGCCGAGCGGCACACGAGTTATCCTGTGCTGGATGCGAGTGGTCATATCAAGGGATTGCTGCGCCGCAGCGACACCCTGGAATGGCTCAAGCACAATCCCATCGACAGCGCGGTGTTGGTGCGTGACCTGCCTGTGAAACGCCCGCTGATCGTTGCGCCCGACGATGAGATCGCCGCCGTGTTCGAGACCTTGATCCGCACTGGAGCCAGTAAAGCGGTGGTGTGTGATGCCGAAAACAAACTCGTCGGAATGCTGACGCTGTTTGATTTGCTTTCGAGTCATGCGACGTAGCAAGGGCATCTTGCTCTTGACAGATCAAGGGCGAGACGCCCTTGCTACCAACTTTCATCATGCTCGCTTTCTATCTTCATCATCTCAGCCCTTATATCTTTCGTTTCAGCGACCGCATCGCGCTGCATTGGTATGGGCTGGCTTATGTGGCGGGCTTTTACTGCGCCTATCTCGTGATGCACAGCCTCGCGAAGCGCGGCTATGGCGAGATCAAGCCGGACAAGGTTGCCGACTTTATTACACTCGCCGCGCTCTTCGGCGTGGTCGTGGGCGGGCGACTCGGCTACATGCTGCTCTATAATTTTGACGAATTCATTCATCATCCGACCATCATCGTGAAGCTCTGGGACGGTGGCATGGCCAGCCACGGCGGCATCGCGGGGCTGGCGATTTTCATGATGATTTATGGCTGGCGGAACAAGCTTGCGTGGGTTGGTCTCGCAGACAATCTTGTCGTCGCAGGAACTATCGGACTGTTCTTCGGGCGCATCGCAAATTTCATCAATGGCGAGCTTTTTGGGCGCATCACCAATGTCCCGTGGGCAGTGAAATTTCCCACGGAAGTGCATCACAGCGGGTTTCATCCTGCCATAACAACGAACTTGAACTATCAAGCCCTCCCGCATCACAGCCATGAAATTATTGATGTGATGAGTCAATCTCCCGGTGGCTTGCAGGAACTCGAAGCCATTCTGAATCCACGACATCCCTCGCAGATTTATGAGGCGTTGCTGGAAGGGCTATTGCTTTTTGTAGTGCTGTATTTCGTGCGCACCCGCTCGAAACATCTGCCGAATGGTCTGGTCACCGCTTTGTTCTTCCTGCTCTATGCAGCGGTGCGCATCTTCGGCGAGAATTTCCGCGAGCCGGATTCCGGTGCCAATCCGATCATGGGCATGACCCACGGGCAATTCTATTCCACGTTCATGATCGGAGCCGGGTTGGCGTTTCTGGTGTATGCCGCGATGGCAGGACGGCGGAAGTCGAAGGCCATTTGAGCGCGGGCTTGCCTTTGCGGCCAGTTCAAGGAACATTGTTCACATGAAGCCGCGCCTGATTTTCACCCTCGTTCTATTTTGTCTGGCACTTCCCGCTTGGAGTGATGAGCCGCAGAAGGACGGGAAGCGGCAGTTCACTCGGTTTGAAGAGGATGACAAAGGCGCTCGATTGCAGACGGGCGTTGCCACTTATCAAAATAAGGATGGTGTGACCGTGGACTTGATCGGGGCCATTCATATAGCGGACAAAACCTATTACGAGAAGCTCAATGAGCGCTTCACGCATTACGATGCGCTGTTGTATGAAATGGTGGGCGAGCCATTTGAAAAACGTGTGGCCCGCAAAAAAGAGAAAGAGGAGAACAAGGAGCTGAATGCAACGCCTGAAGAGGCTGAGGAAGCCGCCGCTGGGAAAAAGCTGGCGTGGTTGCATCCGCTTTATGACACCATGGAGAAGTCGCTTGGCCTCGCCGGACAGGTGCGATGCATTGATTACTACAAATCGAACTTCGTTCATGCGGACATGACCATGAAGGAGTTCTCAGACATGCAGGTGAAGAAGAACGAAAGCTTTCTCTCGCTATGGTTAAATTCGGTGGTCGCGCAGATGAAGCATCCACAAGTTTCACGGGACCAACCGGGGCTACTGAAGATCATGGAAATCCTCTGTCGCAAGGATAGCAGCACGGAACTCCGGCGCATGATGGGCCGGATGTTCGGCAGCATGGAAGATATGCTGTCGGGTCTGGACACGGAAGACGGCACCGTGATCGTTACGGAGCGGAACCGTGTAGCGCTCGGAGTCATGCAAGAGCAGATCAAACTTGGCAGGAAAAATCTCGGCATTTTCTATGGCGCAGCCCATCTGCCGGACATGGACAAGCGGATGCAGGACATGGGTTTCAAGCGGATCAAATCGGAGTGGCTCACCGCGTGGGATCTTCCGCCGGAGCCGAAGGAACCAACCGGCGACGAAAAGCTTCCAGTAAAACAAGATGACAAGTTAGTGCCGTGAAGCTTCGCGTAGATTGATGAAATGAAATCATTCTATAGCTTCGTGTTTTTTATCAGCTTCTGCACGGTGATTATCATGCAGGTCATTACGATAGCCCCTTCCCGGGATGCTTCAGTGGCGTCGATTCTCGCAAAGTCTCCTGCCGGTTGGGACCTCGCCCTGAACACTGGTCTGAAGAGCCGACTTGCTCATTACGACGTAAAAGCATTGTTAGTGACTGCATTGGAAAAGCGGGGATCGTCCACATATGAGATTTGTTGGCAGTTTTTATTGGCTGGTGTTGGACTGATGCTTTTTTCGGCTATTGGCTTTGTTCGCGAGAGGAAGATTGACAGGATGCGGAAGGATATTGAACCAGCCTGATGCTCACTGACACCCACGCCCATCTAGCCTCCAAGCAATTCTCTGCCGATCTGCCGGATTTTCCTTGTAGGTTTCGCCAATTTATAAGAGCAAAATCGCTGGCGAAATTCATGGATTTCCGCAAAATAGTCTGATGCCGGAGATTTGCAGCTTCAATGGAATTCGGATTACGATGTATTTCGATGATCACGGTGTGCCGCACTTTCACGCTGAATACGGCGAGCATCTTGCGAAGGTGCGTATATCGGACGGTAAGGTTTTCAAGGGCTTCTTACCCATGGCGCAAACGAAGCTCGTTCAAAAATGGGCTATCGCCCGTCGCGCCGAATTGCTTGCAAACTGGCAGCGCGCAGTCGTCATGAATCCTCCGCTTCCAAAATCGCCGCTCTCGACTAAGATTAGCATCATGTCTGAAACGCTCTCACTGCCCGCCACGCTAGCCTCGTGCAAGATCACCAGACTGCGCGTCACTGGCCCGCATCGTCTCAGTGTGTGTTTTGCTGATGGGCTTATCGCAGAATTGGAGTTCACCGTGTGGTTGAAAAAGCGCAAAGGCCCCGTGATCATACTCATGCGCCGCGCCGATTTCTTTGAGCAAGTTTATCTCGATCATGGAGTGCTTACATGGCCCAATGGGTTTGATCTTGATCCCGAAACCGTGCGTGGCTGGGCGGAAAGTGGCTGCTGTGAATGAGGGCCTCGAATAGAATGAAGTTATCAATCGTTCCTATTTCAAGGGCGTGGCAAATTAGGATTTGATCCTGACTTCGGATTGGCACAAGCCTTACGCATCCAATGCTCACTGACACCCACGCCCATCTAGCTTCAAAGCAATTCGCTGCCGATCTGCCGGAGATTGTTGCCCGTGCTCGGGAAGCGGGTGTTACGCGGATCATCTGCATTGGCACCACGCTGGAAGACGCACGACGGGTAATCGAGATTGCGGAGGAATATCCTGAAGTCGAAGCCACGGTGGGTGTGCATCCTTGTGATGCGGACTCGGTGAGTGACGAATCGTTTGTCAGTGAATTGCGAAAACTTGCGCAACATCCGAAGGTTGTTGGCATCGGCGAGATAGGACTCGATTATTTTCATCAGCCGCCGGAGGGATTCACGCTGGAATCATGGAAGGCGCGACAGGCTTTCGTCTTGAAGGCGCAATTGGAACTAGCGGCGGAATTGGGATTGAATGTTGTGCTGCACAATCGCGACAGCTTTGATGATCTGGTGGCGCAAGTGCTGCCGTGGTCGGATCGGTTGCGCGCGGTGTTTCATTGTTTCACCGGAACGGCGGAACAGGCGCTGCCATTGATTGAGGCTGGTCATCTGGTCAGCTTCACGGGCATCGTCACCTTTAAGAACGGCCAAGTTCTACAAGCCACTGCGCGTGCCTTGCCGGATAATGGATTCATGCTGGAGACCGACTGCCCTTATTTGGCTCCGATACCTCATCGCGGGCAGCGGAACGAGCCATCCTATGTGGCGAAGACGGCGTCGTTTATGGCGGACTTGCGCGGTGTGAGTTGTGAGCAAATCGCACAACTCACTAGTCGCACCGCAGCGGAATTTTTCCGCAGGCCGCTTACGGAATCTTGAGCTTCATCCCCGCATGGATGTTGTCCGAGGCAAGATTGTTGGTGCTCTTGAGCTTACTGACAGTGACGTGAAACTTGCGCGAGATACCGTAAAGCGTGTCGCTTTGTTTGACGACATAAGTCGAGCCGCTGCCTGTCGAAGCGGTCTTGGATGTCGTGCTGCCTGAAGACTTTTTCTTTGTGGTCGAAGCGGTCTTACTGGTCGTGGACGCAGTCTTACTGGTTGAAGACTTCTTCTTGGTGGAAGCCGTGCTCGCGCTGGATTTTTTTGGCTGCGACGGCGGAGGCGGGGCTTCGTTGTATTGTTGATACTGTGACTGAGTGGATGAGGTCGCGGGAGGCTTGCTGCCACTCGGGTAGGGATTGTAATGACCATCGCTTGGATAAGTCGCATACGGTCCGTTGGTGGCGTATTGTGCGCCGTCCGGATTGCTGCTCGTCTTACAGGAAGTTAGAAATGCCGAGGACAATAGGATTGTCAGACCAAATACGATTAAGAGGCGAAGCTGGGGGAGGTGTAATTTCATGGCTGCCGCAAGGGTTGTATGGTTCAGTAGATTATTTAAGCATTCCTTAATAATGCAACGCCTTTCTGCCATTCCTCCGCGTGGTGTCGGAAAACTTCTGCATTGTGCAGTTGCGTGTTGCCTTTGGATTACCTAGTCTGGCGTCCCATGAAAATCGGATTTAATTTACTCCTTTGGACCGGTCACGTGACCGAAGATAACTTCGCCCTCCTCCCCAAGCTCAAGGCCGCTGGCTACGACGGTGTGGAGATTCCCATCTTTGACACCAGTTCCCCTGCTCACTTCAAGAAGATCGGGAATGCTCTCAAGGACAACGGTCTCGAATGCACCGCCGTGACTGTGTTGCCTGATGAAGCGCACAATGCCATTAGCCCGGATGCGAAAAACCGTCAGGGCGCGATTGATCATCTCAAGTCCGTCATCGAATGCGCGCATAACGCCGAGGTGCAGACTCTCTGCGGCCCTTACTATCAAGTGCTCGGCCAATTCACGGGCAAGTATCCTAGCGAGACCGAACTGGACCACGCCGCTGAAGTGCATCGCACCATTGCTCCCATCGCGCAGGCGGCGGGCGTGAAGCACGCCATCGAGGCGCTGAACCGTTTCGAAGCGCATCTTCTTAATACGATGGAGCAAGCCGCGAGCTATGTGAAGCGCGTGAATCACCCGAACTTCGGCACCATGTATGACACCTTCCATGCGAACATCGAGGAGAAGGATCCATTCGCTGCCATCGAGACCGTCTTTGCTTCCGGCAAGCTCAATCACGTTCACATTTCCGAGAATGATCGCGGCACGCCCGGTCGCGGCCACATCAACATCACAGCCCAGATTCAGAAGCTCAAATCACTCGGCTACGACGGCTGGCTCACCATCGAGGCCTTTGGCGGCGCACTACCTGACCTCGCGGCGGCCACTCGTGTGTGGCGTGATTTCTTCACGTCGCCCGAGGAAGTTTACACCGAAGGCATCAAGCTCATCCGCAACGCATGGGCCGCAGCCTAGGGCGTGCTTGAAAAGATTCGGTAAGATTCTCGCTACAGAGCAGTATTGTTTAACCACGTCTAACCGCAGAATCCACCCGTTCATTCATCCAAAAGACATCTTCAGAAAGCCAAACTCAAACCAAACTAAACCATGACCACTCACGAGCCTGATAACAACGCTGTCTATGTGCCGAAAACACCCAATCGTCGCGACTTCCTTCGTGGCACTACCGCCCTGGGCGCGGGATTGGCCATGAGTAATTCCACGCACGCATTTGCAGCGGGCGGCACCAACGAAATCAAAGTCGGCCTCATCGGCTGCGGCGGACGCGGATCAGGCGCGGCCAGCCAGGCTCTCAGCACTGGCAACAAAAACGTCGTCCTCTGGGCGATGGGCGATGCGCATCAGGATCGACTGGCTGGCGCTCACGAAAATCTCAGCAAAAAGCACGCTAATGGGGTGAACGTTCCTGATGAGCGCAAGTTCCTCGGGCTTGATGCTTATGAAAAGGTTATCAAAGAATGCGACCTCGTCATTCTCACCACACCTCCCGGCTTCCGCCCCTATCACTTTGAAGCTGCCATCAATGCTGGCAAACACGTCTTCATGGAAAAGCCCGTGGCCACCGACGCCCCCGGCGTGCGCAAGGTTCTAGAAATGGGCAAGGTCGCTGAGCAGAAAGGCTTGAAGGTCGTCGCTGGTCTTCAGCGTCGCTATCAGGCCTGCTATCGCGAAGCCCTGAAACAAGTTAAGGAAAACGGCATCATCGGCGACATCGTCAGCGCCAATGTCTATTGGAATGACGCCGGCGTTTGGGTGAAGGATCGCGTCGAAGGCATGACTGAGATGCAATACCAAATGCTCAACTGGTATTATTTCGTCTGGCTCTGCGGCGATCATATTGCCGAGCAGCACATTCATAACCTCGATGTCGCCAACTGGTTCATAGGCTCCCATCCCATCAGCGCTCAGGGCATGGGTGGTCGTCAGGTTCGCACTGGCAAACAGTTCGGAGAAATCTACGATCACCACGCTATTGAGTTCACCTATCCCAACGGCGTCCGTGTCAGCAGCCAATGCCGCCACCAGAAAGGTTGCGCCAATGCCGTGCGCGAAGAAATTCATGGCTCGAAGGGCATCCTCTTCCTTGATGATGACAACAAATGCCAGGCAGTCGATTTCAAAGGAAACATCATCTGGAAATACGATGCGCGCCAGAAGAGCATCAACCCTTATCAAGTCGAGCACAACGAATTGCAGGACGCGATCATCAACAACAAGCCGCTCAACAACGCCGAATACGTAGCCCACAGCACCATGACCTCCATTCTTGGGCGCATGGCCAGCTACTCCGGCAAGGATGTGAAATGGGACGACGCCATCAACTCACAAATCCAGCTCATGCCTTCGCAGGTCTCTTGGGAAACCGTGCCGCCCACCGCGCCCGACGCGAACGGATTCTATCCGATCCCCGTTCCCGGCGTGTTCAAGGCCGTCTGATCTAACAGCATCCGATGAATCATCAGCCCCGGTTTGCCTCGCGCAGACCGGGGTTATTAGTGTAGCCTGACTCACCAGAGTCGGGAGTGTTTTGTAAATGATCGCGCTGGAAACCCGACTCTGGAGAGTCAGGCTACAGTGCAGACCGGAGCTTTTTCAAATCGCGCAACGCTTTAAATGTAACCCTTAAAGCCCCTGAAAAACATATCCCAAGAACTTTCACGCTTGATGCTATTCAGAGGGGTTAGGCGTTCGCTCGATTGCATTAGAGCGTCTTGGTAGTCCCTTTTTGCGTGTTAGTGGAGCCAATTTAACAATAGTGATATCGGACTCGCCGAAAAGGTAGTCGTCCCGCTGCACCTCGCTAATTCCCTGCTCGTAAAGGAACAGCACCCCATTCTTCAATCCCCCAATCTTCAGGTAGTGTTCGAGCTGAAATAATCCGGGATCCATCACGTCTCGAGATTTTGGTGATCGCTTCAATTCGATCAGGACATTCTGATCTCCCTTGCGAAGCATTACATCACCTCTTTCGGGTCTGGCTGGATCAATGCGAAAGTCTGCAATAACCTCAATCGATGGTGCTGCAACCGCAAGAAACCCACATAGTGCGCCTGTGATTTGCACTTCTGTTTTTCTTGATTCACCGCTCGTTTCGGTTATTTGCTGGCGAGCAAATTCTGTGAGCAGAGCTGCAGTCACCTCAAGAAGGCTTCCGCCTGATTCAGGAACACTCTTCTCGATCTCTGCTTTCTGCGAATTGGTCTCAGCCTTCGACTTGTTAAAGGATTGTCGTTCTGAAATCTGATCAATCAATACGCAAGCAAAAGTCGTGACGTTCATTATTGCAACGAATGCTTCACTTTCGTCAAAATCTAGTTTGTAGTCATGAGTCGAAGGGTTTCTCCATTCGGTTCGATAGGTTGTAAACTGCGAAAGGACGCGTGGACGGAGGACGTCTTTCTCCTCAAGATACTTCTCGATGTCGTAAGGCTTTTTCTTATCAGGATCCTTCTCGGCAAGGACACGATATGCCTCCTTAACACTGCCTTCGAACGCTTGATTCGAACGATAGATAGCGTCGGTGAAGGCGGTCTCGTCTCCTTGATCTTGGCCTCTACGTAAGTGGGCGAACCCGGTCTCGATGTGCAGTAAAACGGCACGCAAACCCGACGAATGATCGCCGTCATCAGTCGAATTAATCTTGGTTCGCAGTGTTGCTAGGATGTCCACTTCTTTAGACTAACATTGTATTACCCATTTATGCAACATAACCCTCAAATCACCTTGTGGTTCCCCTCCGTTTTCCGACCGCGCGGCCCCGATCTGGGTCGCATTTACCCGTCGCCAAATTTGGAAAACGCTGCTGAAAGGCGGCTTGATCCTGATGGCTGGTTGCAGATTTCATTTTGGGTTGGTTCCCGAAAAAAGGCGTCGGACGACATGACCTTTCCACATCCAGAGTCCCGAAAGGACGACTACGGGGAAATAGATGAACCGGAAGTAGGGAAGGTATTGCACGGTCTCCGACGGCGGCCCATAAATGTAACCAATGAGCGGCAGGGCAAAGATAATGTGAATCCAGCGAAGAATCGAACGCTTGGTGGTGTCCTTCATGGTGCTTGGTTTGCTTTGGTTCTCGGTGTGGCGAAGAAACGCCTGACAGATGGATCATAAACAAACAAGTCAGTTTGCCAACATCATTATCCGTAGCAAGGGCGTCTCGCCCTTGCAGTCCTGCAAGGGCAAGATGCCCTTGCTACATTTGGAGTGCGCACTTGCGCTGACAGAAGTTTTTATATCTCCCCGTCTTTCCATCTTGCCTCACATGCGCCCCGCATGGTAGAAATAACGTCTTCATGTCTTTATCCATCGACGATATTCTCGCCGCCGCTGAGCAACATCAGGCGAGCGATCTGTTCTTGCAAGAGGGCGAGCCGCCGCGCATCAAGATCAATGAGCAGATCATGATGCTGGGGGAGGAGCCGCTTTCGCTCGCGCAGATGAGTGCGCTCTGGCAGGCTTGTGGGGCGAATCCATTGGGCGATCTGGATCGCGACAGCGGTTTGATCTCGCAGCAACACGTTCGCTTTCGTGTGAACCTGCATCGCACCATGGGTCGCCTTGCTGCCGTGCTGCGTCGGATCAAGACCAAAGTTCCCGCGATCGACAAGCTCGGCGTGCCTGACTGGCTCCTGACCCGATGGGTGCAACGTTCGTTCGGTTTGGTCCTCATCACTGGGCCGACGGGCACGGGCAAGTCCACCACCATCGCGGCGTTGTTGCGCTGGATGAATGAGAACCTTGCGCGGCACATCGTCACCATCGAAGACCCAGTGGAATATGTTTTCATTAACGAGGCTTGCCACTTCACGCAGCGCGAAGTGGGGCGGGACACCGCGAATTTTTCCGCTGGATTGCGCGGGGCCATGCGTCAAGCACCGGACGTAATTTTCGTCGGTGAAATCCGCGATACAGAAACGGCACTGACAGCCTTGCAAGCTGCGGAGACTGGCCACCTCGTTCTGGCCACGCTGCACTCGGAACGAGTGGCGGATACGATGGAACGTTTCCTCAATCTGTTCCCAAAAGATCAGGCGGGCGTCGGCACCAACATGCTCGCGCAGCAACTTGTGGGGGTTCAATGCCAGAAGCTCGTGCAACGTATCGACGGCGGGCTGCATCTGCTCGTGGAGCACATCGAAAACGGCGGCGCGATTCGCGACTGGATTCGCAATCGCGACGTGAATCACATGGAAGATTATCTTCGGCGCGGTGGCGATCCGAATGCGGTTTCATTCCTCCACACCGTCGTGTCTGCGTGGCAGCAGGGCATTATTTCCGAGGAGACGGCTATTGAAGCCCTCGGCAGCGAAACTGATTTCCGTCGTGCTGCGCGCGGCATTCAGGGGTAGGGGAAAGTTATTTGTTATGAGTTAAGGGTTATTTGTTATGAGTTACAAAATTGCATATTCTAATTTTCTTATATGGCTGATTTGATTGATTACTTGACTATGGTTTGCGAGGTCGGTGGTTCCGACTTGCATATGAGCGCGGGTGCGCCGCCAATGGTCCGCGTGAACGGAGTTCTTCAGCCTCTGGTGGAGGATGTGTTGGACGCGACTACTTGTCGCGATCTTGTTTTTGGTGCGCTGAAGGAAACCCAGCGTGCGCGTTTGGAGCATGACTGGGAACTGGATTTCGCCATTAATGTGGAGAGCCTCGGGCGCTTTCGTGGCACTGCGTGTTTTTCCATGGGGCACGTCGAGGCCACCTTCCGTCATGTGCCGGATGTGATCCCAGAGTTGTCCAATCTTGGCCACGGCCAAACAGTGGAAAACTTTTGCAATGAAGACAGCGGATTGATCCTCATCACCGGCACGACTGGATCGGGTAAGACGACTACGCTGGCCAGCATGATTCAGAAAATCGCGAGGGAACGCGGCGGCAGCATTCTCTCCATCGAAGACCCCATCGAATATGTTTACGAGCATCATCGGGGCGTGGTGCGGCAGCGGCAGGTTGGCTCAGACACGCAGAGTTTCGTTCATGCACTGCGCGGCGCGTTGCGTTCGGACGAAGATGTCATCGTCATCGGTGAGATGCGTGATATGGAGACTATTCGCATCGCCATCACGGCTGCGGAGACTGGGCATCTCGTTATCGCCACCACGCACACGACGGATGCCAGTTCCACGGTCGCCCGCATTCTCGATGCCTTCCCCGGCGAGGTGCAGGACTATGTCAGTTCCCAGCTCGCGCACAGTCTGCTTGGCGTGGTTTGTCAGCATCTCATTCCCCGCGCGGATGTGCCGGGTCGCGTGATGGCCAGCGAAGTGATGAAGAACAATCCAGGCATTTCCTCCTGCATTCGCCAGCGTCGTTTCGCTCAACTGCCCGGCCTCATCCAAATCGGCGGTAACGAGGGTATGCACACCATTGACGACAGCCTTTCGCATCTGGTGCGTCACGGCTTCATCACGCTCGATGACGCGCTGGTGCGCTGCCGCGACAAGTCCATGATTCAGCTTGCTCACCACGAAGCCACGCGGCACTTGAAAAAATGATCGCACCAACCGCTGGTTGCATACCATTGAATCGTCACGTTTAATTATTCAGCCATGCGTTTTCTCATCGTCCTAATCGTCATCGCCGGTTTGATCATCGGCTGGTTCAAGATCAAAGAAAACCGCAAGGGCCGGCAGGATCGTCAATGGGTCTCGCAGCTCGCACCCCTAGTCGGTAAGTTTACTGGCGGCAGTCCCGATAAAAAGACAACCGGTGCGCAGCCGGACGAAGCCGCATTTTTTCAGCTTCTGTTTTTCTTCCATAAAGCCGAGGAAAGTGGAGTGGACATGAACTTTACCTCCACGCCACCTGATGAGGAATCCACGCCGTGGGTGGATATGAGCGCGAAGCTCGATGCTGCATGCAAGGAGCTGAACGTTCCGCCCTTAAACGCCACCGTAAAGGAGAGCCTCAAGGCCAATTATGCGGAGGCCAAGAAGCTCCACATTCTCGATGACCTCGACAACTTGCTCGCTCTGGAGCGCGGCGAGCCTGCCACCGTCAAGCTTCCCGGTTGGGAGAAGGACAAGGCTGTCGTCGCCCACATTATCTCGCCGCTTTATGCGCCCGAGGCTGCGCAAAATCTAGGCAATCTCCAGATCATACCCGCCAGCGTGCGCGACGCGATGGACGAGAAGCTCACCCCTTCCATAATAGAGCGTGCCAGAAGATTCCAGAGCGCCAACATCATCACTCGCGAGACCTTCGATAAGATTTACTTGATGCTTCAGCCCGCCAAGTGAGGGCGCTTGGGTAACGCTCTCGACACATCAAAGCATTTGACGGACGCATCGCCTTGCGGCAAAACTTGCGTCCAGTCATGAGTGATGTCCTTCACAAGGCAACCGTGCTGGTGCTCAACCGCAACTGGCAAGCCATTGATGTTAAAACCCCGGCCGATGCATTCTGCATGATGGCCGCAGGCACCGCGACCTCGCTCGACATCGCCAGCGGCGAAAACATGGAGCCCTGCAAGTGGGACAAATGGCTCGCCCTGCCCGTGCGCGACAGCGACAACTGCGTCGGCACCGTTCACGGCCCCGTGCGCGTGCCCACCGTCCTCGTTCTCGCCCGTTACGATAAAGTTCCCAAGCATCGCCCCAAGCTCAGCACTCGCGGCATCTGGGATCGCGACGGTGGCGTCTGCCAATACACCGGCAAGAAACTCGCTCGCGAAGAAGGTAACATTGATCACGTCGTCCCGCGTTCTCGCGGAGGCAAGACCACTTGGGAAAACTGCGTGCTCGCCGACAAGCGAGTCAACTCTCGCAAAGGTAGCCGCACTCCTGACGAGGTGGGGCTGAAGCTGGCTAAATCACCCGCCGCTCCGCGCGAAATGCCTTCAAGCTACTTCATCCGCAACACCCACGGTGTGCGCGACTGGGAGATGTTTCTCGGATAAAAACGTAGGCGATGCGTCCCGCTTCGCTCAGGCCGCTCAGAAAACTTGCGGAGTTGGAAGTGAAGCGAGATGCAGCACCTACTTTTCAGATACAAAGACCTCTTTCTTCACTTTCACCCTCTTATAATTCAGGGGTTCAATGGACAAAGTCCACACTTCGTCAAAGTAAAGAAAAAGACTTGGACGCTGAGTGTCTTTGGGGCAGGTCAGGGAACGGCCATAGACGTGGAGTTCAAGGTTATGTTGATCGAGCCATTTTGATGCGCTCACAGTAATTTTATTGAAATTCCCCCATTTCGCATGGCTCTCTTTAAGGATGGATTCAATCTTTTTTTCAGAAGGCTCGCGTATGATTTTCGCCTTGCCGTCTGCGATGC
Organism: Verrucomicrobiales bacterium; assembly: GCA_038230495.1. Classification (GTDB taxonomy): domain Bacteria; phylum Verrucomicrobiota; class Verrucomicrobiia; order Verrucomicrobiales; family Verrucomicrobiaceae; genus VFKE01. The sequence continues at coordinate 69,204 of JBBRNC010000006.1, forward strand.
GGATAACGTAAAGCGTGTCACCGCAATTTCCTTGCAGGTCATTGATCGCCACATATTTGCTATCATCAGACCAGATCGCTTCCTTGGAGCGTCCCCCATAAGTAGTTTTCCATGAAGTCAGCACACGACCGTTCTTGTTGCTGAGAATCTCCAATCGAGAGAAATCCTCACCAGTCTTTTTATCGTGGGCCGTGAGGCGGTTTAGCACTTGAATAGCTCCGTTAGGAGAAGTCGAAATTTGAGTAATCGCGCCCAGTATTTCTCCACATTGAGATGAGAGCGGCAAAATGAATAGGATGATGAAGACTCGTAACGACATGATGATTTGGATTCGCAACTAAGGGTTCAAGCTGGCACCAGTTCAATCTTCACCTTACGCCCCAGCGCGGACGCCGCACGCGTCAGTGTCGTCAATGTCACCGACGTATTCGACGGATCAAGCAACCGGTCGAGCGCAGCGCGCGAGGTGCGCATTTGTTTCGCCAGCGTGGTCTTTTTTATTTGTTTTTCTTCCATCAGGTCGGCGATTCTTAGTGCCATGACGCGCTTGAGCGCGGCGGCACGAGCTTCATCGTAGATGCCCTCCTCATTTAGGAAATCATCGAGAGTGCTGCCCTCATTCGGATTCTTATGCTTTTTCTGCTTGGATGTGGACATGTTTTCGTTTCAAGGCCAGCGCCTTGTCCTCGGTTTGTGTTTTCTGTGTTTTCTTGATGAAGCCATGCAGCACGACAATGCGCGCACGTGGCTGGTAAAAGATGCAGCGCGCGATCCGGGTAGGTAATGTGGAGCGCAATTCCCACAGGCCATCACCAAGGTTGCGCACCAGCGGCATCCCGAGTGGCCAGCGAAATTGCACAACTAGCAGGTCTTCACCAATGATGCGTCGTTCCTCGACGTTCAGCGTCTTGAGCCATTCACGAACCGGCTCTTTTCCCGCACTGTTGCGAAAAAATACTACAGGAAGCGGATGGATGGCGGACACACCGAAAACGTATCATTAATGATACACATGCCAAGCGCATTTTTGGAAATTAATTTTGATCCATTCGGCCTTTCAATGGTAGCGACAAATCCAGCACTAGCTTGTTGTGGTCTTGAGCATTTCGGGAACCTTAAAATCAATTTTGTTCTCTGTATTCATTTAGCATTCGATCTGTAGGGGAATAACGCAGAACAATTCATCAACGAAAATTGTCTTGCTTCAAACCGCACCAGTTTGATCCCTGATGCCTAAAGCTTTCCTGAGTTTCTGCTCGATGAAGAGCGCCTGATCTTCGTCATCAACCGATCCCATCAGCTTAATCGTGGTGCTATTGTGCAGCACAGCCCAGAGGGTGTAAGTCATGCTGGAGCCGTTCCTGCTTCTGTTGGTCTTGGACTTGCTGAAAATCTGATCAATATCGCTGGATGACATGTCAATGTTCCTTCCCCATGGAATCGGTCCAGTGGAGATGCGCAGTCTTCCTTGCCCCGCGATGATTACTGTGTGGTTGAAAAGTGTCGCCAACACAAAGTAGGTCAAGCCCACGCCCACTGCCACATGACCGATCGGGAAAATGATCATGATCCACGGCATTTGACCTGAGAACGCCTTACTATACCAGAACACCAGAAACGAATCCCATGCGATGCAAAACGGGATAAGAAAAAGCAGTATCATGCTTCGCCAGCGTCGTGTGATAACCGTGTTCGTCCCGTCATGTTGATAAGTGATGCCCGGCGGCATCGGCACATCCGGGCGCGGATGAAATTGCACGCCGACCGTGGCGGCTCCCGCTCCGGGCAATGTGGCCAAAGCCTTGCAGTAGCTGCACCTGATGATGCCCGTCGCCAAGTCGTAATCATCCGCGCGAAGCACGGACCCGCAGCTCGGGCATTTCAAGGAGACAGGATCGGGCATAGATGATTGGAAAGGAGGATGGACATACAAGGATTTAGAGTCGCGGCAAGATGGAATCGCTGCGCCGCCCGCTCATTCATTAGGTTTGCCAACTCACAATGGCTCGCCTAAGCTCCGCTCATGTCCACGGTTGCTCAGATCGAACAATCAATTCAGTCACTACCAGCGCAGGATTTCTTTACGCTGTTAGGTTGGATGACCGAACGACACTTGACGGTTCTGACATCGAACCAGTATGAAGCGCCAGAACTCGAATCGGATTTGTTGAAATCTCTCGATGAGCCGCGTCATGCTGTGAATGATGCTTTGTTCCAAAGCATTCGTGAGAAGTCAGGCGGGCATTAAGTTGATTTTTCACCATGCCCAGTCTGTATTCGGAAGTAAGTGCCGACGCCAAAGAAGACTTGGCAAAGCAATACGGATGGTATGATCGAGAGGCGGATCGTGACATCGCTGAACGATACTTGCAGTCGTTTAAGAACACGGTTGAGATGCTTGTTCAGCAGCCGGAGATGGGCATGGTTCGTCGCTTTCAAAGCAGTCGGTTAAAGGGGATTCGTTCGTTTCAGATGCAGGGTGCGTTTCGTGTGCATCTCGTTTTCTATCGGATAGAAGGTGATGTGCTCGTGGTTTTTCGCGTGCTGCATGGTGTGCGTGATTTGCCACGCAGGTTGAACAAGCTTTGAACGCACTGAACATTACTACGACACTTGAAACCTTGCCCAACACTCATACTGTCTGCCTCTGATCGGAGCACCTGAAGCTTCAGCCGCACTCTTGCAGCGGATCACCATCACTCCCGACATCTGTCACGGGAAGCCGACAATTCGCGGGCTGCGCTTACCCGGTAGAGTCCATCTTGGAATACTTATCCGGTGGAGACAGTTTCGACAATGTGCTGGCTGAATTTCCTGATCTGGAGCGTGAAGACTTGCAAGCCTGTATCCAGTTCGCCGCGCAGTCGCTGAGTGTTGTTGCGTGAAAATGCAAAACGCGGATGGCCTCTCGACCATCCGCGTTTTGAGTTGTTGTTGAAACGACTTTTGAAAGTTGATCGATTAATAACGATAGTGATCCGTTTTGTAAGGGCCTTCGACGGGCACGCCGATGTAGTCGGCTTGATCCTTGGTGAGCTTGGTGAGCTTGACGCCAATCTTTTCCAAGTGCAGGCGGGCGACTTCTTCGTCGAGCTTCTTCGGCAGGACGGTGACGCCGATTGCGCGGCTGTCTTTGGTGGCCCAGAGTTCGATTTGCGCGAGCGTTTGGTTGGTGAAGCTGTTGCTCATGACGAAGCTCGGATGGCCGGTGGCGCAACCGAGATTCACGAGGCGTCCTTCGGCGAGCATGTAGATGCTGTTGCCTTTGGGGAAGGTGTATTTGTCCACCTGCGGCTTGATGTTGAGGCGCTTCACGTCTTTGCGATCATTGAGCTTGTCCACTTGGATTTCGTTGTCGAAGTGGCCGATGTTGCACACGATTGCCTGGTCCTTCATGAGTTCCATGTGGGCCAAGGTGATGATGTCCTTGTTGCCGGTGGTGGTGACGTAGATGTCGCCGTAGCCGAGGGTGTCTTCGATGGGCATGACGCGATGGCCTTCCATCGCGGCTTGCAGCGCACAGACGGGGTCGATCTCAGTGACGATGACTTGCGCGCCCATGCCGCGAAGGGCGGCGGCGCAGCCTTTGCCCACGTCGCCGTAGCCGCACACAACGCCGACTTTGCCAGCGATCATGACATCGGTGGCGCGCTTGATGCCGTCGAGCAATGATTCGCGGCAGCCGTAGAGGTTGTCGAACTTGGATTTGGTAACGCTGTCGTTGACGTTAATGGCGGGGAACAGGAGCTTGCCTGCTCTGGCCATTTCATAGAGGCGATGCACGCCGGTGGTGGTTTCTTCGGAGACGCCTTTCAAGTCCTTCACGATGGTCTTGAAAATGCCGGGCTGGTTCTTCGCGATGTCCTTGAGGAGGTCTTTGATGACTTTGACTTCAAGGTTGTCACTCGGGCTATCGACCCACTTGTCGCCGTTCTCCATTTCGTAGCCTTTATGGATGAGCAAGGTCACGTCGCCACCGTCATCGACGATGAGTTGCGGGCCTTTTTCGCCGGGGAAGATGATGGCCTTCCAAGTGCACCACCAATATTCTTCGAGGGTCTCGCCTTTCCAAGCGAACACTGGCGTGCCTGTAGCGGCGATCGCGGAGGCAGCGTGGTCCTGTGTGGAGAAAATGTTGCACGAAGCCCAGCGCACGTCGGCACCGAGTTCTTTCAGCGTCTCAATGAGCACGCCGGTCTGGATGGTCATGTGTAGAGAGCCGGTGATGCGGACGCCTCCGAGGGGCTTCTTGGAACCATATTTTTCCCGTGTGGCTATGAGGCCGGGCATTTCGCTTTCAGCGATGTCGAGTTCTTTGCGGCCAAATTCGGCGAGCGCGATGTCTTTTACTTTGTAGTCGGTCATGTGTTTTTTTAGTGGTGGGATGAATTACTTTGTAGCCTTTTGCAACGCCGCGATTTTGTTCGTGGTTTCCCACGTAAGATCGGCATCGTTCTTGCCGAAGTGGCCGTAGTTGGTGGTCTTGCTATAGATGGGGCGCAGCAGGTTGAGTTGCTTCACGATATCCGCTGGTTTAAATGAGAAGACTTTGTTCACCGCGTCGATGATTGCATCTTCGGACGCGTAATTGGTGCCGAAGGTATCGACATGAACGCTGACGGGTTTCGGGTGACCGATGGCGTAAGCAAATTGCACTTCGCAACGGTCTGCAAGGCCGGCGGCCACAACGTTCTTCGCGACCCAGCGGCCCATGTAGGCGGCGCTGCGGTCCACTTTGCTCGGGTCTTTGCCGGAGAAGGCGCCGCCGCCGTGACGGCCCATGCCGCCGTAGCTGTCCACGATGATCTTACGCCCGGTGAGCCCGGTGTCGCCCTGAGGTCCGCCGACGACGAAGTTGCCCGTGGGGTTGATGAGGAACTCGGTGTCCTTGGTGAGCATGCTCTTCGGCAGCACTTTTTTGATGACTTGCTCGATGCAGAATTTTTCAATCTCAGCGTGCTCCACGTTCGCGGCGTGCTGGGTGGAGATGACGACGTTCACGATACGGGTCGGTTTGCCGTCAACGTATTCCACGGAGACCTGCGATTTCGCATCGGGGCGGAGCCACTTGGCGGCTTTGCCAGCCTTGCGGATGCGCGTGAGTTCGCGTCCGAGACGATGCGCGAACATAACGGGCGCTGGCATTAACTCGCTCGTTTCATTGCAAGCGTAACCGAACATAAGGCCCTGGTCGCCCGCGCCTTGCTCGGCTGTCTTTTTGCCCTTGGCCGTTTTCGCGTCCACGCCCTGCGCGATGTCGGGCGACTGCGCGGTGATGATGTTCATGATGAAAACTTTGTCAGCATGGAAAACGTCGTCGTCGTTCACGTAGCCGATGCCGCGGATGGATTGACGCACGATGGCTTCGTAATCGAGTTTCGCCTTCGTGGTGATCTCACCGCCGACGATGACGATGTTGCTCTTTACATAGGTTTCGCAGGCGACGCGGCTGTTTTTATCCTGCGCAAGGCAGGCGTCGAGCACGGCGTCGGAGATGGTGTCAGCGACTTTGTCAGGATGGCCTTCGCCGACGGATTCAGAGGAGAAGATGTAACTCTTGGGCATGGTGTTTTGTTGTTTTGTTTAATATGGACAGATGATGATATGTTGATACGTTGCAGATAACTGCCGTGTCGTCAATCCTCAAATCATTTGCTTTGATCAGCGATCCCACGCGGGCGCGCATCTTGGCTTTGTTGCGTCAGGAGGAGCTGTCGGTCGCTGAGCTTCAGGAAATTCTCGCGCTCGGCCAGAGTAATATCAGCGCCCAGCTCGCGCGCTTGAAGGAGACTGGACTGGTCACGGACCGACGCTCGGGCAAGAACCGGCTCTATCGATTGCAGCCGCCAGCCACCAAGGACCGTGAAACTCACGTGCATTTGCTGGCTCTGCTCGATGCCGCGACGCAGGAGTTGCGCGTGGCGAAGCGCGACATGACCGCCTTGAAACTCATCCGTCGGAAGCGCGCCGATACCGCGCGATCCTATTTCGATGCACTGGCTGGAAAATTTGGCCGTCACCACATTCCTGGCCGTTCATGGAAAGCGCTTGGCGAAACCTTACTCCATCTCATTCCGTCATCGCTCGTCATCGCTGATCTCGGAGCAGGCGAGGGGACTCTTTCCCAGATGCTGGCGCGGCACGCGAAGCAAGTCATTGCGGTGGACAACTCAGAGCAAATGGTCGCCTATGGGACAAAGCTTTCCCAGCAGCATGGTTTTGCCAATCTCGACTATCGCTTGGGAGATCTGGAAAATCCTCCCATCAAACCGGGCACGGTGGATGTGGCATTTTTCAGTCAGGCCCTGCATCATGCGCAAAATCCTGCCAACGCAATCGCCGCAGCTCATCGCATTCTAAAACCCGGTGGAGTCATCGTCATTCTCGACTTGCTAAAACACACGTTTGAAAAAGCTCGCGCACTCTATGCAGATGTGTGGCTGGGATTTTCCGAAGTCGAACTTCACGAACTGCTCGAGGACGCTGGTTTTCGTGTGCAAGAAATTCGGACGGTGGATCGCGACGTTAAGAGTCCACATTTCCAGACTGTGCTCGCGGTCGGGCAGGTTGCGCGTTGAAGTTGAGCTAGTGGCCTGAAAAGAGAAAGGCTCTCCGGCCTTGCGACCGGAGAGCCAAGACGATCCAGCAACCAAAAATTACGAGGATCGAACGAAAGGTTGCAACAAACCAGGCTGCCTCCAATTTCGGCCCGCAAACAGTAAAGCCCGCAGACAGCCTTATCTTAAAATCTTTTACGGGGGCGTCAATACAGAGGGGATACTTTTTCAAAAACAAGTGCTCTTTCGCAGTTGTGAGAGGGTATTTCGGGGGTAAATTACGAAAATTTTAGGATTTTTCAGGTTGACATGTTTTTCATCATCCGCCTGAAGTGGCACGTATTTTAAATCCGCCATAGTCACAAGATGCTGGTAATGAGTAAAATAGATAAATATTTACTCCTTTGGCGAATTATTTTTGAATTATTTTAGTAAAGTAAAGTTTTAGGCCTAAATAAATCGAATTCTGGCACGAATTGCCAAAGCAGCCCTTCAGCTGCACCTGATTGGACGCTCGAGACGGCTGTATTTTCATTGCGGCGGATTGGCGAAAGATTCGCGCTTTGAGATCGTAAATTCTCATACGCCTTTTGTTGCCTTGTCGCTGGTTGCACGAACTCCTCTATGCTATTACAGCCCGTCATCACTAGGTGTTGCTACGCGCTTCACGGTTTATCCAAATCAATTTGAAAATGCAGATGAAAATTATATTCGCCGGAACAGCTTCTCTATTGTTTGCGCTCGCAGCTTGCGGACCATCAAACGATCAACCTCCGCCAGCTAAAGCCAGCAACGGCACTGCGTCCGACGTTCCTGCTTCTGTTAATCCCGTCGCGAAGGAAGGTCACAACGTCTATGGCTGGCGCGGGCCACTGCAGACTGGAGCCAGCCTGGAGCATTACACGGACGGGAAGCTCGATCCGAATCCGATCTGGACTCGGGACGCGCATGGTCGCGGCACACCAGTCATCGCGGATGGCCGCGTCTTCACATTTGGCTATCGCGGCGAGAAGGAAGAACTCATCGAGCATCTTGCGTGCGTAGACGAGAAATCCGGCAAGCAGATCTGGCAGATCGAGATCAAGGACTTCATTAGCGACACGGTTTACAATCGCTACTCCATCGGGGCACCTTGCGTGGACCCAGAAACGAAGCACGTGTATGTTCTCACCGCCTACGGCATCTTCATTTGCGTCGATTTCAATGGCAAGGAACTCTGGCGTCATTCGCTCATGGAGGAGATTGGCCGCATGACTTTCCCGAACTCGAAGGTCGGCTCGCCCGTCATCGAGGGTGACATGGTCATCATTCAGGGCATCACCGCCAACTGGGGCGCGGACGGCCCAGCGGCGAATCGCTTCTATGCGTTCGACAAGATCACGGGCGAAATCATCTGGGCCACGACTCCAGGTGAGATTCCGCCGAAGGACAGCTCGCACTCCACGCCTGTCTTTGAAACCCGCGATGGCAAACGCGTCTTCTGGGTCGGCACCGGCTGCGGCAATGTCGTCTGCGTCAACGCGCGCACTGGCAAACCGTTGTTCCGCCACAAAGTGAGCAAGGGCGGCGTGAACGCCAGCGTCCTGTTGCACAAGGGCAACAAAGTCATCGCCATGCATGGCGAAGAAAATCCCGACAGTTCCGACAAAGGACGCCTCGTCGCCATCAAGCTCCCGGAAAAATTCGATGCGGACCAGATGTTGTTTGATCCCGAAATCAGTGCCGACAAATGGAAGGCCAATGAAGTCTGGCGCACCAGTCTCCGCGCGGAAACCAGTTCGCCGACGCTCGCAGGCGATCATATTTATCTCATCACCGAGGGCGGTGAACTCACCAGTGTGAATGCCGACACCGGCGCAGTCGAATGGACCAAGAAGCTCACCAACGCCAACGTCCATGCCTCGCCGTTTTACGCGGATGGATTGATCTATTGCTCATTGCTCGAAGGCAAACTCGTCGTGGTGAAGCCCGGCGAGAAGGACGCGGAGATCGTGCAGGAAATTCCCATACAGGGCACTGGCTTCGGTTCGCCGGTCATCTGTAACGGCCAGCTTTATGTTCACATGGCCGAGCGCGGCGACAAGCCGGGCAAACTCTATTGCTACAAGATCAATAACAGCGGCATCAAATACGACGTGGCTCCAGTCGTCGAAATCCCGAAGGCAGGCGCCCCTGCCGCATTGCAAATCATCCCCGCAGAATTCGTGCTGCATCCCGGCGATAAACGCCCCTTCAAGATTCGCGCAATCGACAAGAACGGTTTCATTGTCGCTGACGTGCCGAAGGCTTCTTGGGAATCGTTCATCCCACCGACTGCGAAGGTCAAAGCGCTGCTCGATGGCAAGTTCAATGATGCGGGCGAACTCGCTACTGAAGCGACTGCGAAGACTTCCGCTGGTGCTTTCAAGGCGACCGCCGACGGCATCTTCGGCACCATTCGTGGCCGCGTGCTCTCGAAGCCTCCGTTCGCGCAGGACTTTGAAAAGTTCGATCTGACTGAGGAACATCCTGCTGATGCAAACTCAGCGGAGCCATACAAGTTTGCCTATCCGCCCCTGCCTTGGATCGGAGCGCGTCTTAAATACGATGTTCGCGAATTGAACGGCAATAAGGTGCTCGCGAAGAATCTCGACCGCATCCTTTTCCAGCGCGCGATGGTGTTCATGGGCACCTCGGACATGAGCAATTACACCGTGCAGGCCGACATCATGACCGATGGCAACCGCCGCCTGAAGTCGGACGTGGGACTCATCAACCAGCGTTACATGATCGTGCTCAAGGGCAACGCCAACGAAGTTGAAGTTAGCTCGAACTACGAGCGCTTCAAACGCTCTGCGCCCTTCACCGTTAAGGCGCAACAGTGGTATTGCATGAAGACCCAGGTCAAAGTGAATGCCGATGGCACTGGCACCGTGCTTGGAAAAGTCTGGGAGAAAGAACAGCCCGAACCTGAAGCATGGACGATCGAAGCGAAGACGGACCTCGTTCACCAGCAGGGTTCGCCCGGCCTTTTCGGATTCGCTTTGCAGAACCAGAACCGCGTCTATTTCGACAACATCAAAGTGACGCCCAATAATTGATTAAGATACACGACATGAAAAAAACGACTCTGACACTCATCGCCGTCACCCTTGTTGCCGCAAGTCTTCACGCCGCCGACTGGCCCCAGTGGGGCGGCGAAAATACCCGCAATATGGTCTCGCCAGAAACTGGTTTGCCCGTTGATATCGGCCCAGGAAAGAAAATCAAAGGCAGCGAAGAAGTGGACATGGCCACCACCAAAAATTGCCTCTGGGTTGCGAAGCTCGGCTCCCAAGCCTACGGCACGCCGAATATCGCCAACGGCAAAATTTTCGTCGGCACCAACAACGAATCACCGCGCAACCCGCAGGTCATTGGCGACCGCGGCATTGTCATGGTCTTCGATGAGAAGACCGGAAAGTTTCAGTGGCAGATGGTCACGCCGAAGCTTGGAGCGGGCAAAGTGAGCGACTGGGAATACCTCGGCATGTGTTCGACTCCGACAATCGTCGGCGACAGAGGCTACGTCATCACCAACCGTTGCGAGATTGTCTGCATCAGCACCAAGGGGCTTGCCGGCGGCAATCTCGGCATGACCGATGAAGCAAAATATATGGCCGCACTCGACAAGGACGGCAAGCTTCAGCCCGGCCAGCCCGGCCCGCTGGATGCGGACATCATCTGGGTCTTCGACATGCGCAAGGAACTCGGCGTCTTCCCGCACAATATCGCGTCGAACTATCCGCTCGTTGTGAATGGCAAGGTCTATGTCGCCACTTCGAATGGAGTGGACTGGTCGCATAGCAACATTCCACAGCCCGCCGCACCCAGCTTTGTCTGTGTGGATGCCGAGACTGGCAAGTATGTCGCGGAAATTCCCGCGTCGGAAAAAATCAGCGAGCACGTCATGCACTGCAACTGGTCCTCACCCAGCTACGCCAAGGTCAACGGCAAAGACATGATCTTCTTCGCCGCCGGCAATGGATTTGTCTATGGCATGGGCCCCGGTGAAGATCGCAAAGAAGTGGAAAAGGACATCTTTGAACTCCCGGTCATTTTGAAATACGACGCCCTGCCCAAGGAATATCGCTTCAAAGAAGACGGCTCAGCACGCAAGTATTCTGACTTCGACGGCCCGAGCGAATTGATTGCCACGCCAGTCATTGTGGACAACAAACTCTATTGCGCGGTCGGCCAAGATCCAGAGCACGGCGAAGGCGTCGGCATGTTGAGTTGTATTGACATCACCAAGACCGGCGACCTCTCCGGCAAAGCCGACTGGACATTCAAAGAACTCGAGCGCACCATCTCCACGCCCGCAGTGAAGGACGGCATCATCTACGCAGCAGACTATACCGGGCGCGTCTTTGCCCTTGATGCCAAAACCGGAAAGCTCTTCTGGAAGTTCGATACCAAAGGCCACATTTGGGCCAATCCAGTAGTCGCCGATGGGAAAATTTACATCGGCAACGAAGAAGGAGAACTTTTCATCCTCGCCGAAGGAAAGGAGATGAAAGAGATCGCCCATATTGACTTCCCCGCGCCCCTGAAGAGCAGCGTCGTTCCCGCCAACGGCTGCCTCTACATCACCACCGAGACGCATCTCTATTGCTTCAAGGAGGGCGCGAAGCCGGTTCAGTAAAGGTTATGAGTTAAGAGTTAATTGTTATGGGTTAACCACGCCAAGAATCCGGCCAGCATTTTCTGCGGCACAGTCGCAACTGTTCATAACTAATAACCCATAACTCATAACACGTATTTTCCCCATGTCCGCCTCCGAAACACTCGATACTCACCTCAAAGAAATCCTCAACTGGCATTTCTCGCCCGAAACAGGCTGTCCGTTCTGGCTTGAATGGGCCTCGAAAAATTGGGACCCGCGCAGTGAGATCAAGTCCTTCGCGGACATGGTGAAGTTCCCGCATTTCCAAGACGAATGGTTGCGTGATCTTCAGCCGGAAGTCTGGGTTCCCAACGCCTTCAAAGGCAAGCCCTATAACATCTTTGAAACCGGCGGCACCACCGGTATGCCCAAACAGCGCATTGGTTGGGAGGACTACAAACACGACTACAGCGAGTTCTCCACTAAGCTCAAAGACGAACATTTCCCGCCCGGTCAAGCCTGGCTCATGATGGGCCCCACAGGCCCGCGCCGTTTGCGTCTCGCTGTCGAACATCTCGCGAACGTTCGCGGCTCCACCTGTTACTTCATCGACCTCGATCCGCGCTTTGTGAAGAAGCTCATCTCGAACAAGCAGTTCGACATCGCGAAACAATACATGGAGCACGTCGTTGATCAGGCCGTTACTATTTTAAAGCATCGCAAAGTCAGCGGACTCTTCACCACGCCCAAGTTGCTCGAAGCGCTCTCTGAAAAAATTAATATCTTCGATGCCGGCATTCGCGGCGTCTTCTGCGGCGGCACCACCATGCTCCCGCAATACGTCCGCTTCATCGTCGAAGAAGTGCTCGAAGGCAAAGTCGGGTTCTACCCCACCTACGGCAACACCCTCATGGGCCTCGCCGCCAGCGTCCCACTCCTGCCCGAAGACAAGTTCTCCATCACCTACTACGCCCCGCAACCCCGCGCCGTCTTGCGCGTGGTGAATCCCGACAAGACCGAGGACACCGTGGACTACGACACTTGGGGCCGCGTCGAACTCACCACGCTCACCAAAGAATTCTTCATGCCCCGTTTCTTAGAACGCGACGAAGCCCTCCGCCGCAAACCCCGCGCGCCCTACGAATGGGACGGCGTCGCCGAAGTCCGCCCCTTCGGAGCGATGGAGAACAAGATTGTCGAAGGGGTTTACTAGCCATCAAATTTGAACGATGTTCATACACTAATGAACACTCCTGTGGATACACTCGCGCGCAAGCTAGGCACTACGACGCACATATCCCTCTTGCTCAAGAGGGCCGATATGATCGGACTCCGGGGTCCGTCTGATTTGCAAATTCTGGCAGTGCAGCGCGGATGTCGCCATTACTGGAATGATGCAGTCCCGGAAGGTGAGCTTGCGCCCGTAGAAAAGTTCTCTAACGAGGATCTTGCAGTCGCGCTTCTCGACATCGCCCTGCCTTACGATCCGCACAGCATCCGGTGTGGCGCGGCCATGCTCGGCGCGGAAGGAAACGATGTTCGCGAAATCGCTCATCTCGCCGTAATGGAACGCAGTGAGGCAGTGGTGCGGTATGTTGCTGAAGCCGGCAACCGCTATGAGCCGGACAATCCCTTTTGGTGTGAATTGCTTTCTCTGTTGCCCATCACCCCTCCTGTTAAGGACGGTGTTCTTCCGCACCCCACCCGGTTTGTCGCCATGACGGGCTACGAACGACACACAGGGCCTCGCATTCAAACTGAGTGGCAGCGACCGCAGCGAGTTATGGCCACATGACTAACGCAGAGATCATTGTTCGCACGTTCGACGGCCTTCTCGATCACGAGGCGTCTCTTGTCTTGTATGGACGTGCCGCCATTGCGCTGGGCTTTGACCAAGCGCCCGAAGTTGTTGGCAAGTCTATGGACGTTGACGTGATTCTTCGCTTTTCCGATGCTGCCAAGATGGATGCGGATGACCAGTTTTGGAATGCTCAGGAAGAAGTCAATATCGTGTTAAAAAAGAAAGGCCTTTATATGACCCACATGTTTACAGAGGCCCAAGTTTTTCTACGGAGAGACTGGGAGCGTCACATTATGCCTGTAACCTCCATCACACTTCGATGGCTCAAGTTGTTCCGCCCTGCGACGCTGGATCTCATTCTCACCAAGATGATGCGCGGCAACGATGCGGAGGACATGTCCGACATCGAATTTATGATCCGGCATGATCTTATCACATACGATCAAGTCGAGGAGGCATTGGCCAATGTGGTTATTCCTGACGTTCAGGAATTGAGGGATGCTTTTGAAAAAGCGCGGCCTGCCGTCCTGCAAATCGCGCACCGCATTTCATGTGTTTAGATTGATGACTTGCTTTCGCGCTCCCAATTAAATTACGCCTTCACTTATCCAAAAACTCAATGTCCGCCATCCCCCATCTCCCCGCGCTCCGCAAAGGCGTGCCCTATGAAAGTCTCGACAAGGTTGACGTCAAAGACCACCGCACCGGCGAAATCCTAGCACAGGTCAGTCAGGTCAATGCGGGCATCGTGCGTCGCGATCTCGCGCGTATTGGCGAAGCGCGCGCGGACTTGAAAAAATTCACTTGCGATCAACTCATTGAAATCTGCAAGAAGACTGGCGAGATATTCCTTACGGGGACTTTACCCCTCGGCGACCAAGGGCACATGCAGTCGCCGCAGCAATACATGGAGACGCTCTCGCGCACCAGCGGCTTGCCTTATGTGATGGTGAAACGGAACATGGCCAAGATAAACGATGCGCTCGCCAATATGCGCACGGTGCTCAACGGCCTCACTCGCGGGCTTGATCTCAGGATTATCGACGACGGTTTCGGCGAGCAGGCAGGCTGTCCGGTGAGTTATTATCCCACGACGAACTGCCTCGGCCTTGTCATGCCGAGCAACTCGCCCGCAGTTAATTCGCTCTGGCTTTCGGCGATTGCTTTGAAGACTCCCGTCGTCATCAAGCCTGGACGCGAAGAACCGTGGACGCCGTTTCGTTTGATCCAGTCTTTCATCGCCGCAGGAATTCCTGCCAGCGCATTCGGCTTCTATCCCACCGATCACGAAGGATCCGGCGAAGTGCTCAAGCTCAGTGGTCGCGCCTTAATCTTTGGCGATGCCAATACGGTCGCGCAGTATAAAAACAATCCAAAGTTCGAGTGCCACGGCCCCGGCTTCAGCAAGGTCATCATCGGTGAGGACATGATCGAGCAGTGGCCGGAGTTCATTGATCTTATCGTTGCGTCCATTTCAGACAATGGAGGACGTTCTTGCGTGAATGCTTCCGCAGTCGTCGTCCCAAAATACGGCAGGGAAATCGCCGATACGCTCGCGCAGAAACTCGGCCCGGTGCAGCCACTTCCTCGCGACGATGAAAACGCGAGACTCTCCGGTTTCGCGAATCCGAAGATGGCGGAGTTCATTGATGGGGCGATTGAAGCCGGACTCAAGGAACCCGGCGCGGAAGATGCGACGGCGAAATATCGCAACGGCCAGCGCCAAGCAGAACTCGACGGAGGCACCTACATGCGCCCCACCATCGTGCTCTGCGACAGCTTCAAGCACTCGCTGAGCAATCGCGAATATCTCTGCCCTTACGCCAGTGTGGTGCAGGTGCCGCAGTCAGAGATGCTGAACCAGATTGGTTTCTCTCTGGTCGTCACCGCCCTCACAAAGGACCCGAAGTTTATCGAGCAACTTCTCGACTCACCCCTCATCGAACGACTCAACATTGGTCCTGTTCCCACCACAAAAATTTCTTGGAATCAGCCGCACGAGGGCAACATGTTTGAGTTCCTTTACAAACGGCGTTCTATCGAGGTGGCGTGATTCACAGTCGAAACAACAACACAACTAGTTCAACATCCATTCCATGACGCGCGGCAAATTCCTTCAAAATCGAGGAGAGCGTCCCCAGCTTGATCGGACGGTGCATGGGCACGGTAAAGTGGTGCTGTGGTGCCGTTTCTCAAGTCAGGATTACATGCGAGCCGGCTTGTCGCGTGATCGCATAGCCGAAGCGCCGAAGCGCACGCACCAGTTCCTCGCCCGCCACATCCCGGGGAAGTTTCATGCCGTCGCCAGACTGAGCACCGATTCTCTGGTCAAGCGCAGCATCACTTTTTTGGGAGCATTGCTTCCAAAATGGCACGCGACGGCATCGCGCACCATCTCTTCGAGGTCAGTCCAGTTGTCACCTTGCGTGGCAATCAGACCGTCCGGCAACGAGCACGATGCGGAAAATCCGCCTTCGTCCTCAGGTGTAACTATGAAGACCAGCTCATTCATGCCTCAAGCATAGCGTCGAACCAAGAGTCCACAAAGCACAAACTTTTCCCATGTCGCTCCTTAAGTCCTTCGATCACCAGCCGCGCACGCGCATCGTGTTTGGAAACGGCTCAGTGTCTCGCATCGGCGGACTCGCGCGCGAGCTTGGAGCGAAGCGAGTGCTGGTGGTCACGGACGCGGGCATTGTCAAGGCGGGGCACATCGCGCGCGCGGTGTCTGCTTTGAATGATGCCGGGTTACAGGCGGGCGTGTTCGACCGAGTGATGGAGAATCCCGACACGCGTGTCGTAGATGATTGCGTCGCGGCAGCCCGCGAGTTTCAGGCCGACCTCATCATCGGCCTCGGCGGCGGAAGCAGCATGGACACCGCGAAGGGATGTAATTTCATCCTGACTAATGGCGGTCGAATGCAGGACTACTGGGGTGTTGGTAAGGCAACGAAACCCATGCTGCCACTCATCGCCGTGCCCACCACGGCTGGCACCGGCAGCGAGTGCCAGAGTTTCGCGCTTATCTCTGATGAGGTGACGCATGTGAAAATGGCCTGCGGCGATCCGAAGTGCGCGCCTCGTATCGCCTTGCTCGATCCAGAGCTGACCGTTTCCATGCCGCGCATCGTGACTGTGTTGACCGGTATCGATGCCATCGCTCACGCCGTTGAGACTTCAGTATCCAAAAACAGAAATGCGATCTCTGTGATGTATTCCCGCGAAGCGTTTCGCCTGTTGATCGAGGGATTCGAGCGCGTCCTTCGAGACCCCAAGGACATAGAGGCTCGCGGATTCATGCTCCTCGGCGCGGCATTTGCCGGAACGGCTATCGAAAATTCCATGCTCGGCTCGGCGCACTCCTGCGCGAATCCGCTGACAGCAAATTATCACATCGTTCACGGTCACGCCGTTGGTCTGATGTTGCCGCATGTGATTCATTTCAACAGTGCGCTTGTGGATGCCGCGCTGGAGTATCAGAATCTCTTCAATGGCGATTTAGCCGCCCGCATTTCCAGCCTCGTCATTGAGGCAGGATTGCCTACAACCCTCGGTGCCTGTGGAATTGATCGTGAGAAAATCTCAATGCTCGCGAAAGAAGCTGCCTCACAATGGACGGCCAAGTTCAATCCGCGTGAAGTTACCGAGGCGGATTTTGTCAGGCTCTACGAGGCTGCGATGTGAGCGGGCCTCACTTCGACTTATGATTCGGATATTTTCCGGCGAGCTGTTTACGAAGGCTTTCGGCCTTGTCTTTTTCACCAAGTTTCTCGAGCACAGCGGCGCTTTTTTCTAGGGCCTCGGGCGTGATCTGGGGATCGACGAAAATCTGGCTGACGACGACATAGTTACCTGCGGCCTTCTTCCATTCGGTGATGGCAGAAGCTTTTTCGTTTGCTGCCGCTAGCACGTTGCCGTGGGTCATGGCGATGTCACCCTGTAAGAGTTGGAGTTGCGCATGAATTTTTCCTTCTTTGACGAAGAGCAGACTATCGGCAGCGCTTTGGGTGGCTTCATCAAACTTTCCGAGGGCTAGAAGCGCCCGCCCCTTTCCGAGAAGCGCTTTGGCGCGACCCGCCCCCTCAGGAGTCTTGGTGAGATAAAAATCTAAAGCTCGGATCGAGTTCTCGTGATTACCGTTTTCAAGTTCGGCAAGCCCGAGGAAATTCCAGATTTGGGGGTCGGTCTGGTCGGGGTTTTCCGGTGACGATGCTTTAGTTAGATAGCGAGCGCTGGCTCGGAAGTTATTCCGTTGGTAATAGCGGAATCCAAGCGAGCTGAGCACATCAGGTGATATGACCGCGTCTTTTCTAGCATCAAGATAGGCATCAACTTCTTTCGCGAGTCCATCCAAGTCTTCTCGCAAATATTGGCAGGCGATGAGAAGCTGGCTGGATTTGTCGAGCCATTTCTTGGAATCCAAATCAATGGCTTTGCGCAGGGGCGCGAGGGCTTTGGCATAGGAGTCCTTAGTCTTAAGTTCAAAATAGCCCCGTCCAATCTGGAAGCACGCATCACCAGCGGCGGCGCTGTCGGGGAACTTAGAAACCAGAGCCTCGAAGTCTGTGATCATGCCAGCAGTGTCGCGCGTTTCTGCTTTGATCAGTCCACTCTGATAATAGGCCATCTCAACTGCGGTGCTTGTTGAATGCTCTTTGATGATGGTGGCGAAATCAGCCAGGGCCTTGTCGAAGGCGCGCACGGCTTTCTGGCATACTCCGCGTTGGGCGAGCGCGACGGGGATGTTTCCGTCCTTCGGGGAACTGCTGATGAATTCGCTGAGTGATGAGATGGCGTCGTTGTATTTCCCGGCTTCAGCTTCGGCGAATCCTTTTTTGTAAAGGACGCTGGAGCGAACCTTCTCCGGAATTTTTCGCGTGTCCACGCCAACGAATGCCTCTGCGGAATGAATGTAATCAGCCTTGCCGAAAAACCAGTCGGCGCGGATAAGTCGGGCCATTAGCATGAACTCGTGGTTCTTATAGCGGTCGGCATATCGTTCTTCAAAGCCCTGAGTGAACTGGGGAATGTCCTTATCGTTGAGTTGATAGAAACAGAGCAGTTTCTGGTAACCGGCCTCAAAGGCTTCCGTGGTATCCGGGAACTGCTTCTCGATCATCAGATAAAGTTCGATGGCTTGGCGATAGGATTGTTTCTGCTTTTGGGCATTGCCCACGAGGAGCAGCATCTTGGGGCGTAGATCTTCACTGGGCAGCGTGGTGGCATTGGCGACATAGGTCTCTACCACTGAGGCAAAATCACCTTTGCCGTAATAGCCTTGAATAAGTCCGAATACTGCGATGCCACGCGTTTCCTTGGGCAGTTCGCCGATGCCAATGGCGCGTTTGAAGTTTTTCAGCGCCGCCTCATTCTTGCCTGTTTCATTTAGGAGTAGACCAGACTTGATGAGCGCATCGCCGAGCAGAGCGCCGTCCTTGGTTAAGGCAATAATTTCATTGAAGGCATCGAGCGCCTCATTTTTCTGGCCGGCTTCAAGTGAAGCTGACGCTACTTCACTAAGTGCGGCTTCGCGATAGGCGTTCTCTCCTTTGATGGACACGACCGCCTTGTAAGCGATGAGCGCCTTTTTCTTTTCTCCAGCTTGTTTATATGAGAGCGCTGTATTGTAAGTCGCGGCGAGCTTTACAGAGTTTTCCGTGCTTAGTTTTGAGCAGGATTCAAAATAGGAGGCGGCTCTGGCGAACTCTCGGGCATTGTAGGCAAAAGCCCCCAGACGATAAGCGGCTGACGACGCACTTTCACTCTTAGGAAAGCGCGTGAGCACTTCACTGTAGGATCGGCGTGCATCATCTTCTTGGCTGGTCTTTAGATAACATTCACCAAGGCGGAACCAGGCCTCAGCCGAGTGTGGTCCCTTTGGATAGAGTCGTGTGTAATCCTGATAAGGCTTGATGGCGATCTGGTAATCTTTCTGGGTATAACAAAGCGTGGCGTATTCGAAGAGGTCATCGTCAGGAGTTTTGGTGGCGGGGGCAGCCACGGGTGGTGGGACAGGCACAGCTCGCGGAATACCCACAGGGTCGGCGACAGGCACGGCTCGTGGCACTTCCACATCTTGGGCGATGGCAGCGGTGGCTAGTAGCAAGACATGGGCGACGAGCGTCAGATGCGTCATTTTATGTGATGATTTCATGGCGTAGGCGCTGGCGCGGGCGGTGCTGGAACGGCCTCATCCTCAGGGGGGCGAGTGGCAAACGAGACATTCCAGATGCCAGCCTTCTGGCAGGTGTTGAGCACATTCATCACTTTTTGATATTCAGATTTCTCATCACCGCGCAGTATGACAGCCTGATCTTTATAGACCTGGGCTATTAGTTGTAACTTAGTAAGTAACTGCTCTACGGATAACTTCTCACCTTCAACCATGATATCTCCGCCCTTGCGGACATTGATGACGATCTCGCCCACGCTTTTACGCTTAGTATCGATTCCGGCGTCAGCGGCTGGCACGCTGATTTCGATTTCCGTTTCTCTGCGTGCAGAGTTCCAAGTGATGATGAAAAAGATCAGCAGCAGGAACAGCACGTCGATCATCGGCGCCAATTGCAGCGGAATCGGCTGGATCTCACGGAATTGGCGGAAGCGCATGGCCGGCGTAATTAGAGAACCTGCTCGGCCTGTCCGGGGGCGGAGGCGCGGGCGACGGCAGCCCGGGCGGCGCGTTTGTATTGCGCCGAGAGCAAGGCCATCAGGTGAGTGGATGCGGCCTCGAGTTCGGAGATGAGTCGTTGCACTTTGCCGCGGTAGATGGAGTAGGCGATGAGCGAGGGAATGCCAATGACTAGGCCAGCGGCAGTATTAAAGAGTGCTTCATAGACGCCCTTGGCCACGCCCATGCTCTGCGCTCCAGCCATGGCGCCGGTGGCAATTTCATTGAATGAGGTGATCAAGCCGACCACCGTTCCGAGTAGGCCGATGAGTGGTGCGACCGCGCCGATGTCGCCGAGATAGGACACGCGCTGCAGCATCATACTGGCCTGACGGCTGCCCTCGGCCTCTGTCACTTCGCGCACTTCTTCAAAACTAGTTGTGGGATTTTTTGTGGCGAAGTCCAGAGCCTTTGCCGTGATGCGCGCGACACATTCGTTGCTGCGATTACATACGGAGAGCAGCCCCAGATAGTCTTGTTTGCGAATCAGTGAATCGGCGGAATTCATGAAGACATCGCTGACCACGCTGTTCTGTTTGACCGTGAACATGACGAAAAAAATCATCACTACCGCCATGAAGGACACTGCGATGAAGGGATAGGCAAGGAAGCCCATCTTTTTGAAGACCTCCTGCGGAGTTAGCGGAGGTGCTGGAGGTGGAGCTTTTCGGCCACCAGCAGTGATCACCGGGCCGGTGGAGCTTTCTGCTGTCGGCGTGACTTGCTGGGCGGCAAGGGGCATGACCCCGCTAATAAGGAGGATCATGGCCAGCATGAGGATTTTCAGGGGACGCATCGGCGCGCAGTGTAGGAGCGGAACGCCGTTTTGCAAACCATTCGAGGGCTCCGCAGGGGTCATGGCAAAGTTTGCCGGAAGCGCGTTTCGCACGTAATCATTAAGTCTGCCATGTCCCTCCCGCGCGAGAAAACCGATCTGCCCAAGAAGCTGCACGATGTGCCGCATCAACCGGGTGTTTATGTCATGCGCGACCGCTTGAACCGCGTGATCTATGTCGGCAAAGCCCGCGATCTCCGAAAACGACTCAGCAGTTACTTCATGCCATCTCGCGCGAGAAAGGCCGACATCAAGACGCGCGCGCTCATCGACAGTATTTGGGATTTCGACATCCACACGGTGCGCAATGACGCGGAGGCACTCATTCTTGAGATGCGTCTCATCAAGGACTTCCGTCCGAAATACAACATCAGCTTCAAGGACGACAAACGCTATCTGCTCGTGAAAGTTCAGATGGCCGATCCCTTGCCGCGCTTCACCTTCACGCGGCTGAAGAAAGACGACGGTGCGCGTTACTTCGGCCCCTACGCGCACTCCACCGCGCTGCGCACGACTTTGAACTGGATGAACCGTCACTTTGGTCTGCGGGTCTGCCGCCCAATGAATCCCGACGAAAGTGATTTCAAGCACTGCCATAACGACATTATCAAAAATTGTTCTGCGCCCTGTATTGCCCGTATCAGTCAGGAAGAATATCGTGGCCGAATCGACCTGGCCTGCGACTTCCTCGGTGGCAAATCGAAGGAACTTATCGTCACGCTTGAGGCCGAGATGCAGAAGATGGCTGCAAGGCTCGACTTCGAGCGCGCCGCTGAGATGCGCGATATGATCGAGGATTTCAAAACCACGCTCAAGCCGGTGCGCAGCTTTGAGCGCGGGGCGAGCATTCGAGTCGCGAGCACGCTGGACCCGATGGCCGATGTCCGTGAGCTTCAGGAAGAACTGCATCTCGAACGTCCGCCGCTGGTCATGGAATGTTTTGATATTGCGAACATCGGCATTGCCCACTGCGTCGCCAGCATGGTGCGCTTCAAAAACGGCACGCCGGATAACGCCAGCTATCGCCGTTATCGCATCAAGATTGTGGACGGGCAGAACGACTTTGCTGCGATGAGTGAGGTCGTGCGACGCCGTTACTCGCGCATCTTACTGGAGGCTCGTGAAGCCATTGGCCCAGAAATCGCAGACGAATCTCAAGAGAATCCAATTGAAGCATTGCGCCGTCTGCAAACTTCTAACTTTGTCACTCTCCCCGACCTCATCATTGTGGACGGCGGCAAAGGACAGCTTTCCGTCGCCATGAAAGAACTCCAGCGGCTCGGCTTGCAGGACCTGCCAATCATCGGTCTGGCCAAGGAGAATGAGGAAATCTATCGCCCTCATCAAAGCGAGCCACTGATTTTGAGTCACGAGACTGGTGCTCTGAAATTACTCCAACGTATCCGCGATGAGGCCCACCGCTGGGCCAATGGCTATCATCAGCTTTTGCTCCAGCGTCGCGTGCAGGAGAGCATACTTGATGACTGCCCCGGCGTGAGCAAAACCCGCAAGGCGGCACTACTGCGCGAGTTTGGTTCCGTGTCGCGTCTGCGGCGCGCGGATGTGGATGAAATTGCCTCCGTGCCCGGCATCGGCAAGGTGCTGGCGGGGGAGATCGGGAAATTTCTGGCTGAAAGAAGCGCATGAAAAATTTCCAAACTCAATGAAATTGGAAGATGTCTTGAAAATTGAACCTTGATGCTTGAACTCTTATTAATGACCGAGTTGCCCCACGACATCCCCTTGATACAAAGTGCTGACGACCGCTTCATGCGTGAGGCCTTGCGTCAGGCAAAGCGTGCACTCACAGCGGACGAGGTGCCCATTGGGGCCGTCATTGTGCGTGATGATACGATCATCGCCCGCGCATGGAATCAGGTCGAGACCTTGAAGGACGCGACGGCCCACGCGGAGATGATTGCGCTCACACAAGCACAAAGCGCGGTGGGGGACTGGCGCTTGAACGAGTGCGATCTCTACGTCACGAAAGAACCCTGCCCGATGTGCGCCGGGGCCATCATGCACTGCCGTGTGCGGCGCGTGATCTTCGGTTGCCCCGACCCAAAAGGCGGCGCGGCAGGCGGTGTATGGAACTTGCTCCAGTCACCGAATTTGAACCATCGCAGCGAGATCACCTCTGGCGTGCTTGGCGAGGAATGCGTGCATATGCTGAAGTCTTTTTTCAAAGAAGCGCGTGAGCGGCGGACGAATGGAGAGAATCACACGAAAGGAACCGTTGAGAAGCCAGCCGATTCACAGGGAACGGATTAAGCCCGGTCACTGGAATGTCCGTATTCGCGTCATTGCGTTTGTTAGAAATCACGTTGATTAGTGTAGCCTTGTTCTGCAAGGAATTAGTCACCCATCATATGAACCGCATCCAGACGACTATCATAGCTAGTATCATTTTCTCAGTCGCCATGGCCGTTTTGGTTGAGGCTAAGGAACCGTTGAAGGCAATCAAGCAAGCTAATCAGTCGGGCACGACAGGACAGACTCGAGACGTGGAGGGTTGGACGCTGCACATTACTGATTCACTGATGGCGGAACAAAAACAGGCCGTTGACGCGGCTATGCCATTTTTGGAAAAACAGTTAAAGGAAATCGTGCGCGTAGTTCCTGCTGAAGCGGTGGCTAAGTTGCGCGAGGTGCCGATCTATTTCACTTTGCCACCCAAGGGCAGTCGCGGCACCGCTGAATACCATCCCGAGGCCAAATGGCTTCGCGAGAACGGACGCGATCCAGCAATGGCCAAGGGAGTTCAAGTTTCCGACGTGGCCAGTTTTGAAAAAGAAACTAATCGGATGCCGAACTTCATGTTGCATGAACTAGCCCACGGTTTCCATGATCGCGTCTTGAGCTTTGAGCAGTCGGATATCATCGCTGTTTACGAGCACGCCAAAGCCGCGAAGCTTTATGATCGCGTGGAGAGATCGAACGGCAATGGAAAGCCCAACACGTTCGAGCGCGCCTACGCGATGACTGATCACAAAGAATATTTCGCGGAAACCACGGAGGCTTTTTTCTCCCGCAACGATTTCTTCCCATTCACTCACGCCGAACTTGAAAAACACGACCCGGATATGTTTGCTGTATTGCAACGCATTTGGGGCGTATCTAAGTAAACGATTATGTTTGTCAGCATCTTCAATGACGTGATCGGCCCCGTGATGCGTGGACCTTCCAGTTCGCACTGTGCGGCTGCTCTGCGCATCGGTCGGCTGGGGCTTGATCTCATGGACGGAAATCTGCGTGAGGTGCTGGTGGAGTTTGATCGCAGTGGCTCGTTGCCGACAACGCATGATACGCAAGGCTCGGACATGGGGCTATTCGGCGGGCTGATGGGTTGGGACGCGGCAGATGAACGGTTGCCGGGATCGATGCAGACGCTGCAAGATTCAGGAGTGAAAATCCGCATCGAGACCGTGGATGTAAACGATCCACATCCGAACACTTACCGACTGACTTTCACGAATGATAGCGAGCGCCACACGCTGCGTGCGATTTCCACCGGCGGCGGCATGATGGAGGTGCTGGACGTGGACGGCTTCGCGATCTCGATGTTCGGCGATTATTTTGAGACGCTGCTCTGGGCGACTGGCAATGGCGCGGCGCTGCGTGATAAAGTCGCAACGCTCGTGGAAGCTGACGCCGTGCTGTTACACGAGCACAATGGTATCCAAATTGTAGAAGTGAAGGCTCAGCAATTCATGTCTGATGCTGTGATCGATGAATTGCGTAACGCGGGACTCGTTAGCGCAGTGAAACGACTCTCCCCCGTGCTTCCGGTGAAGTCTCGCCGCACGACACACATTCCCTTTTCTACGTGCGCCGAGATGCTCGCTTTTGATGCTGGAAAGAACACGCCGCTCTGGAAGCTCGCGGTTGCCTATGAGAGTGAACGCGGCGGATTGAGCGAGCGCGAAGTGATTGATATGATGATCGGTATCGTGCGCATTTTGCGCCGCTCGATTGCGCAAGGCATCGAGGGAACCAGCTACGAAGACCGTGTGCTCGGGTTTCAGTCGGGTGGATTTAAGCAGATGATGGACAAGGGGCGACTGCTCGATGCGGGCGCATTGAACCGGATCATTCTTTACGTTACTGCGCTCATGGAAGTGAAAAGCTCGATGGGAGTCATCGTAGCCATGCCGACTGCGGGTGCTTGCGCTGCGCTGCCCGGCGCGGTCATTGCGATGGCGGAGGCGATGAATCTTAGCGAGGAAGAAATGGCAAAGGCGATTCTTGCGAGCGGACTGATTGGTGTTTTCATTGCGACCGCGTGGACTTTCGCTGCGGAAGTAGGCGGATGTCAGGCAGAGGGCGGCTCCGCAGCAGCGATGTCTGCGGCGGCGCTCGTCGGGATGGCCGGAGGAACGCTCGCGCAGTCTGTCGGCGCAGCTTCGATGGCGATGCAAAGCATGATCGGGCTTATCTGCGACCCGATTGCAAATCGCGTGGAGGCCCCATGCCTCGGGAAAAATGTTATGGCCGCTGCCAACGCGCTGTCTTGCGCGAACATGGCGCTCTCGGGTTTTGATCAGGTGATTCCCTTCGATGAAGTCATCGAGACCGCCAAGCAAGTGGCGAAGCAAATGCCGCGCGAGTTGCGCTGCACTGCGCTCGGCGGACTTTCAATCACCCCCACTTCACTGGCTATTGAACAGAAACTTGCCGGTAAACGCGCTGCTTGTGGCGCTCCTTCATGCGGGTGTAAATGATGAAGCGCTTCACATCACTCTTACTTTTTATTGTCGCTGTCGAAGTTCGCGCGGCAGATGCTGATGCAGGCCGCGGCTTGATCAGTGAAATGAACTGCACGGCGTGTCATGCCGCATCTAAGACACAGTCCGCATGGATTTCGCCGAAGGTTGCTCCGAGGCTCGCTGACATCGGCAATCGCGCCAATCCCGACTGGGTGAGAAAACATGTGCTGGCTCCGCAGAACACGATGCCGGACGTTTTGCACGGACTGGCGGCTGCGGATCGTGAGAAGGCCGCTGACGCGCTGACGCATTATTTGTATTCTACATCTGCACCAAAATGGAAACGTGTCGCACCGGACAAAGGTGCAGTGGCCCGTGGTGAAAGTGTGTTTCATCGCGTCGGATGCGTGGTGTGTCACGCTCCGCAGCGCGGCGCAAAGGTCGGCGAGAACCCGGTGCCACTTCCGGGCATGTCCGAAAAATGGAATCTGAAAGGGCTACAGCAATTTTTGTTTGATCCGCTTTCGTCGCATCCTTCTGGCCGGATGCCGTCGATGGGACTGACCGATAATGAGGCATTCGACGTGGCGCATTATTTACTGCGTGAGACAAAAATATTTTCACCATTAGAAGTCGCTGTCTATCGGACTCGGATTCGTTCCTTGGATGAGCTCGACACGGCTGAAGTGACGAGCACCACGCCGATGGATGGCCTATCAATGAGCGTCCCTGGTGTCACTGGACGTTTGGTGCTGCGATTCGGCGGTTGGCTGCGAGTGGATCAGGCGGGAGATTACACATTTTATCTGACCGCAGATGGTTCAACGCGAATTTCATTGGATGGAAAATGGATTGAAGATGAAGACTCATGGGAGAACGAACAGACCAAAGCCAAAGGCGTGGTTCATCTCGATGCAGGCTGGCATTCGATGAAGCTGGATTTTGCTCAGCGAGGTCAACTACCGCCGAAGTTGCTTGCGGAATGGGAAGGGCCGGGCGTTGCGCGGGAGCCGCTGCCGATGAACCGAATGCGCGCGGATCGCAATGTGGAATCGACTTCCGAGCCGAAGCCATTTGTGGTGGACGCCGTGAAGGCGGCACACGGCAAGGAGATGTATGCTGAACTGAATTGCGCGACGTGCCATGAGGGCAAAGCGCCCGCGAAGCCACTGCCCGCGCTGGCAACACTTCAAGGCACGCGTGGTTGCCTTGCCGAGAAGCCATCAGCAACAGCACCTGACTTTCATTTTTCAAATGATCAGCGCAAAACTGTGCAGACCGCGCTCGCTGATTTGAATCGCTGCGAACTTGCAGCGCCAACATCGCAGCAACGCGTGACCCAGACTTTGGAAACCTTCCGCTGCATTTCATGCCATGTGCGTGATGGAAAAGGCGGAGTCTCCAAACAGATTGATACTTTTTTCACAGCCAATGTTGATGACCTCGGTGATGAAGGTCGCTTGCCCCCTTCGCTAGATGGTGTGGGTGACCGCTTGCGCCCCGAGTGGCTCGCAAAAGTGTTGAGCCAAGGCTCGCCGGTTCGTCCCTATTTAAATACGCGGATGCCGAACTTCGGTGCAGCAAATGTCAGTCATCTTGCAGAATTGTTTGTCGCGCTCGATCGTCATGCGCAACCTCTTGCGAAGGTCAACGACTCCACCGATGTGCTGCGTGATGCCGGTCGCAAGCTCGCGGGCACCGATGGTATCTCATGCATTGCCTGTCATCGTTTTGCGCGTCAGCCAGCCCATATGATGCAAGTCATGGATCTGACCATGGTAACCGAGCGGCTCAATGAAGATTGGTTCCGTTCGTTTCTTCGTGACCCGAATCGTTATCATCCGGCCACGCGGATGCCGCCCTTCTGGCCCGGTGGGCGCAGCGTGATTCCTACAGTGCTCGGTGGAGATACGGATCGGCAGCACGCGGCACTTTGGACCTATCTGTCCGATGGTGCACACGCAAAATTCCCTGAAGGATTGAGCCGAAAAAATATGGAGATCGTCGTCGGTGGCGAACCTGTTCTGTATCGCGGCAAATTGTGGGAAGCAGGCTTTAGGGCTATTGCCTTGGGTTATCCCGGCCAGATGAATGTGGCGTTTGATGCTGAGGAAATGCGCCTGTCACTGCTGTGGCGCGGACGCTTCCTTGATGCCTCGCCGCATTGGAGTGTGCAGGGCATGGGGTCGATTCACCCGCTGGGAAAAGATCCCGTGGTCTTTCCGCATGGCACAGCGTTTGCCGTGTTGACTGACGTGACTTCGCCTTGGCCTACTGCATCAGGCAAGGAAGTCGGAATGAAATTTCATGGCTACCAACTTGATGCACTCAAGCGTCCGACGCTGCTCTATTCGATCCGCGAAATAGCTGTGGAAGATTCAATTACCAATGTCGAAGTGGACGGCAAACCAGCACTGCATCGCACCTTGAAATTTTCCGGTCCACCTATGGATAATCTATACTTTCGCGCAGCCATTGGCATGATCGCTCCCAATGGTGGAAATTCGTGGCGGATATTAGGCAAAGAAGGAGTGACGATACATGTCACCGCTGGCGGAAATGCATTCGCCCGTGGCAAAGAGACACGTCAGGAAGTGATCGTGCCCATCCGCATCGAGAATCAAAAGGCTCAACTGGAGATCGAATATGTTTGGTAATCGCACACTGATTTTCGTCATCCTTGCCCTCGGCTGTTCGTTTGCTATCGGGCAAGAGAAGCCGAAGCCGAAACAGGATCTCAATACCGACAAACTCGGAGAGGTGCCTGTCAATGAACGCGAGGCGGAGTATTATCGCATCGTTGATGTGCCTCAACCATTGGGCGCAGTCATGGAAGCAGGCAGTATGCTCGCGCTCCCGGATGGTCGGCTTGCGGTTGGCACACGGCGCGGGGATATTTATTTTGCAACAGGCGCGGACAAGACTCCTGCCGAGCCAGTGTGGAAACTTTTTGCCAGCGGCATGACGGAGGTCTTCGGCCTCGCATGGCGCGATGGCGTTCTCTACGCAACACAGCAGGCGGAACTGACGCGCATTCTGGATAAGGACGGAGACGGGCGCGCCGATCGCTACGAGACCGTGAGCGACGCTTGGGCTTGGGGTGGCGAGCACGAATTCAACTACGGTTCCGGCTTCGACAAAGACGGTGTGATCTGGACTGTGCATGGACTCACCGGAAGTTACACATCAGAGCGGCTATTCCGCGGATGGGCGATGCGTCATTTTCCTGATGGGCATTCGGAGCCAGTGTGCAGTGGTTTGCGCAGTCCCGGTGGCATTGCGTTCAATGCTGAGGGTGTTCCATTTTACGCTGAGAGCCAAGGTCCATGGAATGGCGCATGTTCGTTAAAACATCTCAAGCCCGGTGGATTCATGGGGCATCCGATTGGTAACTCATGGTATGATCACGCGCCCAATATGGGGCCGCGCCCAGCCGAGCCAACCGATGGTCGTGAAGGCCGCATGTATCTCGATGCAGCGCGCATACCGCAACTGGTGCCGCCAGCAGTCGTGTTTCCCTACAAAAAAATGGGGCAAAGCGCGTCAGCAGTGATGCTCGATGCATCGAATGGAAAATTCGGGCCGTTTGCCGGACAGTTCTTCGTCGGTGATTACACCTTGAGTATCGTCATGCGTGCGGAAATGGAAAAGGTGAATGGCGTCTATCAGGGCGCGTGTTATCCCTTCCGTCAGGGGTTCGCGACTGGCATCATTGGCGGCACACTAACACCGAGCGGACAGATTTTTGTTGGCGGCAGCAAGCGTGGCTGGCCTGTGCGTGGTCTCGCAGAGAGTGCGTTGCAACGTGTGGACTGGACGGGTGCGACACCATTTGAAATTCTTACCACGCGAGTTCAGCCCGATGGTTTTGTCTTGCGCTTCACCGCGCCCGTGGATGCTGCGTCCGCTGCAAATCCTGCGAGTTATACGTTGGAAACTTTTACGCATATTTACCACGAGGTTTACGGCAGTCCGGAAGTGGATCAGACACAGGAGCGCATCGTCAGTGCCACAGTCAGTGCCGATGGCCTGAGTGTAAGACTGGTCGTGGATAAGCTCGTGCCCGGTCACATTCACGAGCTTCACTTGCCCGGATTGCTTGATCGCAAGGGAAAGCCGCTGCTGCATGACGTGATGTATTACACGTTGAATCAGGTTCCAAAATCCTGACCGATGTCCGAGGTCATCATCACTTACCTCGAAATGCGCGAGGCCAGCGAGTTGAGGCCAAAGAGCTGTGATGATCCCAAGTTCGAGATTCGCGAATGCATTCCGTCGCAGTGGCAGATCAATCGAGAACTTTATTTTAAGGTAGGTGAGCCTTGGTCATGGACGGATAAGCGGGGCTGGTCTGATGAGCAGTGGCGCGAATATGTCGAGATAGAATTGCTGCGAACTTTTGTGGCTTATTACGACAGGTGCGTCGCTGGCTATTTTGAACTACATGGCCAAACCAACTCAGACATTGAGATAACATACTTTGGATTGCTGCCGCTTTACTTGGGGCGCGGTTTCGGCGGGGCTTTACTAACACGCGCTATTGAAGAAGCGTGGCGCATGAAGCCCTCGCGTGTGTGGGTGCATACTTGCTCGCTGGATCATCCGGCTTCACTGCGTAACTATGAAGCGCGCGGCATGAAGACTTGGAAAATCGAAACTGGCAAAACGTGAGAAACTATTTTGCGAAATCGCCGCGACGAATGCGCACGAGATAGTAGATGGCAATCAACAGCACGACGACGGTCAGGAACTCCCAGAACCAGAAGGGAATCTGCCAGGGCAGAAGGGTAGTCAATGTGAAGGGAAGACTTGGCTCAGAGAACTTGCCGTCACGATCCACACCCATGAGGCGAATCTCGATTTGCGATGCTTCGGGCAGCGTGTGCAGGCGGATGCTGATTTTATCTGCGTCCGTTGGGACTGGCTCCCAAGTCTTGAATGTTTTCCAGAGCTTGAGGGAGGCTTTAGATTCGGGGACATAGACCACAGCAGACGCTTCCACCTCCCACTTAGCGGGCATGATGTCCGGCTTCTTCCACGCGAGGGTGATGCTTGATGAAGTGCGGTCTATAATGCGCACATCTTTCACTCGTTCCAGATACGGATTGATTTTATCTTTCGATATCGGAAGCCCCTTGGATCGTAGATAACCCATGACCATCTGCTGAAATGCATTCGGTGTAACCGAAGGGCTTTCGATGGTTTCAGGAATCGGATTTTGATCAGGAACATTAGTAGGTGTTGAGCCTGTTGGTGGCAAGCCAGTCACTGATTTCGGTGACGATCTTGAAAGGATTACACTCGTGCTCACTGGCACACGAATCACTGAGCCAGCACCAGCAATGCGCACTTCGCTTTGAAACGGGCCAGTTTGTTCTCCTTTGAATGATACCGCAAACGTGATATTGGCACCTGGCTCTACGCGCAAGGTTTGATGCGCGGGCGTCACGATCAGCGGAGGGAATGCTTGTGCCTCCACGATGGCAGGCATTCCACCTGAGTTGCGCAGTTGAATCTCCCCGCGTGCCGTGGCTCCGATTTCGATACTGCCAAAATCAAGCGCACCATTGGGCGGCGCAGTGACGCGTAAGTCATGCCCCTTGGCGTCGGCATCAGTAATGATCGTTTCCGTGCCCTCTTGGGTGGAGACAATCACTTCGCCACGGAACGCATCCACATCTGTCATGGGCAGTCGCAGTGTCACTGAGGTCTTGCCAGAGCTGGGGACATCAAATGCGCCGCCTCCTTCCAACCGTTGTGGTATGCGCACATCGACGTGCAACGGATTGGCGCGTCCGTTTACGAGAAACAATGTTCCTTCTCGCGCCCCAGTCTGTCGATTGAGAGTGAGTTGCAAACGTCCGGGACTCACGGTCAGCGAACGAACGCACTCGCCATAGAGTAATATATTACTCGATTCAATGTCAGGCTGGATTTCCACGGAAGAGCGGAAGATGCCAATCTTGTCCGGCTTGAAGACGATGACATAGTCTGCTTTCTCTCCTGCCTTCATCTCAATGCGCGGTGGCCCGCGCCATGGTGCTTCCCATTTCATGTCTCTGGCAAAAGGGGCATCGCCGACATTTTTCAATGTGACTTTCATTGAGGACTCGCCGCCGGGAAACACCCGATCCGCTATCGTCACATTCACGACTTCCACCTTGGACTTGAAGCCGCGCCCGGTGAGTGTCACCGTGCCAGCCGCCGACATTGGCCCGCCCTCCACACGACTGGCGAACGTAAAACGATCCGCCAGCGGCGCGCTGTGGTCGCGGTGTGTGTAAGTGACGATGCCTTTGTTGGTGTCGCGAGGATGTGGGCGCACTGCGGAGAGAGTTCCGTTTTGCGGTGCCTGACGAATAAGGAACTCCACTTGTTTGAGTGTGCCTACTGATGCGGCGAGTTCGATGTCCACTGACTGGCCCGCGACGAAGCTCGCGCTGATGTCACGCACTTCGGGTGCATAAGGTTCATCTTTCTTTTTATCGTCACCTTTCTTTTTCACGTCGGCATGAACGGGACAAAGAAGCATGAAGACCGTGAACACTGTGATTATCTTTTTCCACGCCGACCAGATTATGCGGACACGGCTATTGATGCCGGACTGATTGAAGTCCGCTTCTGAATTGATGGGCGAGATGACCATGATTTTAAATGCACTGACGCGAGGCTGTTGCACCTCGACGAGTTGCCACTCTACTCTGGAATCACAAATCCGCACATGCGACGGCGCAGAAAATCTAGCGCGGTTTGGCTGGTCAGTGTTTTGAACCATTCGCGCTCGCCCCGGAACCAGCGCTTCCGCACTACGGTGGGCACATTCCGGGAGGCGACAGCAATGAAGACTGTGCCCACTGGTTTTCCCGCCGACCCGCCGCTCGGCCCCGCGATACCGGTGACGGCAATGGCGTGGTCAGCACCGCTCACGCGCAGGCAACCTTCCGCCATCGCTGCGGCGACCTGCTCGCTCACGGCACCGTGCGCGGCAATGAGTTCAGCCGGAACTCCGAGGTGCTGCGTCTTGGCTTCGTTCGCATACGTGATAAAGCCTTGCTCAAAAACATTCGAGGCGCCTCTCACATTTGTGATCCGATGCGCGATGAATCCGCCCGTGCAAGATTCGGCAATGGCCACGCGCTCGTGTTTCTGCGTGAGCAAATCCACCACGACTTCTTCCAGCAACTTCCGATCATCCGAGATCAAAAACTCCGCCAGTTTCTCGTGACAAAGTCGCGCGGCTTGTTCAATCGCTTGTGCCGAACCCGCGAGTCGCACATCCACATCGCCCTTGCCGATGCAGTAGCCGATTTCCATGTCATTGATGGCCTCCAGCTTGTCCTGCAAGATCGTGGAAATCTCCGACTCGCCCAGTCCGGTGAATTTGAAATAGCGACAGACACGATCTTCTGCGCTCGGCAGCAAGGCGCGCATTCGCGGCCCGGCTTCGTTCTCCATCATCGGTTTCAGTTCGCGCGGCGGACCCGGTAGGAGAAACACAGCGCAGTTCAATCCCTTTGCCTTGCCGAGATTCGGATGAAAGAACAAACCGGGCGCAGTGCCATTCGGATTCAACAAAACTTCCGCGCCTATGGGAACCATCGCCTGGCGCTTGTTGTGTTCGTTGACCGTCTTGCCGCGCTTGGCAAACCATTCTTCCAGCTCGCGAAGGACATGGTTATCTGGCTCCATCGGCAGGCCGAAAACCTCCGCAGCAGCTTCGCGTGAAACATCATCCGAAGTCGGCCCCAGCCCACCAGTGACAATCACAATGTCAGAGCGACGGCAGGATTCATCCAGCGCTTCACGAATGGCCATTCCATCTGGAACGCAGACGCTGCGCTGCACGCTCAGCCCCAGCTCCGCAAGATGCCTCCCTAGCCACGCGGCGTTGGTATTGATCACATCGCCGAGGAGCAGTTCGGTCCCGGTATTGATCAACTCGACTTTCATTTTGCCTTCGCCGTTTTCTTTTTGGCAACCTTCCGCGTCGCTTTCTTTTTCGGTGCTGCAATTTTCTTCTTGGCCGCGACTTTTTTCTTGGGCGGCGCGGGCGTTGACCATTCGACGCGGGGCGCATCGCTCCAGAGATCTTCCAGTGCGTAGAAGTCACGTCGCTCTGCGAGGAAGACATGCACCATGACCTGACCGTAGTGCAGGATGATCCAGAGGCTTTCCAAGTTGGTGTCGGAAGCGATGGGCTTCATCTGGTGGTTCCTCGAGAACTCGTCCCAAACCTCATCACGCACGGCGCGGAGTTGTGGCATGGAGGCGACGCTGCAAATTACCATGAAGTCCGTCACGGACGAGATGCCGCGCAGGTCGAGAATGGCGATGTCCTCGGCTTTCTTGTTGTCGGCGTAAGTTGCTGCCGCACGGGCCATCACCTCGGCTTCGAATTTAGGAGGCGTTGCTGTTTTCTTAGATGCTTTTTTAGTGGCCATGTTTTGATCGGTTAAGTCCATCCAGCCATCATCTTCTCACGGATACAACAAATACTTCTGCCGCTTTGCGCGGAATCCATCCTCAAACCCGCGCCAAGAAGTGGCGATACTGGCCGGTGATCGCCCGCGCATCAGGTCGTTTCGCAAGGAGTCGCTACCATAGACTTTATTGAAAAGCGAAAGCTGGTCGCCGCGCATGTTGCGGACAACCGCGCCGCCTTTCATGCGGTTGATCTCCGCGAGCAGGAATACATCCAGCGCAGTAATGTTGGCCGGTGTGCGTGGGTCAATCGAAAGCCTCACGCCCCCAGCGCCGCCGCGTGCATAGGGCGTGTAACTCACACCGGGAAATCCGAAACCCTGACAGTGCGCCGCGAGTTCCGCGCCATTGATGCCATTGGCTCCGGCATAGCCAAAAGGATTTTCTGAACCAATGCCCACATCCACACCCGCTGAGCCGCCGAGGATGCCTGTCGCTACATAATTGAGAGGAGACGATGCGTAAGGAATATTTGGCGATGTGCGATGCCAAGTCAGCCCCGTGTTTTGCCAGATCATGTTGCGATTCCAGCCCTGCATCTTTACTACGTGAAGTTTTGGCCTCGGGCTGACCCAGCCTTCGCCGCAGGCCATCATGGCCAGTTCACCTGTGGTCATCCCGTGGACATAGGGGACATTGATCTGACTCACGAAAGATTTCCATGCGCCAGAAACGGGCGGGCCTTCCACGCGCACGCCGCCGAGCGGGTTCGGACGATCCAGCACGGTGAACTCCTTGCCATTCTCCGCACAGGCCTGCATGGCCACGATCATGGTGCTGATGTAAGTGTAACTGCGACAGCCGATGTCCTGCAAATCGAACACCAGCATATCAATGCCCGCGAGCATCTGCGGCGTGGGTTTGCGCGTGTCGCCATACAATGAATGAACCGGCAGGCCCGTCACGCGGTCGCGCACGTAACCAAAGTGTCGCCCCGCAACGATGCTACCATCAATGCCGTGTTCCGGCGCATAGAGCGCGACCAGTCTCACGCCGCCGCGCAGCATAGCCGCACGCGTCTGAGTTCCTCCGCCATTCACGCTGGTGTGATTGGTGATCAATCCAATGCGTTTTCCGCGCAGCAGATCGAAGCCATTCCCCGTGAGCACATCTTCGCCCAGTCGGAACGGCCCGCCTTCCTGACCGCTGAAGACTTGAGGCGGGGGAGTGGCGCAGCTCGCGATGAACAAAAGCGAAGCAACGGCGAGAGAGAAAAGTCGGATGGCTGGCATTGCTTAACATGTCCGAAGCACGTCTTCTTGCAAGATAGAAGGCGTTGCGTCAGTCAGGCCTTTTCAGCTCAATGTAGTCTTGCGCTTCAGCGCGAAAAGCATGGCTGGCAATACGTCATCAAAAGTAAGCTACACTTTTGCGAGCTAAAGCTCAGAACTACTTTTCTTCGCGGCTTCAGTCAGGCCGTTTCATCTCAAAGCGGTCGCGCGTGCGGCAATACCAATGTGGGCTGGCCATGCGCCCCACGACATGAAAAAGTTCGCTGCGAATGCGCATCTTCTCCGCATCGAACAGTTCATCGCGCACATGCAAACGCTTCACCAAGCCGATGATCAGTCGGTTGTTGCCGATTTGCAGCGTGCCCCACTCCGCGCATTCTAGGCTCGCTGGCGCTTCCATGATTCGCGGTGGGCGCACGACAGATGACGGGCTGGTGCTCAAGCCCGCGCGCGTCAGTTCGCTCTCGCCATAGGGCAGCGAGGCCGCGGTCATATTCATGGCTTCAGCAAGGCCTTCATCCACGAGGTTGACCACGAACTCATGATTCAGCCGCACATTGTGCGCTGTGTCCTTCGGCGTCCCATCAGCGCGATCACCCGGGCAAAAACCCACGATGGGCGGGTCGGCACCCAGCACATTGAAGAAGCTGAACGGGGCAGCATTGACCACCCCATCGGGGCCGAGAGTGGTGACCAAAGCAATGGGCCGCGGCGTAACGAGCGATGCGAGCATGGCATAAGCCCGGTCAGCATGTTTTCCTTCGAGATCGAGTTCCATGGGAGGAGATACGATTCCGGGGTGCCAAGTAAAACGCAAAATGCTTCGAGGCGATGGATGAATCTGCGCTCGCGTCTTCAACGGATTGCGCTAGGGTTTGCTTTTATGAACGCTGATCAACCCACTTCAACCACTGCCGCAGAGACCACGGAATTCAGCATCCATCGTCTGGTGCGCGAGGCCGAAGAGTTCGCCCGCAAAGAACCGGCGAAAGCCGTGGCCACCGCTTTCGGTGCCGGACTGCTGCTCAATCTTCTGCCTACGCGAGTCATCGTCGGCACGATCACTGCCGTGGCCGTTCCATTCATGCGCCCCGCGCTGCTGGCTCTCGGTCTGATCAAGGCCTGCGAAATGTGCTGCACGGATTCCAAGACGGAAGCCGGGGATGAGGGCGATCAGTAAACGAAACGTGACGGCAAAATGTCGTAACCGCCCAAGTTCAGGAGCA
The DNA here is from genome assembly GCA_038230495.1 of Verrucomicrobiales bacterium. Classification (GTDB taxonomy): domain Bacteria; phylum Verrucomicrobiota; class Verrucomicrobiia; order Verrucomicrobiales; family Verrucomicrobiaceae; genus VFKE01. The sequence continues at coordinate 105,336 of JBBRNC010000006.1, forward strand.
ACTTACAACTTGAACTCCAGTAAATTTCTTAAACAGTCATTCTGAATCTTCCATGAAACACATCATCGCTCTCATACTCATCACTGGCAGCATTTTTGCCGCCGATCCCATTGCGCTCAGCCTTGCTGATTTCACAGATGCCAAGGGATCACCGCCGCCTGCGGGCTGGGTAGCAGAAGCCGATGGAGTCATTCACCGCGCGGCAAAGGCTGGCGATCTCATCAGCAAAAAAGACTTCGAGAGCTTTGAGATCGAATGGGAATGGAAAGTCGCTCAGGGTGCAAATAGCGGCTTGAAATTTTGGGTGACCAGCGGTCCTAAGGGCGGCCTAGTCGGCGTGGAATATCAGATGATCGATGACGAGCGTCACCCCGACGCGAAGAAGGGCGACTCGCATAACACCGCCAGCATCTACGACCTCAAAGGCGCGGCCCCAGACAAAGCGGTGAAGCCCGCCGGTGAATGGAACAAGAGCAAAGTCATCGTCAAAGACGGCGTCATCCAGCACTTCTTAAATGGCAAGCTGGCCGTGGAAGCGGACACTAAGGGCGACGACTGGAAGCAGCGCATCGCGAAGAGTAAGTTCGCCAAAATGCCCGGCTTCGCACCCGGCAAGGGCAAGCTGATGCTCCAAGACCACGGCGACGAAGTGTGGTTCAAGAATATCCGGATCACGCCGTTGTGATGAGATTGTTGGAGTGTAGCCTGACTCTCCAGAGTCGGGTGGATTGGGTCATTGGGCGTGCAACATGCCCGACTCTGGAGAGTCAGGCTACACCAGCAACACGATCACTTCTGCGCCCGCATTCAGAGATGCTTCCGACTCCATGCGCAGCAGGGCATTCGACTGGCTGAGGGCGAATAGCGCGTGGGATTGTTGCACACCTTGCGGGGTAAAACATCCGGCTTCGCAATGTCCACGCAGATAATGCGGGCGATCACCTTTGTTCGTCAGCGCGGTCGCGAGTATGGCGCGAGATTGCGGAAGTTGGAGCGATGATCCTACCGCGCCCATTGTCTTTAGTAATGCCGGGCGCACGAAAATCTGGAACGTGACGAATGACGAAACTGGATTGCCCGGCAGTCCGAAGATATGGCAGACGCCGCCATCGTTGCGCTTTGCTTTGGTGAAAAGAAGTGGCTTGCCCGGCTTCATCTTCACTCGCCAGAATTCCGGTGCAATGCCGAGAGATTCTAATGCAGGTCGGATGCAGTCGTGATCGCCCACGGAGACGCCACCAGAGAGGATAATGAAGTCATGGGACTCGATCATGCTGCGCAGTTCGTCTGTCGTGCGCTGAAGATCATCGGGCAGATGAGAGACGGTCACTTCAATGACGCCGATTTGCTTCACCAGCATTTGCAGCATCACGGCATTGGAATTGTATAACTGGCCCGATAGCAAAGGCGCACCGGGCGCGATAAGTTCATCGCCCGTGGTGATGATCGCAGTTCGTGGCGCAGAGAAGACTGATGTTTCGCATATGCCCTGTGATGCTAACACGCCGAGTAGCGTGGGAGTGATACGCGCGCCGCGATCAAGTATGCGCTGTCCGACACAGAGATCGCAGCCGCTGAGTCGGACATTCTCGTGATGCGCGACGGGTTCGTTGCAGATGATTTGTCCGCCGTCATGCTGCGTCGTGACATCTTCTTGCATGATGACGGCGTCCACATTTTTCGGCAGCGGTGCGCCGGTGAAAATGCGGATGGCGCAGTGCGGTTCCAGCTTGAGGTTGCGGCTGACACCTGCGGGTTGCTCGCCGATCACGCGGAGCGGTTCCTTGCTTTGGGAGTCGATGGCGCGCAGCGCGTAACCGTCCATTGAGGAATTGTCGAAGCCTGGCAGCGGCACCATTGCTACCACCGACGCGGCAGCAAAGCGATGCAGCGCGTCGGTCAGCGGCATCATCTGCGAGGGCAGGGGAGTAACCGCATCCAAGATGCGCTGGAGTGCTTCAGATTCGGTGAGCATGTTTATTTCATTCTAACAAAAATTGTTTCTGGTGGTGTCCTAAGCCATACAAGAACTGATGGACGGCCAGAGGCCATCCTTCCTTGTTGTTAAACTGCCAAATAATTTCACATGCATGTTTACTGGATCGGTGGTGGCAGACCTCCGGGAGGCAAGGGCAGCTCAATCGGGGGCAAGGTGCTGCCGGGTGCTGCTGCCACGGGGAGTTGCGGCGGAAGCACGACGGCCTCGCCCACTAGAGGAAATCCTTCCGTGATATCTGCGGCGAGGAAGTTAAGTTTCTGTTCTGGGGTAATCGTTAGTCTGGATTTGCTCCCGGTCGTGGGTCGTGTTTCCAGTTTGGTGCCAGCTAGTAGCGTGGTGCGCATCACGGTGTGGATGAGCACGAAATGCTGCTCGGGATTGACCGACTCGATGGTGCCGATGAACAAGTCATGCGGGGGAGTTTTGTCCGGCTTGGGCTTGGGACGCAACCATTTGCCCACGATGCCGCAACTGCCGAGAATAAATGGCAGCGTTATATAGAGGGAGATGATGCGCAATCTGCGGTTCATGCGGTAAATTAGGCGCGGCGGGCGGTTTGGAAACGAAAAAACTAAACGCGCGGTGGAAAGTGCGCCGCACCCCGCTAGGATGCGCGCGTGAGCTATCAGGTCTTCGCCAGAAAATATCGTCCCCGCACCTTTGACGACGTGTTGGGGCAGGATCATGTCGTGCGCACGCTGCGCAATGCCATTGAGCAGAATCGACTGGCCCACGCCTATCTTTTTGTTGGGCCGCGCGGCACGGGCAAGACTTCTACGGCGCGCATTTTCGCCAAGGCCATGAACTGCTCCAACGGCCCGCGCGTGGACTTCGATCCCGATGAGCCGATGTGCCTTGAGATCGAGCGAGGCTCGGCGCTCGATGTGCGCGAGATCGACGGCGCTAGTAACAATGGCGTGGATCAGGTGCGCGAGCTTCGCGAGGAAGTGAAGTTCGCTCCCGCGAGCGGACGCTTCAAAATCTATTACATCGACGAGGTTCACATGCTGAGCACCGCGGCGTTCAACGCCCTGCTGAAGACGCTCGAAGAACCGCCCGATCATGTGAAGTTTATCTTCGCCACCACGGAGGCCCACAAGGTTTTGCCCACGATCATCAGCCGTTGCCAGCGCTTTGATTTGCGCCGCATACCAGCGAGCCTGATCGCGAAACATCTGCTGCACATTGCTTCGCTGGAGAAAATCGACCTCGATGAAAAAGCCGCTTACGCCATCGCCAAAGGCGCGGACGGCGGGATGCGCGATGCGCAGTCCATGCTCGATCAACTGGTCGCTTTTTGCGGCGGTAAGATAGCCGAGCAGGATGTGCTGGATATTTTTGGATTCACGCGCGGTGAAGCCATCGCCACGCTCGCGCTGTGCATTCTCGAGCGCGACACCGTCGGCGTCTTGCGCGAACTGCATACACAAGTGGATGCGGGCAAAGACCTCACTCGCTTGCTGGCGGATTTGATTCAGCATTTGCGCACACTGCTGGTGCATCAAGTGGATGCCGCCGCCGCGGAGGAAGACCTCTCGCCCGAAGTCGCGGCGATGACGCGGGCGCAAGCGGCGATGTGGCCTGCGGAGCCGCTGTTGCGTGTCATGGATGGCCTTGCCGAAGTGGATGCGCGGATGCGTTGGGCGGGGAACAAGCTTTTGCATTTTGAGATCGGCGTTATTCAAGCCGTGCAGACTCTTGGCGAAGTTACACTCAGCGAAGTCATCGCGGCCATTGGCGGCAACCCCCCGGTAGCGCGTGCTGCCGCTCCCGTGCAGCGTGCAGCACCGGCTGTTGCGGTTGCCGCGCCTAAGTCCGTGCAAGTGGCATCGCCCGTCGCGGCCAAGCCTATTGTTGAAGCTGTTCCTGCGGCTGCAACTGCGCCCGCAGCAACGGGAGACTTCTGGCAGCAGGTCATTGAGCATATGCATCAAGAACGTCCCTTGATGGCGCACTGGGTGGAATCAGCCACGCTGTTGTCTTGCGAAGGTCGCGTGGTGAAAATTGGATTACCGCAAAGCGAGACTGCCGCACGCGATAATATTCTGCGCGATACGACGAAAAAATATCTGGAGGAAGTCTGCCAATCACTTCTTGGTCGCGCTGTTCAACTTCAGGTGGTGCTGGATCCGAATCTTCAGTTGAAGCCGCATATCGAAGAGCCTGCTCCCGAGCCAGTTGCGGCCAAGCCTGCAGCAGCGAAAGCGGAGGAACCTAAGTCTGCGCCAGTCACTACCGCGAAGGATGATCTCGAAGATCCCTTGATCCAAAAAGCCGTTGAAAAATTCAAGGCCACGCTGCTTGCGAATTGAAGCGAGACGAAGCTTGATCTAAATACTCACTAATAAATTTATGAACATCCAGAAAATGATGAAACAGATGCAGCGCATGCAGACCGACATGGCTCGTGCGCAGGAAGACCTTGCTGAGAAATCCATCGAGGTCAGTGTCGGCGGAGGTCGCGTGACCGTGACTGCCACTGGGGCGCAGGAGATCACCGCGATCAAGATCAGCAAGGAGATCGTGGACCCCAATGATATCGAAGTGCTCGAAGACCTCGTCTTGAGCGGCGTGCAACAGGCTCTCGCGAAGAGCAAGGAACTCGCCGCTGGTGAGATGGGCAAACTGACTCAAGGCATGGGCTTGCCTCCTGGGCTAGGCTTGTAAATCCCCCTACTTCTTTCTCCTGAATGGATGCAGTAATTGTCCGAGATAACTTCTCGGAATGGGTTCTTTGATGCCGAAGGCTTCCGGTTCGTGATCGGGGCAATGATGGGTCCTGAAGATGATGTCCATCAGTGGCGAGATGTTGGCGTAATTCCCGAAGTCACGGTCCCGGTCGTGATGCCAGTGATGCAATTCAGGCGCGCCGATGAGCCAGCGTATTGGCTTGAGCGGTAGTCGCACATTCGAGTGAATGTAAATGGCCCAGATGCCGCGAAAGGCGATGAAGCCTGCAAGAGTGTGCAGCGGAAAGCCGAGAATGAACGCGGGCAAGTTGATCAGGCCGATGGTGTAAATCGTGTCGATGGGATGCTCGCGATGTGCCGCTAACCAGTCGAGGTGCTCGGCACTGTGATGGATGGAGTGAAAGCGCCAGAGAAAACCGATCCGGTGCTGGAGGCGATGTCCCCAGTAAACTAGAAAATCACTTAGCACGACCACCTCAATGGCTTGCGCCCACCAAGGTTGCGAGGCCACCGATGCGCGAAATCCAACCGGCATCCAGATGTCGATCCAGTCACGGAGACGAAACAGCACTTCAAATACGAGGCCGCTCCAGAGCAGGTATTGCCCGAGAAGAAAGAACAAGTCTGTCCACCATTCAGGCCGGAAAAAACGCTGGTTCTTGGCCGGGAAAACTTTTTCCAGCGGGCTGAAAACCAGAGCCAGAAAAACAATACTTAGCCCGGACAGAGCGATGGTTGTCCAGATAGTCACGGCGCAGACTGTTGGGCCGGTGTCTTCGCCTGTTTTTGTTGCTGCACTTTTTGCGGCTCAACCGGCGGGGCTGCTTTTTGTTCGGGGCTGATTAAGGGCATGGCTGGAGCCTTCGATCCGAACATAAGAATTTTCTTTGATTCATCAGGTTTTGGCGGGCTTATTTTTCTGGTGCTGAAAACGGGCTGTCCCATGGATTTCGATCCCAGCATGAGAGTTCCCTGAGGCACCTCCGTCTTCGGTGATTTTTCTACAGCCTTTTGATCTGGTATTGCTACGGCACCGCTCGCTTGGGGCTGAGCCTGCCCGGTTTTGTTTTTTGCGTCTGTGCTTTTGGCCGGTCCGCTAAGAGTTTCCGGCTGCTGTGTTATTTCGATAAACTGGGTTATAACAGTGGTTTTTGAACTCTGCATCAATACTTTGCGTTGCTCTTCAGTTTGAGGCTGAGGAGCTTTTTGCGGCGCAAGTGTCCCGGCGTTCAATGTGGTGGTGCCGGTGAAAGATTTTGAACCCGACATCAGGATCAAATGTTGCTGTTCAGTCGTAGTCTGGGCAACGCCAGACGGGACAATAGCTGTGGCGGGTGATTTCTCTGCCGGTGCGCCGTCGGAAGAAGCGGGCTTCGACTGGGCTTGGATATGGGAATACCAGACTAAGGCGGACATCATCATGAGGGAAAAACCCGCCACGAGAGCTTTGATGACCGGATGAATGGAACCGTTGGTTGTGTTCATAATGAGTAGATTGATTTCAATCGCGATGATACCGGAAATGCGGCGCGCGTGCCAGTAAGAAAATTGGTAACTATTCAGGACATGCCGAAGATCCCTTGTGCCGCCCTTTCAGGGCTGGATCAACGCATGACTTGCGTCCTAGGGCGTTGCCCTAGGCTGGCTTGTAGCAGGCCGTTGGCCTGAAATTCCACTGCGCCAATGGCCATACTTTACTGCCCGTTTCCGTTGCACCAAAGGCGCTACACAAGCCAGCCCAGGGCAAGCGAGGAACGAGTGCCGCCCTGGGTTAGAACCCAGCGCAAGTCAGCCCTGAAAGGGCGAAACAAAGTGTCTTTTCCATATGACCTGAATAGTTACGAATATTGTAAGAACTGAAGTCTAGGCAGACCGAACTTGCATCGGGTCATGTTCTCGCCACATTGCTTCTTTAA
>JBBRNC010000007.1:0-103151 GCA_038230495.1 Verrucomicrobiales bacterium
CGGGAAACGGCGGCGCGAATAACAATGCCGCCTCCGTTGCCGAACTTAAGAAGGCCCTAATCCTCTCGGCGCAGGTGGTTGATTCGTTTTCGGCGCAGGGACTGACCTCCATCTACTCCCTCGGCTTTGCCCAGTTCGACAGCGAAGTGTTCAGCTTGCAGCAGCGCTTCGCAGACATCCGCGCCGGTTCGGGTTCATCAGGCGCGCCGGATGTTTACAGCCCTAACCCCAATCCTACCCCCAGCGGTAAAAACCCGTGGAGCGGGAAGAACCCACGGGGTGGCAAGAATGCGTGGGGTGGCAAGAGCGGCAAGAGCGGTTCGGGCGGCGAGGGTGTGCAGCCCAAAGAAGTGGAGGTGGACGATGATGCGCGCTGGGGATTCTTCATCACCGGCACCGGAGATTTTGCCACTAATGGGGACCTCGACGGAAAATCCGTAGGCACCTCCTTGGGTGTGGACTGTCGGCTGAGTAATAACTTTCTGGCTGGCGTGAGCATTGGCTACTCACGTTCGCAAAGCGACTTCCTCGACAACAGTAAGGTGAAATCCGACGGTGTGAAGGTCGCACTTTACGGCATGTATCAAAATGGAGGTTTCTACACCGAGGGGCTAGTCGGCGGAGGCTACAATAGCTACGACATCAATCGCAGCGCGTTTCTCGGCGATGCCCACGGCAGCACCAGCGGCGTGCAGTTCGACAGCTACCTGGGCATGGGCTACGACATCAAGCTGGGCCGCTGGACCGTCACACCGATGGCCTCGCTGCTCTACACGATAGTGGGCATTGATGGCTTCGATGAAGTCGGCTCGCTGGTGCCGCTGAAAATAGAATCACAACACGCAAGTTCCCTGCGCAGTCGCATCGGCCCGCGCGTGGCCTACACCACCCACATGGGCATGGTGAGAGTTACACCTTCCTTCAGCGCGCAGTGGCAGCATGAGTTCCTCGATGACCAGCTTCCTTTGGACGCGCGTTTCTCCAATGATGCCAGCAGACTCTTCACCGTGTATGGGCCAAAGGTTGGGCGTGATAGCCTGCTACTCACCTCCGCCCTGAACGTCGCCTGGCGTCGTTACGCCATTTACCTCGCCTATCAAGCGAACCTAGGACGCGAGAATTACGAAGACCAATCTGTGCTGGGCGGCTTCCGGGTGAGTTGGTAACAAAGCATAGTTAAGATGCCGCAATGAGTTTGAGCGGAGCACGGAGGGCACAGCCTGATGTGCTGGCTTATCCTAGACCGCCATAAGCTGTCTTGTTTTCATTTGCCCCGCGCCCGTTCATGCGGATGGTTTCCCCCACATGTCCGCCAAGCATCCAGTTGAGACACAGTCCCAGATTTTCCGCATCGGCACTCCTGAGCAGCCGTTCCGTTTTGCCAATGGCGCGGAGATGGATGACGTATCGATAGCTTACGAGTCCTACGGCAAACTCAATGCCGACAAGAGTAATGCGATTTTGTTGTTCCATGCGCTGTCAGGCAGCCAGCACGCTGCCGGTGTCTGTCGCAGTGTGCCGCAGGCCAATGGTCGCTGGACGGAGGACTGCGAGAATGGCTGGTGGGATTTGTTCATCGGGCCAGGCAAGGCTCTCGACACCAACAAATACTTTGTCATTTGCGCGAACTTTCTTGGCGGCTGCTACGGCAGCACTGGCCCGGCCACGGTCAATGCGAAGACCGGAAAGCCCTACGGCGCAGAGTTTCCTCCAGTGCTGACATCGGACGTAGTGCGCTCGCAGATGTTAGTGCTTGATCATCTCGGGGTGGCGATCTTGCACGCTGTGGTGGGTGCTTCCATCGGCGGCTTGATGGCGTTGAATCTGGCCACAATATTTCCCGACAGGGTGCGGCTCATCGTCGGGATCGCCACTGGCCCGCGCACGACGGTGCTGAACCGGTTGCATGTCTTTGAACAGGTCATGGCCATTGAAAACGATCCGCATTTTCAAGGCGGGAATTTTTATGACGGCACTCCGCCCGAATATGGACTGGCCCTCGCGCGCATGATCTCGCACAAGACCTTTGTTCACCTCGATGCCATCGAGCGCCGCGCGCGCACGGATGTCATTCAGGCGGAGGACCAACTTTCATGGTATCGGGTCGGCCACAACGTCGAGAGCTACATGCTGCATCAGGGAAAAAAATTCGTGAAGCGTTTCGATGCCAATACTTATCTCCGCATCTGCAACATGTGGCTGCGCTACGATCCGCTGCGCGATGCTGGCGTAGATAATTACGGTGCACTCTTTGCCATCAGCCGACGTGCGGGTCATCACTATCTGGTCTTCAGCATTGATTCGGATTTCTGTTTCTATCCCGAGGAACAGGCCGAGTTGGTGCGATACATTGAGGACGCTGGTGTATCCGTCATGCATATCACTGTGCATTCGGCGAAGGGCCATGATTCCTTTCTTCTAGAACCAGAGCTATACACACCGCATCTCGCTTATTTGCTGCGTGGAGGAGAAGCTCCTTCATTGGATTCTGACAAGGACGACCCGGGGCTATAATTTTGCATTAAGCTTCAAATCGCATTCGTAGCCTGACTCTCCAGAGTCGGGTCAGGGGCGTTAGAATGCGCTGGGTATTTGATGCCCGATTCTGGAGAGTCAGGCTACCTTGCAACAGCTGTGATTTGCGATGATGCGTGCCCCGCGTATGATGGCGCATGCTTCCTCAATTCTGGATTCAGCTCGGTGCTGCATGGCAATGGTTCATTGTCTGCTTAGAACTTGCTGCGCTATTCTTTGGGCTTGCCCATGTGATTCTGAAGCAGCGCGACTCGCGCCCCGCGACTTTCTGGGCGGTCATCATTATTTTTGTTCCACTGTTGGGCGCGGCATTCTACACGATTTTTGGCATTAACCGGTTGCGCCGAACTGTAAAAAAATATCGCAGCGGTATGGACTCGCTCAAGACTGAAGTCGGTGATGCTGTTCCCGAAAGCCCGTGGGAATCATTTCCCGAGATTAAGGGGCTGCGACGCTTGGCGGCGACACTGGAACGGGTGTCGCGCTATGAGTTCACGATTGGAAACAAGATTGTTATTTATCGCACTGGAGATGAGGCCATGACAGAAATGGTGGCGGCGATCAAGTCCGCAAAGCGCTCGATCACACTTTGCAGTTATATTTTTGAGGCCAAGGGAATTGGACAAAAATTCGTGGAAGAACTGGTCGCAGCCAAGGGGCGCGGGGTCGAGGTGCGAGTCATGGTCGATGATGCTGGCACGCGCTATTCGTGGCCGCCAGTGACACGCATTCTCGCGCACCGCGGGGTGAAGGCTGTTCGGTTCATGCCACATCGTTTCGTTTTACGATTGCTCACGATGAACTTGCGGAACCACCGGAAAATTCTCGTCGTGGACGGACAGCTAGGATTCACTGGTGGAATGAACATCCGGCAGGGGAACATGGTTGCCGAGAATCCGAAAAGCCCAGTGCACGATATGCACTTCCGTGTGGAAGGCCCGGTCGTGCATCAGCTTCAGCGTTCTTTTGCCGAGGACTGGGCTTACTGCGCTGATGAAGTCCTGAGCGGTGATCTCTGGTATCCTGAGATCACACCCTGCGGAGACGTGGCCGCGATCGGAGTGCCCGATGGTCCTGATGAGGATTTGGAAGTGATGCCCAAGGCTATCTTTGCCGCGATCAATGCCGCCCATAGTGAGATTCGTGTGATGACGCCCTACTTCCTGCCTGACCCGCAAATTCAATGGGCGCTGAACCTCGCCAGCTTGCGCGGAGTTGACGTGAAGATCATCACACCGCGCCGCAATAACATTCCTCCCGTGCGCTGGGCGGCTCGCACGTTGTATCCCAATATGCTTGATCGAGGTGTAAAAATTTTTGAGAGCGAGGGCTTGTTCGATCACACCAAGTTCATGACCGTTGATGGGAGCTGGTCGCTCATCGGCAGCACCAATTGGGACCCGCGCAGTTTACGTTTGAATTTTGAGTTTAATCTCGCGTGTTTCGATGAAAAACTCGCCAGTGAATTGAATGCTGAGTTCAGTCGCAAATTCGCGCAGAGCGAAGAGATCACCCAAGAACTACTAAGTTCTGCCAGCCTCCCGATTCGCATCAGAGACGGCATCGCACGGATGTTTATTCCGGTTCTTTAAAGCTGTATCTATTTTGCTGTTTCCGCAATGGTTGGTCACGGGAGCTATTAAATGGGCAGAAATTTCACCGTCAACGAATCGTAGGCGAGTTTGCGATCAAACATTGCCTCGTGCTCGACGCGCTCCTTGGCATCGAGAATTTCGATTCGTCTTACTCGCTCGCAACAGAGTTTCAGCAGTGTCCGCAAGATGAGACGCGCATGGGGTGCGCCGAGGCAGAGATGCTTGCCGAACCCGAAGGATAAATGAGGGTTTGGCTTACGGTCGAGTTTGATGTCGTGTGCATCCGAGAAGACGGATTCGTCAAAATTTGCCGATGACCAGCAGAGCGAGATTCGTTCGCCGGCTTTCACCTGAGCACCGTTCACTTCCGTGTCTGCCGGGCACACCCGACCGATATGGGTGAGTGGCATGAAAACACGAAAGAATTCCTCGCATGCTAGAACGATTCGTTGTGGGTCCTCGCGCAAGAATTCTAGCGCCTCGGGATGATCACCGAGATAGCCCAGCGCACATGAGATCGTGTGGATGACCGTGTCGCGCCCGCCGGCGAAAGCGAGATTCCCGAACCCCATGCATTCTTCGCGAGTAAGCTTGCGCCCGCGGAAAGTTGCTTCAGTGAGTGCGCTGAAAAAATCCGCGCATGGACTGGACTCGACTTCATCGAATTTATTTTGCAGATAGTCTTCGAGCTGGCGGCTTTTTTTGAACTCGCCATCTTCTTTTTTGAAAACGTGTATGCCCCAGCCGATCCAAGTTTGAGCCTCCTCTTCGGAGGTGTTCAGCAAATATGTCAGTGCTTGTGATTGCAGGGGCAACGCGAACTCATTCACGATCTCAATGCTGTCGCGGACGAATGCACGCGTCATCATGTCGCCGAGCAGGGCCTCGACTTTTGCGATCACTTCGGGATTTTTTGCACGTTGGAAAAATGGTTCCACGATGCTGCGGTAGTCTGTGTGTTCCGGCGGATCGGTCTCGATGGGAAGCTGGCGCATTGAGCGCATCGCTTCTTCGGAAGGAATGGGCACCCGGAAGGGCGCGTCGGAGCTGAAGGTCTTCCAGTCTTTTGCCGCTTCGCGCACATCTCCGTGGCGCAGGATCATCGTGATATCCTCGCCATGGAATGGACACTTCAATACTCCTGTGGCGATGCGGGCTTCGCGAAATGGATCGGAATAGGCGGGCATAATGAAAGTTAGTGAATCACTAGATTAATCGGATGATGACCGTTCATATCCAGCTTGATGATGGAGCAGAGTTAACGCGTGACTCTCTTGATACGCCGTGAAAGAACTGCTGTCACCACCAGCGCGGTGATGCCCAGCATGGTGATGCTGAACAGGTCGCCGTGTCTGGCATAAAATGTTAGAGGGGGATTTTTTTCAAGTCTGATTTCTTTGGATTTGCATCCTTTGATAAAAACACTTCCGCTCTTTCGATCAGTCAGTCGGTCGTCTTTATTGATACGGCCAAAATTGTCGATGAAGCAGGACACGCCGGTGTTCGCTGCGCGTGCCATCGGGCGGCGTAACTCGACGCAACGGAAAAGCGCGTTGGCAAGGTGTTGTTCATTTTCCTCGCTATGCAGAAACCATCCGTCATTGGTGCAATTCACGAGAAGCTGCGGGTGATCGCTGTTAACGAACTTGCGCGCGTGACGTCCGAAGGTGTCTTCAAAACAGATCAGTGGAATCACTTGGACGCCTGCGGGCTTCTCAAGCATGAACGGCTCGGTCGAATTACCAGGTGCAAAGTCACCCGGCAGGATTCCACCGAGAAGCTTATCCACTAGCGGCACAGAACGGAGCGGAAGATATTCGCCGAAAGGAACAAGCTGAATTTTCCGGTAGAGCTGGTGGTTGTCGAAGCTGCCGCGCATCAGAGCCGCGCCGGTGTAGGCCGGTTCATTGGGCATCAGGATGTCCACGCCAGTGAGTAGCGAGAAATCTCCGGACGACAGCAGTTCATTGAGAAAGGGAATATGGTTCGGGTCGTGGAAGGCTAGGGGCAGTGCGCTCTCAGGCCAGATGACGAGATCAGGGACATGGGCGGAATCACGGCTGGCAAAGAGGCGGGTGAGTTGGCCGTAGCCCTGGTAGATTTCCTCGGTGTGCTTGCCGCTCCATTTTGTGGCTTGAGCGATGTTTTGCTGCACCAGAAGAACATTGAGCGGAATCGTGTCTTTAGAAGCAGGCGCAGAAAGAACGCGAAAACCGTAGAGGAAGTTTAAGAGCACCAGACCCACGGCAAAGAAAAAATCCAGATGGGGACGCACTCGAGAAGTGCGGGCTTCTTCGCGAAAACGCAGAGCAGTGTTGAAGGCGATACACGCGCAGAAAACTGGCAGAAATGAAAGACCCGTGACACCAACGAGATCAGCCGATTGGATGAGCGAAAGTTGTGAGGCCATCGGCACGCCGAGTCCGTTCCAAGGGAAACCGGTGAGCAAAACCCCGCGCAACCATTCAAGCCCCGTCCATGCGGCAGCATTGAGGAATGCAGAGCGCAGTGACTCTAGTGAGAGACTAAACATTGCCCCATTGGAGGCGAGATGGTTCGGGCCGATGCGCGGTCTGCCGATGGTTGCAGCGAATGCGCCCCATAAGCCCCAATAGAGCGCGAGGTATCCGGCCAGTCCTAGCACTGCTCCACAGCCCAAGAGTTCGACAGGCCAGCCCATCCAGCGTTCGTCCATCGCGCCATAGATGACGCGGGAAGAATGCCGAACCCATGCGAGATTCGGAATATAGAACGTAAGTCCTGCGACTAGACCGAGCCGAAAACCGCTCCAGATTTTTTTTCCATTTCCAATCCAAAGCGCGATGAGAAGCGGCAGCATCCAGAACCAGATCATCAGGCCCAGATTACGCGGGGCATAAGCCGTAGTCAGCAAAGCTCCAGCAGCCATCGCCGCAGAATAGCGGGGGAGTTTGCCGAGGATCACGCGCAACATAGGAGGATTATGATTTTACTCCGCGAGTAAGCGCCGTCCACTGAGCGCCTGATGTAGAGTCAATTCATCAACATGCTCCAAGCCGCCGCCAGCGGGCATACCTTGCGCGAGGCGCGTGACCTTCGCTCCTGAGGCGCGCAAGAGATCGGCGAGATAGTGTGCGGTCGATTCGCCCTCGACATCGGAGCTGAGGGCGATGATGACTTCTTCTGGCGGTTGCTCTTGCACGCGACGCAGAAGGTCTTCAATGCGCAGGTCGGAGGGAGTGACGTTGTCCAGCGGCGAGAGTTTACCACCGAGCACATGATACAGTCCGGCATACGCGCCGCTGCGTTCGAGGCGAAGCACATCGGCGGCAGACTCGACAACGCAGACTAGTTTAGCATTGCGCTTTTCGTTGCGGCAAAACAGGCAGGCGGCTTCGCGCTCCATGAAGAAACCGCAGTCGGGACATTCAGTAACACGCGCCTGCAGATGGGCGAGAGCTTCTGCGAGTTCAGGGACTCGATCGGCACCGCGCCCCATGAGCCAAAGCACAAGGCGTTCCGCGCTGCGCGGACCGAGTCCGGGCAGGGACTTCAACAAGAGCATGAGATGCTGGATGGGGGCTGGATAATCGGCGTTGGCCATCGGATTGTCAGTCGATTGTGGTCAATGTTTGCAAGGGTTCGAGCATCGGATGCGCCGCGCACACAGCGGAGAGACGCGCGAGCGCGACGGGGATGTGCTGGGCAAAGTGCGGCTTTCCGAGATTGCGGCTGAGATTGGCATAAGCGCCGATGGCCTGCATAAGACGCTGCGCAGCGCAGAGATAATAGGTCTCGCGCAACGCGGCCAAATCGCGCGCGGTGTGATTGGCATACCATGCGAGCAGGGAATTTCTCTCGTCATCAGTGAGGTTCACATAAGGATCGAGCAACAAGGAAGCCAGATCGTATTCGGCGAGACCGGGCCGCGTGCCTTGATAGTCGATGAGCCAGGCTGCATCGTTGCGGATAAGAATGTTCTGGCTTTGGAAATCTCGATGCACCAGACCACGCGGGAGTGAAGCGAGATGGAGCCGAAGCTGGCGCAGCGCATCGTGTGCGCCATTCAGTGACGCGCAGCTTGTATCTTGTTGACGCAGGTCACGAACGTAATGGCTGAGGAAATAGTTCTGCTCCCACTCATAGAGTTTTTCATCGAAACACAATTCCATTTCCGCAAGGTCGGACTCGGTCAGTGCGGCGGCATCTACAGCGTGGAGCTTCGCAACTTCGCGCAGTGCGTCTTCATAAACGGGGCGGCGTGTTTCCCATGATTCATGGCGAATAGCGTGCAAGTCCACGCTGCCAAGATCCTCCAGCCAGACGAGAAGGTTTTGAGTGTCGTGCGCGTAAATGGATGGCACGCGAATGCCGAGATTTATCAGCCGTTCCGTGGCCGGGACAAAGCGCGGATTGTCGGGTCGCGCCAGCGTGTAAGCCATGAGGATGACGCAAGGCGCGGATGTGTCTTCAAAATGGACGCGATAGTAGTGGCGATCCGAGCCACCCTTCAAGATGGCCGCGAGACGGGCAGGCGCAGGCCATTCCGTCAAGGCAAGGCGGGTGTGTTCGAGCAGTTCGGCTTCTGAAAGCATGGGCGCGGAGTGTTCGGCGGGGCGGGGCGGAATGCAAGCTCACACGTCCGCATTGCGCAGCGTGCCCTGCGCGGTCATGCCGCTGCGCACGATGCAGGATTTGAGGTTGGCATCTTCTGCGACACGGGCTTCTGGCCAGAGGATGCAGTCTTCTAGGATAGCGCCTGCGCTGATTTCTGCGTTGTCTCCGATGACGGTGGCTCCGAGCAGCCGGGCGGTGGGATGGATTCGAGCGGTGGGCGAGATGGGATTAATGTTGCTGCCGTCTCTGAAAAATTCCTGATGGGCGGCGAGATAATTTTCGCGATCTCCCAAGTCGCGCCAATTGCCTTCATCAAGGACCATGCCGCCGATTCGCGCACCGCTTTGGATGAGCTTGAGGAAGACAGGGATGACGGATTCGATCTTGCCCGGAGTGAGGTGTTGGAGGAAGCCGGGGCTGACGGCGTAGATGCCGGTGAACTGATGCGTGCCGGGATTTCCGGTAGCGAGTTTGTTGCGGATGTCTGAGATACGCCCGCTGAAGGGATCGAACGCAATGTGTCGCGCGGGGCCGCTGGAGCGTAGGGCGAGAGTGATGAGATTGCCGCTGCGTTCGTGTTCCTGGATCAAGGGAAGCAGCGGCAGATTGGTGAGAATGTCTCCGTTATAGACGAGGAATGTTTCGTCGTGGACGAGGTCGGCGATGTTGGCAATGCCTCCCGCAGTTTCTAGCAGCACGGGTTCGTGTCGGAAGGTGATGGGCGCGCCATGGTAAATGGAATCAGGAAACGCCCCCGCATATTTCTCCGGCAGATGATGCGTGTTTACGATGAACTCGCGCACGCCGCATGAGAGAAGATGATCGAAGGCATGGGTGATCAATGGCCGGTTGCAGACCGGAATGAGGGGTTTCGGCAACTGATCCGTCAGGGGCCGGAGCCGTGTGCCTAGCCCGGCGCCCAAAACAAAAGCCTTGTTCATCGGCAAGATTTACGTTCTCATTCAGCGACCTGCAAACGGAACCGTGCAGGCGTATGAATTGTCAGGACATGGAAGAACACGAACGCAAGATCATTGCCGCTCAGGGCTATCTGGAACTGGGCATGTTTCGCGACGTCTGGCAGGAACTGCACGCACTGCCCGGCAAATTGCTGGGGCGCGCCGATGTGCTGGAAATTCTAGCGCTGAGCTTGATGGGTCAGGCTCGCTGGTCGGATGCACTGGCGGTCGCAAATCGACTGCGGGAGTCGGCACCATCCGAGCCGAGCGGATTCATTCACGAAGCCTACTGCCTGCATGAACTGGGGCGCACCAGCGAGGCCCTGAATATTTTATTGAATGGACCACCGACCCTGCATGAAAAGCCGGTGTTCTTCTACAATGCGGGGTGCTATCGAGCGCGACTGGGCGACGTGACTGGGGCCATGGAGATGCTCCGCAAATCCTTCGAGATGGACGCGAGCCTGCGTCGGTCGGCGCGATTTGACCCTGATTTGGAGACGATTAAGGATAAGCTTTAAATTAGGAGCCGGGGTGGAAACCACGAATGGGCACGAATGAACACGAATATGTAATGACTGATGGAGTTCTCCAGATTCAGTTTGTGAGAGAGTGTCTGTATTCCCTGATGCATTTTTTTTAGTCTAAACCTGCGATGAAGTCGGCACTTTCAGATCAAGTCCGCGAGAAGTTCGCGGAGGTCTTTGCGCAAAATTTCCGCGAGCGCGGCGAAATCGGCGCGTCGGTCAGCGTCTGGCACGGCGAGGAGGAAATTGTGTCTCTAGCTGGCGGGCATATGGATCGGGAACGCACTCGAGAATGGACAACGGAAACGCTGGTGCCGGTCTGGAGCGCGACCAAAGGGCCGGCGGCTGTGGCTTGTTTGCTCGCTTTGGATGAGGCGGGGTTGACGCTAGATGCCCGGGTTTGCGAAATCTGGCCGGGGTTTGCCAAGGCCGGAAAGGAGCAGATTACCTTTGCGCAAGTGCTCAGTCATACTGCCGGGTTGTGTGCGCTGGATACGCAGGTTTCGATTAAGGAATACGAGGCTGTGATCAATGCCATAGAAGAACAAGCACCACTTTTTTCGCCCGGAACGTGTCAGGCTTATCACGCCAGAACATTTGGCTTTATTATTGAGCAAATCATATGCTATTTAATTGGTAATAAGAGATTAGGAATATATTTACACGAACGTATTGGAGTTCATCTGGAGCTGGATTTCTGGATCGGTCTGCCGCCCGATCAGGCGTCGCGGGTGGCGACACTTTACCCCGGCAAGCTGCGAACGGGCTCGGCGCAGGATTCATTTTTACAGGCCATGAATACGCGCGGCTCCTTGTCGCAACGAGCCTTCCAATCGCCTGCCGGATTGAACTCCATCCAGCAGATGAACCAGCCAGAAACATGGGCACTCGGCTTGGCCAGCATGGGCGGGGTGGGCACGGCGTCGGCTTTGGGAAAATTCTATGCCATGCTGGCCAACGGTGGGCGATGGGGTGGGCGGCAAGTGGTGCCGGAGCGGGTCATTCAGGCGCTGGGGCAGACTCTCTCTCAAGGCATGGATGCCGTCTTGTGCTCAGATATTGCCTTCAGCGCAGGCATGATGCGCGATCCGGTGGACGCGGTTGGAAAGAAGACTCGCGCGCTTTTCGGAAGTTCGCTCACCGCTTTTGGGCATCCGGGCGCGGGCGGCAGTCTGTGTTTTGCCGATCCCGAACGCAGCCTTAGTTTTGCTTATGTGATGAACCAGATGGAGGTTGGGGTGCTGCCGGGAGAGAAGGCATTGAAGCTGGTGGAAGTTTTCGATCAACTGCGATGAACAACTTAGCTCGCGAATCTCATCGCGAGTCACAACACCCGCGAGCGGAGTCGCGGGCTACGTTCAGAAAAATGGCGCGGACATTACTGCCAGCGCCATTTGAAATGTTTAATTGAGGACGAGGTGTTTACTCCCATTCGCCGCCACCGCCGCCGCTTTCGCCACCAAAGCCGTCACGCTTGCCGCGATCCCAGTTCTTTTTGCCTTTGTCGCGGAATCCGCCACCGCCACCGCCGCCGCCTCCACCACTGCCGCCAGAGTAGCCGCCGCCGCCGCCCCCACCACCGGGAGGTCTGAATCCACCGCCGCCGCCGCCACCGCCGCCACCACTGGGCTTGCCTTGATACGGTCGATCTTCACGCGGACGTGCTTCAATGACCTTGAGCGGGCGTCCTTGAACTTCAAAGTCGTTCATGGCGTTGAGAGCCGCGCGGGCTTCATCGTCGTTTGGCATTTCCACAAAGGCGAAGCCACGGGAGCGTCCGGTTTCGCGGTCGAGGATGATACGGGCATTGCTGACCATGCCGTGGGTTTCGAAGGCTTCCCTCAGCTCAGCATCGGTGAGCTGGTAAGAGAGGTTGCTGACGTAGAGATTCATTGAACTGTTTTTGTCTTTTTAACTCGCCATGTGATTGCACAAGAGGTCCGATCCATGGCGTTGAAACCAGATTCCTGATGGCGTGTTGGGAGCCACGCCGATGCGCGATTTATCGCCGACAAGCCGGACATGTCAAGTATTCGGAAAAATTCACCGATGATTCCTTCGGGCGCGGTTTTAATATACAAAGGGAGATGAGAGTTGGTGGTTGAGAGTTGAGAGCTTCAATCTAAGGCATTTTAGATCGAATTAATGCACTACTGTTGAGAAATTTTACACTCGCACGTGAGCTTCATTTTCAGGCTCTCAACTAGGCACACTCAACATTCAACTTCCTTTCTTGGATTAATAGAGCAGTAGCGCCAAGTCGCTGTCAGACATGGAGCGAGTGTCTTGCTGGGCCAAAAGGATGCTGAACTGCTCCATCTGATCGAGGTCGGTGGCCACATCATTTTCTGCCGTGCTGAATGACGGCGAGGTGGCAGGATTTTCTACAATGGCGACCGTATTCGAAGAGGCGAGGTCACCCTTTTGATGGAGCCAGTAGCCAGTCATCGCTGCCGCAAGAATCACCGCGCAGGCTGCCGTGAGCATGGGGCGCACGATAAATCTGGCATCAAACCATTCTGTCATTCGTTCCCACACGGACTGGCCTTGAGGAAGCTGGCGCACGGAGCGCATGACGTTCTGAGTGAAGTTCGGGCGTGGTTCCACGGCTTTGGCTTTGCCAAGCAGTTTTGCAATTGGGTCTTGAGGACTGAGGGGTTCCATGTCGATTATTTCAACCGCAGGCGCGGCGGAAAGTTGCAGTTTTATTCAGGCAAGTTTGATCAGGATGCAACTGGGGATTTTTTGTGGCTCGCGCAATCGCGTGACAATGATCGAAATGCTTCTAAAAAATGGAGTGCGCGTGTGTCGCAGACCACTTGCCTAAAATTAGGTCTTCAGTGTAGCTACATTCCAAGGCTACAAATGGCGAGTAGGCTTCGCTATTGACTCGGCACTGCCTCGCCCTTCGGGTAGCTACGGCTATCTGTCTCGCTCCGCTCGGCTCTCGCGCTCCTTCTCATTGATGCCGTCACGGCACGGGCTGAGATTTGCTGCCGATGCACCAGAGAGTTTTGTCCGTGCGAATGAAAAGATGGTTCCAGGCGATAGCAGGCGTGGCGTTGATTGGGCTGTCGAGCTTGTTCACGGCGAGCGTTTCAAATTTGTCGCCGGCCTTGATGACGACGACATCGCCTGACTGGGAGGCGCAGAAGATTTTGCCATCGGCAGCGACGGGACTGCTGAAGTAGCGCGCGCCGCGTCCGCCGGTGCCCGGCAGCCGCTCATTGTAGATTTCTTCGCCGCTGGGGAATTTCACGCAGGTGATGATGCCGCCGTCGCGGATGAGATAAAGGCGGTCGCCCATCAGCAGCGGGGTGGGGACGTAGGGAATGTTCTTCATGATGGAGCCGATTACTTCCGGCTTGGTGCCGCCGAGTTTGATCAAGGTGCTTTCCTTTCCGCCATCGCCTTGCCCAAAGGTGGAGAAGAGCACGTCGTCCTTCAATACGAAGGAGCCGACACTACGCTGATTGTAGCCGGGATTATGCTGCCAGTTGATCTTGCCGCTGACTGCGCCGATGCCCATGTATCCGCTGGTGGTGTTGGCGAGGATGAACTCATGTGCGCCGCCGGACTCGCGAACGACGGGTGTGCTATAGGGATTGAGAGTGTTGGGAACTTCGAGTTTCCACTTCTGTTTTCCGGTCGCGATGTCGAGTCCGACGATGGAACTTTTCCAATTCACCTGTTCGGGCGTAGCGAAAGTCTTGCCTTGCTTGCCTGTGTCAAATTCCGCGCGCACCAGCATGATGCCGTCGGCGACAATGGCTGACGCGCCGGAGCCGTGTTCGTGAATATAATCGGCTACATGCGTGTTGTGCCAGATGAGTTTGCCCGAGTGATCCAGCGCGAGCGCTTCCACGGCATTGCCACTGGTCCAGTTCACATAGACGCGCTCGGCATCCGCGAATGGTGTGGATGAAGCAAAACTGTTGAGGCCATTTTGTTTATGCTCGGTGAAAGTCACTGCATAGCTCCACAGAAGTTTCCCGGTGGCAGCATTGAGACAAAGGACGGATCGTTTGCCCGGCCCAGCTTCGGATGTGAGAAAAACTTTGTCCTTGAGCACAATCGGCGAAGAATAACCGCGTCCGATGTCGGTCTTCCAAGCGGTGTTCGTAGCGTCGAAGGTGGTGGGCAGATTCTTCGCTTCAGATAGCCCGGAGCCATTTGGCCCACGAAACCGCGCCCAGTCCTCGGCTTGGATAGGGAGTGCTAGGAAGCTGATGCAAAAAAGAGAACAGGCGAGGATTTGGATTTTCATGACGGCGTAATAGAGATGTAGTAAAAAAGCTGACAACGAGAGATAATGCACGAACTATGAAGCATATAAAACGAAGAAGATGTTCTCACTCTGGCACGAATTATTGACAGACTCGCGCGCATCATCCTTTTTCATCTTTTGCCATGCATAATCCTGCGCTCACGCTCATTCTGGCCGCATCGCTTTCCTCTGTCTCATTGCTTTACGCAAAGGACGTCAAGGTCGTCAAGAAACCCAAGTCCGCTGCGAAACCCGAGCTTGAGAAAAATGCAATTGCCGGAGCCGCAAATCACAAATGGGCCGACTGGATCGAGCCAGACTTCCCGTTCTTCAGTTCCGTGCTTGATGCGCGCAACGTGGGCGAGGGTTTCCCCAAGGACAACCTCACCCCGCGCGGCATCATTCTAAACCTCGGCCACAACCTCTGGGCCTGCTTCGACACTGATCTCCTGCGTATTGCTTGCATCTGGCAAGGCGAAGAGGGCAAGCCGCCAGTCACTCAGAATGCGCTCGCGCCCGGTTCCTATCACATCGCCGGACAGAAAACCAAAGACGGCGAGGAAGACCTCCCGCAGCCCATCGGAAAAGTGTGGCTCGCCAATGGTATCTACCCCGGCTGGCAGGTGCTCAAGTCACCTGATGACAAACTGAGTTTTATTGATCCAAGAGAACCGGGCCCGGACACGAAGGAAGTGGGACGGGGGTCACTGGATGAGAAAATTGGGGTGTTTAAAGGGGTGGCTTCCACCAAGGACGGCGCTGTGCTGATCTACGAAGTCGGTGGAATCGAGGTTCAAGAATGGCTGCAATTCGATGAGGCGCATGATTTAGTGGTGCGCTCGTTCAAGGTCGATAAGTCGTCGAGATCATTGGCTCTAACTTTCAGCCAGTTCGGTGACGATCTGGAAGTTAAGCTCGCGAAGCTATCGGCAGAGGAGAGGCGCGAGTTAGAGCAACGGCTCGGTATGATGGATTACGATGACGACCATAGTGTAGCAGATCACTTTGATGACCGCACAAAGAAGCATCGTTCAGTCATCATTCCGGTGCATAATATTCCTATAGCTTTCGCTCTAAACTTTGTCGTTAAGAAGGATTTTCTTCCAATGCTCTTTGACGCCAAGAAGTTTGCAACTCCGACCAAGAGAGCCATCTGGCCCCAGACCATCACCACCAAGGCCACGCTCTCGCAGAAGGGCGACGCCTATGTCGTGGACGACATTCCGCTGCCGCTCGACAACCCGTGGAAGCGCAACGTCCGGCTCGCGGACATTGCCTTTCTCAATGACAAGGGCGATGCCGCCGCTGTCACCATGGATGGTGATGTTTGGTTGATCTCCGGATTGAATGGCGATCTTCGAGAAGTGAAGTGGAAGCGCTTCGCAAGCGGGCTGCATGAGCCGATGAGCATAGTCGCGCGCTCAGGGAGCGCCGGCACCTTGCCGGCGAGTCCTAAAACGTCCGACACGCCGGCTGGGAGCCAGCGCTCCCAGGAAGACATCTTCGTCTTTGACCGCAACGGCATCTGGAAACTCAATGACATCAACGGCGACGGCGAGTGCGACGTGTATGAGATTTTCTGCAACAAGTTCGCGCAAACTGCGGAGTCGCGCGAGTTCCCTAGCTCGATGAAACTTGCGCCGGATGGCTCGTTCGTCATCAGCAAGGGCGGGCAGCAGGGCACTTACCTCGGTAAGAACAACGGTTCTGTCATTCGCGTCTCGCCGGATGGGAAGAGTTATGAAGTGTTGGGTTATGGGTTGCGGCAGCCCTTTCTTGGTGTGCATCCCAAGACCGGCCTCGTTGTCGCCAGCGATCAGGAGGGTCACTACGTGCCCACGACTCCTATTCATATCATCAAGGACCATCAGTTCTACGGGCACCTCGCCGTCATTCAGCCCAAGGAAAAATATCCGCAGACTATCGCCGATCCTCTCACATGGATTCCACATTCCGTCGTGCCCAGCGGCGCCGCGCTAACATGGCTCACTGACGCGAAGATGGGCAGCGTGAACGATGAGTTAGTTTTAGTAAGTTATAACAAGCCGGAGTTGCATCGTGTGCTCACTGGGAGCGCTGGCACCCTTGCCGGCCAGTCACCTCCACACTCGCCGGCAGGGGTGCCGGCGCTCCCAGTGAAACCACAAGCGACCGTCGTGCCGTGGATCACGAACTTCGATTTCCCCACGCTTAACGCGCACATTAACCCAGCAGACGGCCAGCTTTATGTGACTGGCTTTCAAATCTGGGGCACAACGGTGAAGCGCATCAGCGGCCTCGCTCGCATCCGTTACACCGGCAATCCGCGCGTGCTTTTGCAGGAATGCACACCGTGTGACAAAGGTGTTCTCCTGCGCTTCAACTCGCCCTTAGAAAAATCCGCTGCGACTAACCCGGATAACTACAATGTCGAGCGCTGGAACTACAAACGCACCTTCAACTACGGCTCGCCACACTTGAAGGCCGATGGCACACCAGGACAGGAATGGATGGTGCCGAGCAGCGCCTACTTATCCAAAGACGCCAAGAGTGTTTTCATCGGCCTGCCTAACATGAAGAACACTTACATGCAGATGCGTGTCGGCTACGGTCTCAAAGGCGCGGATGGATTGCCCGCTCAAAACAACTCTTACTTCACGCCTTACGAACTTACTAAGTTTGAAGCCGATAAAGAAGGCTTCGACAACATCACCGTTGATCTCACTCCGCGCAAGCTGGTCGCAGTCGCAGCCGTGAAGCCCACACTTGATGAAGGCAAGCGCCTCTACGAAATGATGGGCTGCATCGCTTGCCACAGCATTGACGGGACGGTCTATGGCAAGGTCGGCCCCAGTTGGATGGGCTTGTATGGAAGCGAACGAGTTCTCGCAAAAGGCGGGGACAAAGCTACCGCCGATGACGCTTACTTGAAAGAATCAATCCTGAACCCGCCAGCCAAAGTGGTCAAAGGCTACGAGAAACTCGATGCCGGAATGCCAATCTATTCTGGCGTGCTTAACGTCTCGCAGGTCGAGTCACTGATCCTTTTCATCAAGTCACTCAAGTAGCAGCCGACGTTAGGAGGCTCTGACTTAGTAGCTGTGGGAGAGGACGATGCCGCCCGCGCGGAAATTTTGAGCCTCCTTACGTCGTCTGCTACTTGGTCCTGTGCAGAGAATTCCTTCAGGCGCGATTTATCGCGCCTCGCTTCCTCAAAACCCGAACCCCTTCGGCATTCCCGGCATACCACCGGGCTTGCCGCCACCGCCGCCCATCATGTTGCCCATGAGGCCGCGCAACATACCTTTGTTCTTCATCATCTTGCGCATCATCTCGAACTGCTTGAGCAATTGGTTCACTTCGAGGACGGTGCGGCCGCTGCCTTTGGCAATGCGTTTGCGGCGGCTACCGTTGATGACTTCTGGCCGGGTGCGTTCTTGCGCGGTCATAGAGAGGACGATGGCCTCGACGTGGCTCATGCGTTTCTCATCCACTTTCATGTCTTTCATTTTGCCCATGCCGGGCAGCATTCCGAGGAGGGATTCCAAGGGGCCGAGCTTCCGCATGAATTTCATCTGCGCGAGGAAGTCGGTGAAATCGAACTTAGCGGACTGCATCCGCTTGGCCATCCGCATGGCGTCGGCTTCATCAATCTGCTCGGCGGCCTTCTCGACGAGACCTACGACATCACCCATGCCGAGGATGCGGTCGGCCATGCGGTCGGGATGGAAGATTTCCAGTTGATCAATTTTTTCTCCAACGCCGACAAATTTCACCGGGCAGCCAGTGACCTGTTTCATGGAGAGTAACGCGCCGCCGCGGGCGTCGCCATCGAGCTTGGTCATGATGAGGCCGGTGATGCCGATGGCTTCATTGAAGGTCTTGGCGACGCTCACCGCCTGCTGGCCGGTGGCGGCATCGGCGACGAGCAGGACTTCGCGCGGCTCGATGAGTTGCTTGATCTTCTTGAGTTCATCAAGCAGCGCATCATCCACTTCCTGACGGCCTGCGGTATCGAAGATGGCGATGCCGCCGCCTTGTTCCTTGATCCAGTCGAGCGCCTGACGTGCGACTTTCACGGCGTCCTTCTCGCCTTCGGCAGGCTGATAAACCGGCACGCCAATGGAGTCGCCGAGCACGACAAGTTGCTTCACCGCAGCAGGACGGAATACGTCGCAGGCGATGAGCAATGGTTTTTTGCCCTGCTTCTTCAAATGCGCGGCTAGCTTTCCTGAGGTGGTGGTCTTGCCCGCGCCGTTGAGACCAGCAATGAGAATGCGCTGGGGCGGGCTGATGTCGAGCGCGACTGCGCCGCCGCCGAGCAGGGTGACGAGTTCGTCATGGAATATTTTTACGATCTGTTGCGCCGGCGAAACGGTGCGAAGGACTTCCTCGCCGAGCGCTTTGGTTTTGACGGCTTCGATCAGATCTTTGGAGACTTTGAAATCTACATCGGCCTCAAGAAGCGCGAGACGAATTTCACGCATGGCATCGGCGATGTTCGATTCGCTGATCTTGCCCAGACCACGTAAGTTTTTGAAGGCGGATTCGAGTTTTTCAGTGAGGGCGGAGAGCATGGAAGGGGAATGGGGAATTCGGAATGACGAATGCGGAGTGAAGTGTCGATCAGCGGGATGAGTTTGGCTGTGTTGTGGCTTCGGTGATTACTTGGGGAAGATAGCTGGCTTTTTGATTGATCTTAAACTTCCAGCTAATGACCTCGTCTTTGTCGGCGTTGGTGCGTCTGAAGCCAAGCGTCGCGCTGCAATCGTCGAGCCGGATGCGCTGCGGAATTTGATAGCGAACGATCTGAGTCGCGGTGTTGAACTCCACTGGCACGGCACCGAATCCACTGACGCGGAGCATCACACTGTCTGGAATGATGCCTCCAAGATGGGAGAGATTTGCTTCGATGACCGGGCGGCGTTCCGTGATGGTGGCGTTAGGGGCGGGGGAGAGTTCGATGAGCTTGTGACCGCTTTCATCTACGGCATCGGTTTTGACGAACTTGCTGCTGGTCATGTCGTTGCGGCCATGGAAGTTGCTCGCGAGCTTGAAGTTAGTGTCCTTGTCCCATTGCTGGGTGAAGCGGCCAAGTTTTCCGTTCGGCGTATCCCATGTGACTTTCTGCGGATTTACGGTGGTCGCTGCTTCATAACCGGAGTCGAGGGCAAATTGGACGATCTCCTCGTTTTTGTTGCCGTATGGATAAGCGAGAGTCTGGCAAGGAACGCCGAACGTCTGCTCCAGCCACTTTTTGGAGTCAGCTATTTCCTCACGCAGCCACTCCTTGTATTGCTCATCGGTCTTACCTTTTTTACTCGTCAAAGGTTGGTGCGAAATAGTGTGGCTGCCAAGTTCTGCGCCGTGTTTGAGCATCTCCTTGATCTGTTCGACGGTCATCGAGCGTCCACCCACAGCGACGTATTTTTTATAGAGATAGAGCGTGAAGGGATATCCGAACTCTTTCATGATCGGATAAGCAAACTGGTGCTCGCCGACCCAGCCGTCATCGAGTGTGATGACTGCTGATTCATCGGGGATGTTTTTCTCGCCGCGCTTCCAAGCCAAAAGATCGGACATGGGAATAACCGTGATATTCGCATCCTTCAGGGCCTGCATCTGCGCGCGGAAGGTTGGCACGCTGACCATCATTTCCGTCTTCGGGATGCGCTCCACGAAATCATGGTAGAGCAAGATGGATACCATCGAGCTTTTGTTCAGCTCAAAAGGCGGGGCCTTGGGCGCTTCCGGTTCCGCCATCTTCTCCGGGCCGAACAAATCCTCAGCTTCCGCTGGCTTGGCCACATTCTCGTTGTCCGCTGTAGTCTCAGTCGGCAGTGGCATCGCAGGTGCGGGCTTTGGCAGAAGCTGCTTGAGCTTTCCGCAAGATGAATGGAGCAGGCAAAGCGTCGCTAGCAATGCAGTGACCACAGTTCGTGAATCGCAGATTTTCTTCAGGGTGGTTGTAAACATGGTAAAAAATCGTTTACTCAGATTAGCACAGCCAGCGACTGACGAAAGTTGAAACAAGCAGCGGTAACCACCGTGCCGTCAGCGCATCGCTTGCTCCATGATCTGATGGACCCGGCCGATCATGTCTTGCGGATCGTCGAGCAAGCCTGCGGAGAGCAGGGCGTTGTCGAGCATCTGCGAAGCGACGAGGCCTGCGAGATCAGGATTGGAACTTACGGCACCGGCGAGCTTGCGGACGATGGTGTGAGCGGGATTGATCTCCAGAATGACCTTGCCCATACCGAAGTCATCTTTCTTCATCGCGCGCATCATTTGACGCATCTGCGGAGTCATCTCGCCCTCCGGCTGCAAGGCCATCGCGGGGCTGCTTACTAGGCGTTTACCGGGGCGCACTTCAGACACCTTCGTGCCGAGACTTTCTTTGAGCCAAGCGCAGAGTTTGTCGGTCTCTTCTTTGCCCAATGAATCTCCCGCATCAGCAGCATCGCCGAGATCAACATCCGCCGCAGCGACACTCTTCACTGGTTTGCCGTCAAATTCACCGAGCGCATTGACCACGTAGTCGTCGATCGTCTCAAAGAGATATAGCACCTCGAAGCCACGTGATTTGAAGGCATCAAGATACGGGCCGCGTTCGATAGTCTCGCGGCTTGGCGCGATCTGATAGTAGATTGCACTCTGTCCTTCTTTCATACGAGCAATGTATTCAGGAAGGCTGACTTGCTCGCCTTCTTTAGTGAGCGAGGACTCAAAGCGGAGCAGTTTTGCGATGGCTGTTTTATTTTCGTAATCGGTGGCGACGCCTTCTTTGAGGAAGCGACCGAAGTCTTTGTAAAACTCCGCATATTTTTTCGGATCGCTTTCGGCTTCGCGTTCCAGTCCCTTTAAGATTCTGCCTTGAACCACCTGCGCGAGTTTGCGGAACAACGCGCTGTCCTGCATCGTCTCGCGCGAGATGTTCAGCGGCAGGTCTTCGCTGTCCACGACGCCGCGAATGAAACGCATCCATTCGGGGAGGAATTTTTTTGGCTTGGCATCAATCAGCACCCGTCGGCAATAGAGCGACACACCAGCTTCCATCTGCCCCATGCCGAACTGCTCCATGTTTTGCGTCGGCGCGAAGACCAGCGCATTGATGTTGATCGGCGCGTCGGCGTTGAAGTGAAAAGTGTAGCGCGGATCATCGAATGCATGTCCGGCGAACTTGTAGAATTCCTTGTATTGCTCCTCAGTGACTTCGCTTTTGTTCTTCAGCCACAGCGCCTCGACGGTATTGATGCGCTCGCCGTTGAGGTTAATCGTGAAGCCGACAAAGTTGGAGTATTTCGCGAGGATTTGTTTGATGCGATCTGGTTTGGCGAATTCCGCCGCATCCTCTTTCAGATGCAAAACCAGACGGCTGCCGCGCCGTTGCCCCGGAGCTTCATCAATGCTGTAGCCCGTGGTGCCATCGCTGGTCCATACGAGATGAGCGCCGTCGTTTCGCCATGAGTGCGTATAGACCTTCACCTCGCTCGCGACCATGAATGCGGAATAAAAGCCGACACCGAACTGCCCGATGACATTGGTGGCGCCTTCCTTGCCGGACTGCTTCATGGACTGGACAAAAGCCTTCGATCCCGAGTGGGCGATGGTGCCAAGGTTCTCGACTAGCTCTTCCTGCGTCATGCCGATACCGGAGTCTGTGATGGTCAAGGTCTTCGCGGTCTCGTCAGTGGTGATATTGATCTCCAGTGGCAGCGTGTCATCGAAAATTTCTTTTTCGGTGAGCTGGAGTAGGCGCATCTTCTCCAGCGCGTCAGAGGCGTTGCTCACTAGCTCGCGCACGAAGATTTCGCGATCCGTGTAGAGCGAGTGGGTGACGATGTCGAGAAGCTGGCCGACCTCGGCCTGGAATTGGTGTTGTGTTTGTTTTTCTTGGGGCATAGCAGGCAGCTTTAATGGCGAGAACGCGCACGATTTCAAGCTCTGCGTTTTGTATTGTGTCTCTCGAAAGCAGGCTAGAGCTAATCAGCCTTTCGAGTTGATGTTTGCCTTTTGTCATCCGCAACAACCAGCGAGGCCACAACGGAGTAGATTCATGCAGTCAGTCATAGCCCGGTCTCATGGAGTATCCGGAGTTAGAGCTGGTCATAGGGCACTTGGAAGATGGACTTTAGCAGGCCCATGTCTCCTGTCTTCAGCCCTTGGCTGAACCACTTCACACGCTGGGCCGAGGTGCCGTGGGTGAACTTTTCAGGCGAGACAAAACCGCCCGCCCTCTTTTGCAACCGGTCGTCCCCGATGGCGTTGGCCGATTGCATGGCCGACTCGACGTCGCCGGCCTCGATGAAATGAAACTGCTCCTGTCCGTAATGCGCCCAGACACCTGCGAGATAGTCGGCCTGCAATTCCAAACGCACTGACCAGCGGTTGAACTCCTCCTTGGACAGTTCTTGCCGCTTCTGGTCCACAATTTTGCTGTAGCCGAGCAGGTTCTGCACATGGTGGCCGACTTCATGAGCGATGACGTAGGCCTGGGAAAACTCAGCCTTGGAGCCTCCGAACTTTTGCTGCAGTTCATCAAAGAACGTCGGATCCAGATAGACGGTCCTGTCCTCGGGACAGTAGAAGGGGCCGACCGCGGCGGGGGCCACGCCGCAGCCCCCGGTCTCCACGCGATCCGTGAAGAGCACCATATGCGGAGGAACGTAGGACTGGCCCGCCGCTTGAAACTGCTGGCTCCACACTTTTTCGGTGAACCCGAGAATCGTGGCGGAGAATTTGCGGCTGCGTTCCTCCTCCGGTGTAAGCGGACTTTGCGCGACCTGTTCGCTTCCGCCCTGGGATAATTGAGTATCCTGGAGTATTTGAGTGAGCTTCTGGGGATCGACTCCCATAAAGTAGCCCACCGCCATAATGACCAGCACGCCGACTCCGCCCACAGCCGCAGTTCGCGGCTTGATGCGACGACGGTCTTCGAGATTTGCGCTTTCTTCACCTTTTTCCCAGTCCATGATGTGCTCCTTGATGTTGGAATTTCAGCAGACATTTCTGCATCAAGATTCGAGCGTATCAGGAATCTTCGAGCGTGGCTAGGGCGGAAATGAGTAGATTTCGATACCAGGCCCTTCATCATTTTGGGAACAGGAGCGTCAGTGCGAAGCGGAAGGCACCGCAGTCACCGCCGAAGTCGAAGTTGTTCTGGAACGGCACGCTGATGAGCGAGGCCAGGGGGTTGGACAATTTTTGGCGTCTTCTCCGGCGTCTTCTTCGGCGCGGAGGAGTGACGTGAATGAAGCGCCGACCAACAGGCCGAGCGCGAGTGAGGTGAGTTTGGCTTTCATAGTTTGGTTTTCGTATGGTAGTCGGTTCACTTCGGAAAAATGGCTTTCCAATCGTCCTTCATGCTGACGACCGTCCAGCCCTTCGCGGTGGCTTCATCCCAAGCTTTGTCGAGCTTGCCGATGTGTGACGTGCGGTCGTAGGCCCACTCGCGTTCGTCGTCGGTGTGATGAACGATCAGGGCGAAGCGCGGCCCACTTCCAGCGGTCGTCCACTGTAGCATTTACAGATCGCCGTCGGAGTTACCAATGGCCATGCGCGAGCGGCGTCCGATATGTCACTTGCTCAAAACGAACTCAATGGCGAGCACTACGTTTTGGTTCTCCATCTTTTTACCACTTCATCCGCCGTGACACCAAGCAGCAGCACGAGGCCGATAATGACCGGCTCCAGTTGATCCGGTAGATCGAGGAGAATGATCGAGTTATACAGCACACGCATCAGCACCGCGCCGATGACGACGCCGAAGATGCTGATCTCGCCACCGCGCAGACTGCATCCTCCAAGGACGGCGGCGGAGATGGCATAGAGTTCATAAAAATTTCCCTGCTTGTCTGGTGCAACGGAATTCACATCCAGCGCAAACAATATTCCGCCCATGCCTGCGAGCAGCGAACATACCGCGTAGGCCAGCAGCAAAAGTCGCTCCGTGCGAATACCACTGTAGCGAGCGGCTTCTTCATTGCGTCCAACGGCCAGCAAATGCCGACCCCACACTGTCTTTGTGAAAAAGACACTGGCAATGATCGCGACAATCGTGATAAGAATCGCCGCCACTGGCAACCGATAGCCGCCAACCTGCATCCACTCCACGCGCCCGATGGCCAAGTGTCGCAGTGATTCATAGCTGTTTTGAAAACCTTTGGGATTGTCATGCGTGAGCCAGCGGGCGATTCCGCGATATAGCATCAATCCGCAGAGCGTGACCACGAAGGGCTGGAGCTTCATGCGAGTAATGAGCAAGCCGTGAAACAGGCCAATGCCGAGCGATAGCGCGAGGCACGCCGCCATCGCGGGCACCACGCCCCAGCCGCAATCCATCAGGAGCCAAGGCAACAGCGTTCCGATCAATCCAACGACACTGCCGATGGACAGGTCAATGCCGCCAGTCACAATCACGAAGGCTGCGCCGATGGCGAGGATGCCATGCAGCGAACTGCGGACGATCAGATTTTCCGCATTGTAGGGTTTGATAAAATTCGGATTCGCAATGCCCGTGACGAGGCACACTGCGAGGAGGAGAAGGGTGATTCCGAGAGTCTTTTTCATAGGGCGATTTCGTTAATCATGTTGGCCGGTCGCCAGACGCATCACGGCTTCTTCATTCAGTTCAGATCGTTGCAACTCGCCTGCAAGCCGACCTTCGTGCATCACCAGCACTCGGTCGGACATGGCGAGCACTTCCTCCATCTCGCTACTGACAAAGAGTATAGCTGTCCCATCGGATGCCAGCTTGTCCATGATCTGATAAATTTCCCGCTTGGCTCCGACATCGACGCCACGAGTCGGTTCATCGAGCAGCAACACATCGGGCTTAGTTGCCAGCCATTTTCCAAGCGCGACCTTCTGTTGATTGCCGCCGGACAGCGTGCCCACTGCGGTGTCCAACGATGCAGCCTTGATGCGCAATTGGGTGCTGACACTTTCTGCGTCGCTTTGGATAACAGATTGATTGAGGAACAATCCCGCGCGCGCATGACGTTGCAGGCCGGTGAGGCTGATATTCCATGTAACCGACTCAGGAAGGAACACGCCGAGCGCCTTGCGATCTTCTGGCACTAAGGCCAATCCGGCATCAGCGGCTTCACACGGATGTCGAGGTGACAACGGTTTGTCATCCACGCGAATCTCACCCGCCACAGGTGGCTCGACACCGAAGAGCGCGCGCAGGATTTCCGTGCGACCAGACCCCACAAGCCCGGCCATGCAGACGATTTCGCCACGACGGACGAGGAAGCTCACGCGATGCTTCGGGTTGGCCTGTGTCTGAAGATCCGTCACACGCAGAGCATCCTTGCCGGGCTGGCGTTGTGATCGCGGAAATGCTTCCGACAAATCACGCCCGACCATCACCTTCACCATCGCTGCGTGATTGATCTCATGTTTCGCAAGTTCACCTGCATTTCTGCCATCGCGCAAGGCAACCACCCATTCTGCGATGCGGGTGACCTCTCCGAGCCGGTGCGAGATATAGAGGATGCTCAAGCCGCGCGACTTGAGGTCGGCGATAACTCGGAACAATGCCTCTGCTTCGTGCGCTGACAGGCTCGACGTCGGCTCGTCCATGATCAGCAGGCGGGCATCGAGCGACAAAGCCTTCGCGATCTCGACAAGCTGCCGCTGTCCTAGCGATAGCTTTTCCACTGACGCATCCGCAGTGAAGTCCGCGCCGAGTTGTGTGAGAAGTTTCTGAGTTGCCTGACTCATGGATTTCTCATCGACGAATCCAAAACGCTGTGGCTCTCGACCAAGAAACACATTGCCCGCAACATCCAGATTGTCCGCCAGATTCAGTTCCTGATGGATCAACGCGATGCCGAGCGCCTGAGCCTCTTTGACTGAAGCGAACGATACAGCCTTCCCATCAAAGACGATTTCGCCTGCATCTGGTTGATGAATCCCTGCGAGGATTTTCATCAGCGTGCTTTTGCCAGCCCCGTTCTCGCCAATGACCGCGACTATTTCGCCCTGCCCGACGGATAGGCTCACATCTTCCAAGGCGATGACGCCGGGGAATCGTTTTGTTAGCCGTGATGCCAGCAGCAAACTTTGTGCAATCATTGAATTTGGACATACGGAATATGTGTCCGCAAGACTCCGCATGATGCTGCGACAGCCAGCACAAAAAGAAACACTAGAATAGCTAATCCTGATATTACTGCCTTCGCCAAGTAAGCCATGTCAGAACCAGACTTGATCCATGAACGCACATGAATCCAATACCATGCGATCGGTATCACCATCAATAACCAACCATAATCTCTGATCCAAAAACTAAAGCCTGGAATCGGCAGAAAGGGGGTGTCAGAACCCTCGCCTACTTTGCGGGCCTTTATCATCGCGCCTACACCCAGCACTGCGTAGATGCATGTGACTATCTGGAGCGCAAAGACAAGAGCTAGTCGTTTCGGGATTTCGAAGAAATGCATATGTTGCCTCCTAAAGATTGTATTTCGTTTTTACTTGCTTCCAATCAGCTTCTTCAACTCAGCCGTGAACGCCGCCACATCTGCTTTCTTCACGGCTTTCGCGGGCACATCGACAAACTTGCTGGCTGGAATCACACTCTTGTCGCCCTTCGCCAGTGCGGCAAGGATGCGGATGCTTTCGTAGCCGTAGCGATACGGGCTTTGCACGACAGTCGCGTAGATGTGGCCCTCGCTGATGCCGCGCAGGGTATCGTCTTCTTCATCGAATCCGACGATGCGAACGTTGCCAAGTTTCCCGGCCTCTTTGATGGCTTCGTAGATTTTGGGGGTGTTGTAGGAGAAGAGACCAACCATGCAGCCGATGTCTGGGTGGCGCGTGAGAGTGTCTTGCGCGTTGGCTTTTGCTTTGGCGAAATCCACTTCGTCCGTCCGCGTTCCGAGAATGGTGTATTTGCCACCTTTGATTACAGCATCAGGTGCGTCATCGCCCGGATTGCTGTCAGGGCGGTCGAGCAGTTCATCTACGGCACCCTGACGACGTTGTTTGGCATTGAGCTGTCCCGCGCGGCCGACAAAGAACATGATGCTGCCTCCATCTGGCATCGCCTCTTTGATCAGCTTGCCGCAGAGTCGGCCAGCTTGATAATTGTCCATGCCCACGAAACAGAGTCGCGGAGAATCCGGGGCATCGCTGTCTTGTGTGATGAGATTTGTCTGAGCCGCGATCTGTTTCATCACATCCAGTTGATTCGGCGGGTCTGCCGGGCTGAGCGCGACGCCATCCACTCCGCGCGCCAGGAGTTCCTCGATCATGCGCTTCTGGTCCGCCGCACCTTCCTTTGGCATCCGCACATCCACTTCCACGCCGAATTCGGCAGCGGCCTTGCGTGCGCCCTGTTCGGCGATGCTCCAGAACGGCGCGATGGCATTGCCCATGTAAACCATGCGTGGTATTTTGGCGCCAGATGGTTGGGACGGTTTGCATGCTGACGGTCCGGTTATGAGGAATGCGGCAAGCGCAAGGGTGAGAATCGGGTGCTTGAGTTTAATCATAGTAAAGATGCAAGAATGTAGGAGGTATCCTAGGAAAATTGACCCGATTGCGCCAGATAAAACTATGCGAATCAGGACTTTAGGATAGTTGGGAGAAATCTCACGAAACCAGCATTTTCTTCACAAATGAAATTTATTGACGGAATCCCGGAAATTTGATAAAAATTGAATCTCAAATCAAAAAAATATCAACCACATGAAATTCAATCACATAGCCACATTCATTATTGCCGTCGGTCTCGTATTTGCCCCCGCATCGGAAATACTCGCCAAAGGAAAGACACACAAACCTGCTGCAAAGAAAGTAATTCCACCGAATCACAGCACAGTATCTGCCATCAGTGACTCTTCCATCACGGTATCAACGAAGGGTGGGGCACATACCTACTCAATCGGTGAATTCACGAATATCATCGTGGATGGTCAGCGCGCCAAAGCGAGTGACATCAAAAAGGGAATGCTAGCAATGGTCGGAGCTGACAGCTCGAAAAAAGCGACTTCCATCACTTGCTCGCCTGCACCTGCGGCTGCACATAAAAAATGATGGTGACTGCCCCGGCTTGAAGACAGAAGTTTCTGTTTTTATCCCACTGGTTTAATCTTTGCGGCTCCGCTAATTCAGCGGAGCCGCTTTGTTTTAGCTCCGGAGTAACATAGACGTCACTACTGCGACGATGTCAGAGTTAGATCGCGGAGCGATCAAAGATTTTAGCGAGTGGTTGAGCAACGTGACTCCCTTTGGATCTGGCCGAGTCAATCCGAATAGCGTGACGGTGGGCAAAGTAGTCTGGGGCTTTAGCCCGAACGGCGGCGCTTTCGGGCTGAAGCCCAGCACTACTTTCTCTCCCTCGCCGCTCGACACCCTGAGCGCACACTATGAGGATTGTGAAAATGCGGGCTATGGGTTTCGCGATAGCCCCTTGCTACATACCACGTGCTTAATGATGACTGACAACAGGCCTAGGGGAAACACAACTTCTAGCCGGACTGAAAGCAAGCGGCGGTGTGGCCGTTCTTAATGCGGGAACGGCAAAGAATTGATTGGTCGGACGACCATTATAATTACATGCAGTGTTTCCAGTGAATGCATGGTTTATGCGATGTCCGGGAACGAACATAGACCCCGAACCACATTGACCTCTGTTGTTGAAGTATTGCCCTTGATTATATTTGCAAGTGATAGGGCGATTGTAGTTTGGCGACCAATTCAGGCCATGCTCAAAACCCTGCTGATAGGGGTAGTAACCACCAGTTGACCAGCCGATGGTGGGAACGGTTCCCACCCATTCGGACAAAGGCGGTGTGAACGAAGTGGACGAATAGTATGGCTGCGAGTCGTTCATTCGCATGGCCATTTCCTGAGCGAAAGCCTGTGCTTTTGCGACTTCCTTCCGGATCTCAAATTGTTGGTCTCTCAGCTTTTTCTGTTTTGCTAGAATATCAGCCGCATACTCAGCGGCCTTGGTTGAGTCGTAGCCGAGTTGTTGCCTGACAGAGTCGGACATATCGCGATAAAGGATTTTTGCGGAGCCCAGCGAGTGCGCAAAGAGAACTCCATCAGGATCGATTTTGAAAATCCGGCAATTTTGATAGACCTTGCCAGAAGTGGTAGTGACAAGGTCGATCATCGCTCCCTCTGTAACCGCCATTGAAAGCATGGGGGTCAATGTAGCAAGGCCGACAATAAGCATTCTAAGTTTCATAAGCATGTAATGGGTTCCGCCTAATATCTTGGCGGATCACCACATGCGTCGAGAATGTTGTTTACCTTAAAACACGACGATTATTATTATTCTAAAAAAAGCCGCAAAAGAACCGAATGTTACTTCAAGATTTACCAGTGCAAATTAATGAGTTTTTCAAACCATCAAGCTCTGCGATGCGTGCGGGCCAGGCTCATGCTACGGCACGATTCACCGCACTGAGCACCGCTTTGATGGAGGCCAATTCAATGTTCGTATCCACACCAGCACCCCAGAGAGTTTTGCCGCTGTCGAGTTTGATTTGAATAAACGCAAGGGCGCTAGCCTCAGTGCCAGCACTGAGTGATTGCTCACGGAAGCTCGCGACCTCGAAAGACGGTGCGCCGATCTTCTTCAGGCCGTCCACGAATGCGGCGATGGGGCCATTACCATTTCCAGTAATGTGCAATTCTTCGCCATTGCGATCCAGACTGGAACGGCAGGAGAAATTTCCAGCTACACCATCGGCGTGGAAATGGATCAGTGCATAGGGCTGGCTGCGTTCAATGTATTCCTTCCAGAACATGGCTTTCAATTCGGCTGCAGTTACTTCGCGGCCCAGCTTGTCCACCGCGTCATTCGCCAGCGGGCCAAACTCGCGCTGCATATCTTTGGGCAGTTCGATACCGAATTCGCTTTCGAGAAGATAGGCCACACCGCCCTTGCCGCTCTGTGAATTCACGCGAATGACCTCGTGGTATTCACGTCCGATGTCTTTTGGATCAATCGTGAGATATGGCACATCCCAGATGCCGCGATGCTTGTCGTAAGCGGCGAGTCCTTTCTTGATGGCATCTTGATGCGAGCCGCTGAATGCGGTGAAGACCAGCTCACCTGAGTAAGGCTGGCGCGGCGGAACGGTCATGCCGGTGCAGTGCTCATACATTTCGATGAGGCTGTTCATGTCGGAGAAGTCCAGCTTTGGATCAATGCCGTGCATGTAGAGATTCATCGCGACCTGCACGATGTCGAGATTGCCGGTGCGTTCACCATTACCGAAGAGCGTGCCTTCCACGCGATCTGCGCCAGCAAGCAAACCCATCTCCGTCGCGGCGGTGCCGGTTCCGCGATCATTATGCGTGTGCAGCGAAATGATAAGCGAGTCGCGCTTTTTGATGTTCGTGCAAATCCATTCGATCTGATCCGCGTAAATGTTTGGTCCTGCGACCTCGACCGTGTCGGGCAGATTCAAGATCATCTTCCGTTGTGGTGTCGGCTGCCACACGTCCATCACGGCCTCACTGATTTCCATAGCGAAATCCATCTCTGTTGCACTAAAACTTTCCGGCGAGTATTGCAGCTTCACTTTGGTGCCGCCCTGTTCGAGACGGCCGATGCGATCCTTGATCCATTGTGCGCCACGGACAGCCACCTTGACGATGTCCGGCTTCTCCATGCCGAAGACATAGCGCCGCTGAGCGGGCGAGGTGGAGTTATACAAATGAATGATGACACTCTTCGCGCCCATGAGTGATTCCACTGTGCGCTCGATCAAGTCTTCGCGCGCTTGCACGAGACATTGGATCGTCACGTCGTCCGGGATACGTTTGTCTTCAATGAGACGGCGATTGAACTCGAACTCGGTGTTCGATGCCGATGGAAAGCCAACCTCGATTTCTTTGAAGCCGCATTGCACCAGTGCCTCAAACATCTCCAGCTTCTGCGAGACATTCATCGGCATTGCGAGCGCTTGATTTCCGTCGCGCAAGTCCACGCTGCACCAGATGGGCGCATGAGTCTGTGTGCGTGAGGGCCACTGGCGGCTGGGCAGATCAATTTTGGTCTGGCTGAAACGCTCGTATTTTTTTGAAGGATCAAAGGACATGGAATGAAAGAGTGAAAAGTATGAAGTGATAAGTGAAAAGGAATTTCGGAATGAAGCGCAGCCTGCGGGCTTGTCAGCTTTCATCTAAAATCGGGTGGATCGTGCCACCCACAGCGGGCAAGGGGAAAATTATAGGCTCGCCACACCGAGGTGAAGTAGCCGTAACCTTGAAACGTTGCTGTTCGCGATGGAACTCATATTGGCACAAGTCATAAGGCCGTGCCGCCGTCGTGTCCAGAGCAAAACCCGGTTGCATCTTGTGTTTTTCCCACGAGCGCGGACATTCTTCTAACTGTAGATTCTGCCTAACAAACCCTCCGACCAAGCGTTTCTCCTGTGCGAAATGCATCCACACCACCGCAGCCTTTTGATCCCGTCGGCAGACTGGTGCGGGAAGCGCTTGCCCAATACGAGAGCGCACTCATCGCCTACGCTTGCAGCATACTCGGCGACGAGTCGCGTGCTCGCGATGTGGTGCAAGACACGTTCCTCAAGCTTTATCTCGCCGATCCCGACCGAGTCCGTGAGAATCTCAAGGCCTGGCTCTACGCCGTCTGTCGCAACCGCGCGTTTGATGTATTGCGAAAGGAAAATCGCATGGTCTTCTCTGATGATGGTCAGCCAATGGGATGGCTCGAAGAATTGCAATCCGAGCCAGATGAAAGTTCCGATGACGATGAGAGTCTCGAACAAATCTGGAGCGTCATGGAGCAGCTCCCAAAAAATCAAAGCGAAGTCATCCGCCTCAAATTCCAGCACGAACTCAGCTACAAGGAAATCGCCAGCACCACCGGACTCACTGTCACCAATGTCGGATTCCTGCTGCACACTGGAATCAAGCGCCTGCGTAAATTATTGAAATCCATTCCTGCCCTTCGTCCGAAAAAATGAAACCACAAAATTACAATCACCCTGACATGACCGCTTATGTGATGGGTGAACTCGATCCCACAGCGGCTGCTCGCATGAGGGGCTTGATCGCCTGCTCTCCTGAGGCGAGCGCGGAGTATGATCGCATCAAACGTGCCGTCTCCGCTTTACAAACTGGCGCCTCCATTCCTGAGTGTGCCCTTAAGTCACGCCAGCGGGATACGGTGCTCGCCATGAGCCAGAAGCTCGGTCGCGCTTCAAAGATCGCGCCGTTCACCGCGCGACCACAGAGGGAATCCATCATTAACTCATGGCTCTTCAAGCTGGCCGCCGCTGCGTGCTTGACCATTGCTGCATTCATCGTCGGACATCAAACGGCGACGCCTAAGTCATTCGCGTCAATTACACAGAGCGCAACAAAGCAGGTCGCGGAAGTTCCTCCGCGTATTCCAGCAGAAAACAATATCGAGCCTGAAGACAAGCTCATTGTTGGTCAGCTGCAGTCCGTTGAAACTAACACTGCATCCATTGCCTCTTTGCCGAATATTAATATTCCATCTGCCGTCACGATTGAACAATCAAACAAGCCCTTGCCCCATGCACTGTCTAGTTCGCGTCACTCGACTCTGTATCCATTGGAATCATTTATCATTGCAGCAACACATCCAGAAACGGCGATCACCTTACGACCCGATCTCGTGAGACCCACCAAAACCGCGACTAAGGAATTCGCCGGAATCACACTTGCTGCGCCAATGATGGAGAATCTCAAGGCCGTAGTGCATGCGCCAGTCAATCCGCACAAAATGGAGTCGCAGCCATCATTGGTTATTCATTCGTGGAAGGCGGAGATTGCTTCGTGTCCTTGGGACAGCACGCGTCGGCTGATGCGCTTTGTGGTTCAGATTCCGGTGGATCAGGCGGCTATTGAATCGAACGAGGCAGATTACCGTCTCTCCGTGAAATTCGATCCCGCTCTGGTTCGCGGCTATCGTCTCGTCACCGAGAAGCACATGCCTCCTAGCGGCAACAGTAATCTCGCCACGCGCTTCGCATGGTATGAAATTATTCCTACCAACAACTCGGCGCCATCACGAGACAAGCCCGCATCACTCGGCGTGATGAAGATGGTGCAGCCCCGCGAGACTAAGGACAGCCAGTCTTTGCGGTTGATTGATCGCGGCCTTTCCTTGAGTGAAGCACGCGAGGATTTTGCATTTGAGACGGCCATGATCGGCTTCAATCTTTTGTTGCAAGGAGCGAACAACATCGGGAGCTTGAACTACAAACTCGTTCTTGATCTCGCCGAACAATCGAGAGGGGAAGATGTTCACGGCGAGCGAACAAAGTTTATCGAGACCGTCGAGCAGGCACAAAGAGCCGCAGGCTTGTAGTGGCTGAACTCGCTCAGCGCAACTTTGAAAGCCGGTCTTTCGTCCAGGCTAGGCCCTGCTTGATGACTTCGTCTTCTCCGTGCTGAGTTTGGAGTTTTTCCCATTGGTCGGACGCTTTGCTGAAGGAAGTCTTGGCTAGGGCTGAGTTTTTCATGGCCTCACCTGAATGCCCTAAGATGCCGTAAATTTGAGCCAGCAAAATGCCGCAGGCCTTGCGATCCATTGCATCCAGCGCGGCATCATCTTTTTTAAGTAGAGCTTCCAACGGTGCCAGCGCTTCCTCTGCCACCGGCACTGACTCTTTGGCTTTGCCGAGATCGCACAGCATTTGCGCGTTCTGGCTTTTGTGTTTTGCCAACTCGATCACGTAACGAGTATTTTCTGGATAGAGCTTCACAAGTTCCGACATCGTTTGCACGGCCATGTTCTGTCGGCGCAAAGCTTCCGGTGGATTACCCAAATCGCGGTCGAGGGAAGCCATGTCACCGTAATTGCGACCGAGAAGATAGCGGGCCTCTCCCCATTGCGGATGCACGCGCACGAGTTCGATGAGAATGTTCATGGCTTCAGAGCGCGCTTCCTTGGCATCATTGCTGCCGAGTTTTCCAGCGACGATTTCGCCGAACTCAATGTAAGCTTCCGCCAGAGTGATGGCCTGCTCGGGGTTGCGACCAGAACGCTCGACTAGCTTGACCATTTCTTCCATGGAATCGAAGAGAGTCTTCATGGCTTTGTCGGGATCGCCCTGATCACGCTGCGCAAGTCCTTGCTCGATCTTGCTGCGCGATACGAGGAACTGCTCTTGCACGGTGAGATCCTCGCCGATGAGCTTGGCGTCCATCAGTTCCGAAACTTTGCTAAGCGCACTCACTGCGTCGGTAACTTTGCCGTCACGTCGTGAGCGCTTGCCCAGCTCATACCAGGCGCTGGCGCATTCGTATCGTGTGGTGCGATTTTTGGGGTCGCCTTGCACGGCTGGGCCGAGGGCAGCGACGGATTGTTTGAAAAGATCAAGCGCCTCACTGCGACGACCATCCTCGGTCTTCAGCGTTCCGAGCCAGCGGCACACGCTACCCAGTAGTTCTTGCCATCGAGATGAGTTGGCATGACCGGGTTGTTTTTTCAAAAGTAAAGCCAGCGCTGACTTCGACTTTTCAAAATATCCCGCCGCCTCGGGGCGTTGTTGTCTGCGTAGCATTAGCTGTGCAGTGTTGAAGTAATTTCGCGCACGTTCCGGCAGTAGGTCGTCATTTTCTTTCAGTCGCTTACGTTCGTTTTCATAGAAGATGAGAGCGTCACTAATCTGCTTTTTAGAAATCTCGGCTTCCAGACCGATGCCCGTTGGCATTTGTAAAAGCTGCGAGACAAACTGATCCACTGCGGCCTGTGAAATCTGCAAGTTCTGGTTAGCGAGCTGACGTGCCTCACGCTCTTCTTTTAACTTAGAGGAAAGTTCGTTGACCTTACTGACGCGATCCTGTGTCAGATTATTAATCTGCTGATCCATCTCAGTAATGGTTTCGTTTTTCTGTGCGATGAGACCTTCTGCTCGCTCCGCGCGCCCACGAACACTGCGCACATAGACTAAGCCCCAGACGCCTTCGATCACCATCAACGCACATAAGATCAGAGCCACGGCACGCATGAGCGCTACTTTGCTCAACTGCCGCCCCTTCTCGATCTCGACATTCTCTTGCGCGTCCTCCACCAGATAATCTGACTCCAGCTTCTCAAGCTCATGCATCACCTCGCGCAGATCAGGCCAGC
The DNA here is from genome assembly GCA_038230495.1 of Verrucomicrobiales bacterium. Taxonomy (GTDB): domain Bacteria; phylum Verrucomicrobiota; class Verrucomicrobiia; order Verrucomicrobiales; family Verrucomicrobiaceae; genus VFKE01. The sequence continues at coordinate 35,559 of JBBRNC010000007.1, forward strand.
GGTCTGCCATATCCAGCGCTAGGCACTTGCCGATAATTTGTTTTCTCCGCGCATCCCATTTGGTGGTTGGCGCCGCCGGCCAGACTATATCCGGCTGCGAGCGCACGCAGTGCAGCATCGAGGCATTGTCTAGTGTGTAGGCAGCGCCTTGAGGTAGTGGGTGATTAGCGACTTGTTCCGCATAGGCTTCCGCACCGCGCGGGAATTTCCCCGTGAGCAGTCGGAAAGCTGTCACGCCGAATGAATACACGTCCCATGAAGTTCCGTGACGAGCCAGCGTATCGGGATGCTCCACCTGATCTGGCGGCATATACAGGATGTGATCCGTCGTCTCGAAGTGATGCGTTCCGCCGATCCAGCCCTGCACCAGATCGGAGGTCTTGATGGAACTGTTCTGATCATCATCTAGCAGAATGTTGCGAGGCTTCAGATTGCAATGCAAAAGGTTGTTCCGGTGCAGCCATGCCATCGCGTCACACAGTTCATAAATGTAACGCCATGCTTCTTCTGGACCCGACTTCCCGCAGCAATCCTCCAGCGTGGGCGTTTCCCATTGCTTGTGGCCCTCCTCGTCCTTGGTGCTGAAACCCACCAGCGGCATCGCGCAGAAGTAGGGGCTGTTATCAAAATCAAATGCCAGCGGCTGCGGTAGCCCCGGATGACCCGGCATCTGCTGCAAGCCGCGCATCGCGATGGAAAGGAGCTTGCGACTTATCGCCATGCTGCCAAAGACCTTGACTGCGCATGACTCACCCGTATCCAGTTTCACCGCACGGTAAACCGCACCGCAGCTTCCGCGCCCGATCAGTTCCTGCAATTCCAGTCCTGCAATTTGCGGCAAACTCATGACCTCATTTCTGCAATAAAATTTACGACAATCCTCGATGAATCCTTCCCGCAGAATGTCGCAGCCATGCGGAAAATGCAAGATGGGATGCCGCTGTTTATCGCACGAACCAGCCCGAACAGCTCGGGCTTTATAACAGAAGTATTATTTCTTCTTCCCTGATTCTGTCGGCGCACCCGAAGGCTCCGCGTCGCCAGCGAAATCAAGCGCCAGCATTTCTTTCTGCATCGTGCGGGAGATTTCCTTCTCGATGTCTGCGAGCTTGCGACCTCGGATAAGATGCTTTTCAGAGGCTTCCTCATACGGAGTGCCGGACTCGATAGCGCGGAGCCATGCGATGATGTTCGCCGCATCGCCTTTACCGTCCACATGATAGAAGTAATACGTTAAGATGGTGGCGGAAGCATAGTTCCTCATGGCAATGGTCTGCCCGCCACCGATGGCACCAGCCCAGGCGTCGGAGTCGATGTGCATCAGGTGATACAGATGCCACATCGTGAATTTCTTTTCCCAAACGCCCTTATGGTCGCTGAGGTATTTCTTCACATTCGCACCGGGATTGGTCAGGGAGAAACGCCCCATGTGATACTTCTGTGAAGTGACATATTCTGCCGACCCTTCGATATACCAGATGGGAAGCTTGCCCAGCCAGTGGTTCATCATCTGATGCGTGATCTCGTGAATGAGCGTGGAATTATCCGCCTGCTGCTCCAGCATGACGCGCTTGCCCACCATCTTCACCCCTAGGCTCTGAATCGGCACAAGAATGGAGCGTGGGGCGCTCATATAAACACCCGCCGATCCGGGAATGGCCCCGGCCTTGAAGTAGTCGTCCTTATTAGTGAATAATTGCGCGACAAACAACTCGCGCCCTTCCTCTGGCTTGGGCTTGAGATCGAGAGGCAGTTCCTTATTAACTTCCAGCGTTCCCTCAAAGATGCGCCCAAACTCGCGCACTACATCCGCGCCCAATCGCGAGTCGCAGCGGAACTCAAAGTTCGCCGTGCGGTAGATGTATTCCTTCGTCGCCGCATCCTCCTTCACGACCGTGGCCTTCGGTGCTTCATCCAAGCCAGTGGACTTCGGCCAGCCTTTAGTTGTAGGAGCGGATGATCCAAGGGCGGGGCGAGTGGTGGTCGCGCTGCCATGTTGCTTCACCCAATCCTGATCCGCCTGCGAGAGCTTGTCCAGTGGCACTGCGGCGATGGTTCCGTTGCGCATCTTTAGATTCACCGTGCCACCAGTCACGCCAGTAAAAGCCGCCTCCACTTGTTTGTTCTCTGCATTGGTCCACTGGCGGAACTCATCTGCGGCACATAGATGAAGGCATGCGCCGCTGATGGCGAGCACGAGTGCAGATAACAAGATTTTAGATTTCATCATGGTATATTAACTAAGCTCAGGGTAGTCATCATTCATAGCAGGGCAAGTGCTTCAAGGGCCAGAAGCTTCTGGACACCCAGCATGTCTTCTGTCACAAACTGGCATCAATACCATGAGCGATCAGTTAGAAAAACACGAAGACAATGCCCACGCGAACCGTCGCGGCTGGCGCAATATTTTTATCCTGACCGGAATCGTCCTCATCGCGCTGGGCTTTCTCATCTTCAAGGACGACGCTCCGCCGGATGATGCGTGGATACTGCCGAAATTTTCGTCAGCAGTCGAGGGCAAAAATCCGCTGGCGGTTTTCATTGTGGAACTGAAAAAGCATCCGTTGCAGGGGAGCAAAGAAGCTCCCAGTTCTAGGGAATTTGGAGATAAGGACAAGGAACCTGCGATGCGCGAGTTTGTTCAGAAGAATGAAAGCGTGAGCCTAGCGTTTGATGAATTAATGAAGACTGACCCCGCGACATGGCGTTGGCCGGGAATTGATGATAAAATCAATTTTACATTTTCATTCAGCGGTCTTTCGGAATGCCAAGCCATTGCCAGCCAATTGCAGCGAATGAAGATCGAACTTCTTGCCCGTGATGGGAAAGCTGATGAAGCGGCAGAAGAGGCACTTAAAATTATCCGCTATGGGAATGCCCTTAGCGGTGCCGAAGGAGCATTAATTCATTATCTGGTCGCGATCACTGTTGAGCGGATCGGTGAAAGGGGATTACAATCTGCATTGAAGGCTCCTAGTCTCAGTGAAGCGAAACTTCAAAGTTTACAAATGACTTTGAAGTCGGTCGAAATGAAACCTCACGATCTCTGTTTTGCACTGCGTGTGGAATACCTGATGCTTAAAAAGAGCCTATATCTATTCAAAGCTGATCTAAGTGGAGCTTCCTTACTAGGGATTTCAACTAACCAAGAGGTTGTTTTGTTTAAATACTTCATGCAAGACAATCGGACTTTGAAGGGCTATCTCAGACTTCAGAAGCCGGTTATTAATGCATTTGAGAAAGATTGGGCTGCAATAGTTCATGCGGGTGAGTTTCTGAAAAAAGAGATTTACGCATGGAGGGCTGACTGGCCGAGGTTTTATGTCAGTCCAAATGTTGGTGGAAATATGGCGCTGGCACTCGCACTTCCCCAGTTTGACGTTGTCATTGAGAGGGGTGCAATAGGTGCGGCATTGGATCGCCAGTTGAGCGTCATGATCGCGTTGCGTCGCTTTGAACTAGAGAAAGGAAAGCTACCAGAAAAGCTCGATGAATTGGTGCCGAAGTTTCTGGACGCAGTTCCGACGGATCCTTTCGACAATGCACCGATGCGATGGAATGCGACAGACCGCGTGGTCTATTCCATCGGCAAAGATTTGAAGGACGACCTCGGCGCGGTAAGCGAGCCGCATAAGGTCAGTGATAAAGACGTAGGCATGCGTTACTGGTGGATTGAGAAGGAGCAAGCTGCAGATTCCAAGGATCATTGATGTTTCAGGCTTCCGTATTTTGGAGCGCGCGCGCCCACGCGTGCCGCCCTTTGCGCCCTCGCGAAGGGCTTGGGCAGTCTCTTGAGGAAGTAACTCGGCAGACATTCCCCAGAAGTCCGTGAGGGCGCAGACTTCAGCACGCGAAGCCGCGCGCGCTCCAAAAAAATCACTCATTTCCCGCTGCGGCGCAGAGTTTAGACGGCGGTTGCCCTTCGGCTACGATCTCAGGGCCGAGTGGGGAAACACGCCGTTCCTTTTTAGGGAGAATCCTTCGCATGTCACCGTCACCACTTAGTGAAGTGCTTCTTCAGGGAATTTGCCAAAGAAAAGCGGCCTGGTTTTCGCCAGACCGCTTTCGGGGGATTCTGCGCGTCGCGCGATTTAGCGGGTCCGGATGGTCTGGGTCTCCACGATGCCGTAGCCGGGGCGGGATAGTGTGGTTTCTTCCGTGGTCGTGGTAGTTGTGGTGCCGTGGCGATGGTGTCTGCGATCGTGTCCATCAACAGAATGACATGACGAGAGGGTCATGATGCTTACGATGGCAAGAGTGGAGAGAAGTAGTGTTTTCATATGATTTGATTTTAGATTGAATGGTTACCTTTTCGTTTCAGTGGTGTCGTGGGGCGTTATTTTCTTGTTGTCGTCGTCGTTGTAGTAGTTTTCTTTTGTTCAATAACCGGGGTCGGGATCACTGTGCTTTTTCTGACGATGACCTTGGTGGCGACCATGTTGTCTCCGACCTTGGTGTAATAGACAGTAACCGGAAGCCCGGACTTTACCGTGGCCATGGATACAGGGGCGCCGCTTTCATCCACATAGGTCGTCGTTTTACTGTAGGAGTAGTGAAGGGGATCAGGAGATGATTCCGTTTTGATGATGATATTCTCCGGCCCAAACTCACTGATGGTTCCAGCGGATGTGGTTGTGGTTTGAGTGGTTTCGACAGCACGGACAGGAGCGGTCACTACTTTCCTCACCATGACCTTGGAGGCCACAAGTGTGTCGCCAACCTTGGTGTAATACACCGTGACAGGTTGTCCGGATTTCACGGTCGTGGCGGCAACGGGATTACCATCTTCATCTACATAGTTTGTCGTCTCGCTGTAAAGGTATCGCACGGGCTGGGTGCCAGCATCGGTTTTGATGACGATCGCCTGCGCGCCGAACTCGCTAATGGTTCCCGCGGATGTTGTGGTGGTGCTCGTTACCTCGACCCGTTGTGCAAGTGCGGCGCTGGTAATGATGAGCGTTCCTGAGAACAAAATCGCTCCAATAGATTTATAGTTTACATTTTTCATGACTTCACATTAGGCGTTGGCTTTCACTTAACTATGGGGTGTAACCCTACGTTCTTTACAGCCCCAAGGATCGGAGCAGACTGGTGTTGATAGTGCCTGTCACGCGGAGGCCGCGCTCATGCTGGTAGCGTGCGATGGCCCGGCTTGAGATAGGGCCGATCTCGCCATCAATAGGCCCTTGATAGTAACCTCGGCGGGCGAGCGCATTCTGAACGGCGGCGTCCGTGGAATTGCTGCGGTAACTTTCGCTTCTGTAATACTCCCTTGGGGCGGCTTCGCGGGTGGCATAATACCTGACATCGGGGCTTTCATAATAGTAGGGAGAGTTCTGCGGTCCGTAGTAGTAGCCGCGACCTGCATAGCCATCACCCAAGGAAAGGGTAAAGCTGGAGCGAGGATGTGAGAGATAAATCACACGGTCATGGTCATCGTGATGTGTCTTGTGGTGCTTCGAGTCGTGTTTCGAATTGTGTTTATCATCTTTATCCTTGGCGTTGGATGACTGTGGTGCCGTTAGTAAACAGACTGCCGTCATGGCAGCGGCGGCGAGGATTCGGAGATGGGGATTTGAGGATGTTTTCATGAGATGTTTGGCGGTAAATATTTTAGTGAGACTTTTGAAGTTTCTTTGCGAAATGATCTTTCTTGGCGGACGGGTATTTCACCATTGGGTATAACACGATCTGTAAGAAGTGATGTGTTTCCAATCGGTATAAATTCATTATCCAAACCAAGGCTCACTAAACGCCCTGAACTCAGATTCAATGGAACAGACCCTTGAGCCCACGGCTGATTTTGTCCAATCGGCGGTCGATATGCAGGGTGCCGAGGCTGTCAACGCCCTTGCTCAGAGCTTGTGCCCCGCCTTCCGCAAGGCTGGAAACGCGGTCGAGTCCAACCTGCGCCAGATCGGAGAGGCGATGCTGGATGTCTTCCAATAATTGCACGGCGCGGTTTCGCGGAGGAGCAGGGGTCAACGCGCGGGCGACGAGGACAGCAGCAAGTCCGAGACCTGCCGCTACCAGTAGCGCAGTTCCCGGATGCTGGCGCACATAGTCCTCAATTTTGAGTTTGGGTGTTTCTGTATCGGGGAGAACGGGGGTTTCGTCGGGTGGATTCATGAGTTTGTTGGGGTTGTGATTTTCTGACAGCAGAGTTCCATGACCTTGGTGACTCCGAGTGATAGGAGGACAGGACGCATGAACATGACTCCCACGGCAGTCACGGTTCCAATTACGGCCCTTGTCGGCAGCATGTTGATGAGCAGTCCCGTGCCGAATGCGGCAGCGACAGCCTTGGCGGGCTCCCGGCGGGCGAATTCTTTGATGTCGCCCAGCATTTGCCGGATGGAGGATTCGATAGGTTGGGTCAATGGACCGTCATTCATAGAGATAAAACTACATCCGGCCTGAGCTTCTCTCTATGGGGTGAAACCCCACCAGTGTTCATACTGCGGAGCGCGGCATTCAGTGAGGCACTTTGGACATTCCTTCAGCTCCAACTTTCCTATGTGATCCGTATCGCAACGCGTAAACATGGGTGAATTCGGCGCCGAAAAACATGATCTGCGCGGAGTAGAAAACCCAGACCTGTATAATAATGAGCGAGCCTGCCGCACCATAGCTGGATGCAAAAGCACTGCGCCCGAAGTAGAAACCAAGCATGAACTTTCCCAGCACGAACAGCACCGCAGCGATGAGGGAACCTAGCCAGACATCCTTCCATGTGATGGGCGCGTCCGGCACCACGCGATAGATCAGGGCGAATAACAAGGCGATTACCAGCAGAGAAACAACGGAATTACCCAGTTCCCAAGGACCATCCAGGCCGGGGATTCGCGCATGAAGGTAGCTACTCGCTACCGCAAAGGCTGCGGAATACAGAAACGAGGCCAGCATGAGAAAGCCCATGACAAAGACCATCAGAAAGGAGTATGCGCGCTCCCGCACCAAGGTAAAAATTGGATGACGTTTGGAAGCTACTTCCCATATCTGATTGAGCGAGTCCTGCAGTTCACCGAACACCGCTGAAGACCCGATCATCAGCACCAACAATCCTATGAGCGTGATGTTGACGTCGGCATTTGCCGCCGCCGTCCGGGCAAGAATCATCTCCACCATTTCAGCTCCCTCATTGCCGACAAATGATCTGAACTGACCGACTATCTCAATGCGCGCCGCGTTGCGTTCCACCGCCAGACTTATCAGGGACAGCATGATGACTGCCAGCGGAGCAAGCGAGAATACCGCGTAGCACGAAAGCGCCGCGCCCATTCGTGGAACTCTGTGAGCATTCCATTGACGAAACGTTTCAACGAACAATACGAAGATCGCTTTCATATTCGATCAGGATTGTCCGCCAAACGCTTGGTCTTTTTGCAACTCGTGCTTTTCGGAAACTCCATCCCTTAGGAAGGGTTGTAACCAGATGCGTTCGATTGCCGCGTAGGAGGCGATGACCGGGAGCGCTGCAAGTGCTCCAGGAATGCCCGCGAGGAGCGTCCCTGCGAGCAAGCCGAGTAACACCGATAGCGTGGACAGTTGCAGATTTTTCCCATAGACCCACGGCACAATGAAGTAGTTCTCGATCGCGTGAAACAGCACATATAAGCCCAAGACGATAAACGCCGTCTGAGGAGATACACTCAGAGCTAGGAGAAATGCCGGCACGGTGGAAACGATGAATCCCAGAATGGGCAGAATGTCTAATACGCCCGCCAGAATGGAAAGCATCAAGGGCGCGGGAACGTGCAACAGGCTCAGCACGATATATACATAGATCATCACAATTGCGGAGGTGATCACCTGACCCGTGACAAACCCAAAAATTACTTTTGAGATCTCCTCAGCAGTATTTCGGATTTTTCTTCGGTTAAGGGGAGAGAAAAATGCTAGGAACCAGTTGAACGTCTTGTTTCCATCAATCAGCAGATAGAGGCCGATTACGAGCAGGAGAACGATCTCCGAAAGCCCGCTGAGGGCGATACTACCGGCTGATAGGACCTTGCTAACCCAAGGGCCGGCCTCGAATGATTTAGCACCTTCCAGCATGCCTTCGGCACTTTGACGAAGCCCACCTGAAGTGGGGAGTTGATTCAGCGCAGCCTCGCGCAGTTTCGGCAGATCATTGTTGAAGGCCGTGGCACGCTCGACCAATGCGGGCAGGACGAGCGCAAGGCAGACGCCAATCACAGCCAGAAGCGCACCGATGACCACAAGCAGGCTGACCCAGTGCTTCATCTTTTTAGAATCCAACCATTCCACAAAGGTGTTAAGCGTCACCGCCAGAAAGAGGGCCAGAAACACCAGCAGCAGTAACGGCCACATCACATAAATTGCATAGCCGACCAGCATGGCGGCAAAGACCTTGATGAAGGTGGCCAACGGGATGTGGACCTCGATGCGTCGGGTCGTTGGTTCTTCGATGGCAGCTTGATCGGTTGGTGGCACCTCAGTCACTGCGGTGTCTTGTTTGGAAGCGCTGGTCGGCATGATGTGGAATAATACAACGTGGAATCATAGGACGCCAGCGGTCACTCAACCATGGAGTGTTCACCCCATAGACGAAAATAGATTGCCCCCTGAAACTCAGCGCGACCTCATCTTTAGCCACTCAAAATCATGATTGACTAGCGGTGATTCGTCACGGTCTAGATTATACTTCCATGAACAGCCCAATAGAACAAGCATCACCTGTCGGCGAAAGTGACGAGCCAAAAACATCGTTTCGCAAAACCTGCCGGCAGTTTTGGATAATTTTTCGGGCATTCTTTGCCTCGGAGCGTCGGCGTAAGGCGCGTGGACTTTTTATTGCGCTGCTTGTTCTCGCTTTATCCGTCGGGGCTGTGCAGTATCTGATGAGCTATGCTGGGCGGGATTTCATGACCAACATCGAGAAGAAAAATCCCGCTGGCTACTGGAAGTATCTTGGCCTGTATCTCGGCACCTTTGCCTTGGCCGTAGTGATCGGGGTTTACTATCGGTGGGTGGAGCAGCGTCTGGCCCTGCTCTGGCGTGAGTGGATGGCGCAGCACCTGATCAAGCGCTACTTCAACAACCGTGCTTACTATCGGTTGCTCGGCTCAGACAACATCGACAACCCCGATCAACGTATCAGCGAAGACGTGCGGAACTTCACGACCCATTCGCTTTCCTTCCTGCTCATTGCCCTTAACTCCGTAGTTACTCTGTTAGTATTCATCGGTGTGCTGTGGGCCATCTCCGGCCTCCTGGTTGGCGTTTTGTTTATTTATTCAGTAGCAGGCACGGTGCTCAGTATCTTGATTGCCCGCCGGTTGGTAGGACTGCACTATCACCAATATCAGAAAGAAGCCGATCTGCGCTACGGACTGGTGCGCGTGCGCGATAATGCCGAATCCATCGCTTTCTATCGCGGCGAAAAACGGGAGCACCGCGATTTGGTGAACCGCCTCGCTGCGGCCGTGCGCAACACGCAGATCATCATCGCCTGGAACCGCAATCTTGGCTTTTTCACCAACAGCTACAACTATGCCGCGCTGGTGGTGCCGATCATGATCGTTGCCCCCATGTTCATGCGTGGAGAGGTGGAATTTGGCGTGCTTACTCAGGTGGCTGGCGCGTTCGCGCAAGTTCTGGCCGCGGTGTCAATGATCATCACTCAGTTCGACGCATTGACCGATTATCTCGCAGGCGTCCAGCGCCTCGGTGGCCTTTGGGAATGTCTGGACGATCATGATGCGGAGGAAGATCGCGCCGTAAGAGAGGCATCACACCCCATCGAAGAGGATAGCCTAAAGTTAAAGCTGGACGATCTAACCGTGCTGACACCGGACAAGTCAAAAACTCTCGTGACTGATCTTTCCTTCGAGCTGAGACACAAACAAAGTCTGCTCATCATGGGTGCCAGTGGCACGGGGAAAAGCTCCGTGCTGCGCACCATCGCAGGATTGTGGCCTGCGGGATCAGGAGCACTCGAACGACCCGCATTGAACGATCTCATGTTCCTACCACAGCGGCCTTATATGATCGAGGGTAGCTTGCGCGATCAACTGCTCTATCCCTATCTTGACCGCGGTCTAAGTGACGAGGACATTAGCAAAGTCGTCGAGCAGGTCAATCTCGCGGACATTTTCGAGCGCGTGAATGGCGATCTGGATCACGTCGTGGACTGGTCCAATGTGTTGTCCCTCGGCGAGCAGCAGCGCGTGGCCTTCGCGCGGCTATTCCTGCGTAAACCCAAGTTTGCCTTCCTCGATGAAAGCACCAGTTCGCTAGACGAAACGAACGAGGGCCATTTGTATCAGTTGCTGAAGAAATCCGGCATCGGATTTATCAGCGTGGGCCATCGCAGCACCTTGATCGAGTATCACGACCGGCTTCTGGAACTTGATCGCTCAGGAAGCTGGGAAGTGAAAGATGCGGAAGAGCTGAAGAAAAATGCGGGCAAGACGTAATTGCACCTCAGGGCCTGATGCAGCCATGCAGATCCAGATACTTGGACGGCGCAATGGAGTATTCACCCCATAGACAGACCCCAGTGCCTCTCTATAGAAACGCAGATGAATACAACACCCACCATCAATGTCACCGAAGATGGGCAACCTGTGGTTGGAGTCGCCACCGCGCGCCTTCTGCTGCAACATGCAATCGATGCAGAAAAACAAACGGCATGCGATGAACAGGCTGTTCTTGATCAGAAACATTCGGTCAACGAACTGACTGGCGCTTCAGTCCATCTGCCGCGAAAGGTCACGCCTGACAATCAGTGAGCCACAACGACGAAAGCCAAACAGGCACTGATGCAGAAGTGATGAACACAAATCCAGCCATCCGCATCGCCGAAGCCGGAAGTGCAAGTGATGAAGAAAATACCTACATGTCAGAAAAAAATAGCAACAGTCCGGACAGGGAACCCCCGGTGCCGGTGAATGTGACGTCCGCACCCCATCCTGAAACTGAAACGACGGGCGCTATCACGGAAGTTCTCCGCAACGAGACTATCCTCAAGACGGGAGCTTTGCAAAACGCGATCCTAAACAGCGCGAATTTCTCCAGCATCGCCACCGACGAGAAGGGCGTCATTCAAATCTTCAATATCGGTGCTGAACGGATGTTGGGATACAAGGCCGCCGATGTTCTGAACAAAATCACCCCGGCAGAGATTTCCGATCCGCAGGAAGTGATCGCGCGCGCCGCCGCATTGAGCCTAGAACTTGGCACCACGATCGCACCAGGATTTGAGGCATTGGTGTTCAAGGCCTCGCGTGGCATCGAGGACATCTATGAACTGACTTACATCCGCAAGGACGGCAGCCGCTTTCCCGCTGTGGTATCGGTCACGGCGTTGCGCGACGTCCATGATCACAACGGCATCATTGGTTATCTGTTGATCGGCACCGACAACACCGCGCGCAAGCAGGTTGAAGCCGAGCAGGAGAAGCTCGACCAGCGCCTCCGAGACCAGCAGTTCTACACGCGCTCGCTCATCGAATCCAACATCGACGCACTGATGACGACCGATCCCTCCGGCATCATCACCGACGTGAACAATCAGATGATTGCGCTGACCGGCTGCACGCGCGAGGAACTCATCGGCGCACCGTTCAAGAACTACTTCACCGATCCCGCACGCGCCGAGGCGGGTATCAAATTGGTGCTCAGAGAAAGCAAGGTCACCGATTATGAACTCACCGCGCGGGCCAAAGACGGAAAAGAAACAGTGGTATCTTACAACGCCACCAACTTCTACGACCGCGATGGCATCCTGCAGGGTGTCTTCGCTGCGGCGCGTGACGTGACCGAACGCAAACGCTGGGACGCCGTGCTCCGGGAGAAAACCGTCGAACTAGAAAAAGCCAAGGCCATCGCCGAGAAAGCCAATCTCGCGAAGTCGGACTTCCTCTCGGGCATGAGCCATGAACTGCGTTCGCCACTCAATGCCATCCTTGGTTTCGCTCAACTCATGGAATCTGATTCCCCTGAGCCTACGCCATCACAGAAGGCGAACATCGGGCAGATCCTTCACGCGGGCTGGTATCTTCTGGAACTGATCAACGACATCCTTGACTTGGCCGTCATCGAGTCCGGGCGCTTGTCCCTTTCGCTCGAGGCCGTATCGCTGGGCGAAGTGTTGCTCGAATGTCAGGCCATGATGGAGCCGCAGGCGCAGAAGCGCGGGATTAGCATGACTTTCCATCAGTTTAAGATTCCATGCTTCATCAAGGCCGACCGGACGCGCGTAAAGCAAGTGCTCATCAATTTGCTTTCCAATGCGATCAAATACAACCTCCCTGGAGGAACGGTGGCGGTGGATTGTATTCCAGGTTCTCCCGGTCGTATTCGCATCAATGTGACGGATACCGGGGCGGGATTGCCTGAAGAGAAAATCGCTCAATTGTTCCAGTCGTTCAATCGTCTGGGGCAGGAAGACAGCGGCGAGGAAGGCACGGGCATCGGCCTGGTCGTCAGCAAAAGGCTGGCCGAACTCATGAAGGGCGTGATCGGTGTGGAAAGCGTCGTCGGGAAGGGAAGCGTCTTCTGGATCGAACTTGTCTCCGATGTTGATCCTTATATTGAATTTGCCAAGGCTGAATCCACCAAGCCACCCGAAGCACTGCCTCCAGCAGGTCCGCGCCCGCATCTTCTGCTCTATGTTGAGGACAATCCCGCGAACCTAAAGCTCATCGAGCAACTGATCGCGCGCCGCCCTGACATGCGGCTCCTCACAGCGGGCAATGGCAATGACGGCATCGATTTGGCCCGTGGTTATCTGCCGGATGTCATCCTGATGGACATCAATCTGCCCGGCATCAGCGGAATCGAAGCCATGAAGATTCTTCATCTTGATCCCAAAACAGCCCACATTCCCATCGTGGCCCTGAGCGCCAATGCCATCCCGCGAGACATCGAGAAAGGCCTGGAAGCCGGTTTCTTCCGCTATCTCACCAAGCCCATGAAGATGAACCAGCTTACGGACACGCTGAACGAAGCGCTGGAGTCCGCTAGGAGCAAGGTTGGTCAGAACGCGTGATGCCCTGCGATCGTTCGAGGCGACTTTCCAGTGAGGTGATTCCTTAAGTCGCGGATTAACTTGGAGCACACGCGTGCCGCCCATTGCGCCCTCGCGAAGGGCCTGCGCAGTGTCCTGATGTGGCATTGTCACAGGCATACCATTAGAAGTCCGCGAGGGCGCAGACTTCAGCACGCGAGGGCGCGCGCTCCAAGAAGAACTATGCCTATAGGTGCGGCGGAAATTTGGGTGACTCCGAAACGTGGGGCGTGTCTCCTTCCAGCGTGACAAAGCGTGCGTGGCATCCGGTAAGTTTTTTCACCAGCGCCAGCCCGCGCTCGACTCCGAGCACGCAGAGCGGCGTATCCAGCGCATCGGCATCGAATGCAGTGGGCGCGATGACTGTGCAGGCGATGCGCTTGGTCAGGCCGAGTCCGGTTTTGGGATCAATGATGTGCGAGTATCGTGTGCCATCGAGTTCGAGGAACTGATGGAGATCGCCCGCAGTGGAGCAGCCGCAGTTATGCAAGGTGACGTGGATGAGCTTGTCTCCGTCTTCCGGTTTCTCGAAGGTGCGCAGCGCGACATCCCAGCCGTCCTTGCCGGGCGGGGGATCGCCGATAGCAAGGTCGCCGCTGCCAGCCACTATTGCGCGGGAGATGCCATGTTGTTTCAGCACGAGCAGCGCTTCGTGCGCCGCGTAGCCCTTACCGATGCCACCGAGATCAATCAGCACGCCGGGCTTCAGCTTTGTGACCGTGCGCGTAGCGGCGTCGATCTGCAAGGTGCGCCAGTCGGTCATCTCAATCGCGTGTGCTGTGAGTTCGGACGAGGGAAGTTTTTCCTGTCGCTTTGCCCGCCGCCAATTCTGCACGGCATAAGTGCAGGTGATATCGAAAGCTCCATCCGTAAGTTTTGACGTAGCCACGGACTTTTCGATAAGCACAAACAAATCGCGACTCACGGTGATGGCCTGATGATCGGGAGCTTTGTTAAAGCGGCTCAGTTCGCTCTCCGGCAGATAGTCGGATGCGACTTGATTAATTTCCTCGATCCGTGCGAACGCCGCTTCTGCTGCACGCTCCGCCGTCGTCTTGTCATCGGCATGAAGTTTGATTTGAAACACCGTGCCCATCTCTGGGCGCGAGAACTCGAACAGTTCAGATGCGTTTAGCGAGGCTGCAAAAAGTATGACGCAACCGGAGAGAAGGGCGGGGTAGCGAATCACGCGGCTTGATGCAATGGGCAGCTACTCTTTCTCCACGCCGTTGTTCCAATACTTGAACATCTCCTCGGCGCTCGGAATTTCTAGCGGGCGGATGATGCGGAAGCCGAGGAACTTGGCGTCGGTGAGATACCAGATGCTCTTGGGGAGTTGAGGATCTTTTTGTTTCCAGTCGGGATCGGAACCGCGACGGGAGGCGGCGCGGAGCTTGTCGGCATCGTCATCGTAACTGCCGCCGCGCGCGGTTTGCGGGTAGGGGGTCTTGGCGCGGAAGTAGAAGCCGGTGGTTACACCGCTGCGAGTGGTGAGTTGTGGGAAGTAGTCGGGCTGATACTGGTCGAGCGTCCATTCACAGACGTTGCCGAGCATATCGTAGAGGCCCCAAGGGTTAGGCTTTTTCTTACCGACTTTGCTGTATTGAAAATTGGGAGCGTTGTCGTAGAGCCATTCGTAGTCCTTGGCCTGCTTCGGGTCGTTGCCCCAATAATAGGCGGTGGTGGTGCCGGCACGGGCGGCGTATTCCCATTCTTGCTCCGTGGGCAAACGATAGAAATGACCGGTCTGGGCACTGAGCCACTGGCAGTATTTGTTGGCCGCGTGCTGGGTCATGCAGATGGCGGGATAGCCTTCGTTGCCCATGCCGAAACTCATCTCCGTATAAGGCGTGGTGGGCTGGCTGATGATGTCGGTGATGCCTGCGGCGGGATCGGCTTTTTGCCGTGAGCCGTCTTTGTTCCGGCCCACGTCGGTGATCATGAAGGGAAGGTATTCGTCCCATGTGACTTCGCATTTGCCCATCCAGAACGGTTTGACATCTACTTTGACCTGCGGGCCTTCGTCTTGCTTGCGGCTGGCTTCGTCAGGCGGGCTGCCCATGAGGAACACGCCACTCTTGATAGCGATCATGGAATACGGAATGCTGGTCTTGGGCACCTTGGTGTCGTAGTTTTTCATCGCGGACTCTTCTTTTTCCGCAGTGGTCTTGACGATGAAGTCATGAATCTTTATCACGAGTTCCATGTTGTCGGGATTGTTCGTGGGGCCAGAGGCCTTCTCCTTGGCCTTCAAGGTCACGCCATCGGGCCAGACTGCGCCTTGTTCAATCCAACCGCGCAACATGGCAATCTCTTCCTTCTTCAAAGGGCCACCGCTTTTCTTCGGTGGCATGAGGTCGTCGTCGTCTTCTTTCAGCGTGGTGGAAGTGTAGAGTGCGCTTTTAGCAATGTTGAAGGCAACGATACTGGGGCTGTGCTCGCCAGTGGTGAATGCTTTTTCTTTAGTGCCGAGATCGAGGTCGCCTTTATGCTTTTCCGCGTTGTGGCAGGAGAGGCAGTTCTGTTCGAGGATGGGCTGGATGTGTTTCTCGAAAGAGATGCGCGGCTTCTGCTCCAGCTTCACGCCTTGGGGCCAGTTCGCGCCCTGATCAATCCAACGCTTGATGAGGTCGGCCTGTTCTTTGGCGAGCAGACCTTCCTTCTTGGGCGGCATGACATCGTCTTCTTCAATGCCGAGCTGCGTGGTGGTAAAGAGCTTGCTCTTAGCCGAGTTTCCGGGTGTGAGTGAGGTTCCGTTTTCGCCTCCTTTGATGGTCAGCTCCAGCGTGGTCAGGTTGAGGTCGCCCTTATGTTCCTTCTCGTTGTGGCAATGCACGCACGCGGCCTCGAGAATAGGCTTGATGTGAGTGTTGAAATCGGGCTTCTCGATGACAACGGGTTTTATTTCGGAAAACGCAGTGCTAGCGATGGCCAGTGAAGCGCAAATAAGAAAGGAGTGGGAACGCATGGGCATGGCTTTAGCACAGTGGGCCAGTGGCTCAAGCGCAATCGCAGTGAGTAAGCCTGATTCACGAGGGCGTTGTATTCGTTGGAGTTCAAGCTTCAGATTGTTCACCTGTGCTATGTCCAGGATGAAAATTTCACCTTGGAACCAATTGGCGTGAACAAGGTAAACCTTGAATTCGCTTCGCGGCTTCGCACCAACGAATTCATTTACGCGCCGAAAGATTTGGGAAATATCAGAATTACTTGGGCAGTTCATGCGTAAGCCCTGGCCTGATTCAAGCCTACGCTTTTTGCCCCGGCCTCGGCATCGGGGTCGGTGTGAAAGAGTCCGTCCATTTCAAGGTCTCCTCCGGCGCAAGGTTTTCATCGCTCTTGATGAAATCGTCCCAGGTGATTTTCTTTCCTGTGTAAGCGGCCATACGCCCCATCAAAGCGACCATGGTGCTGTGCAGCATCCAATCGCCGTCATTGAGAATCTCGCCCTTGCGAATGGCGGCGAAGAGTTCGTCGTGCTCGACTTGATACATGTTTTTTTCTTTGCCTCGGAAACGCCATTGGTCTTCGCCTTCCATGTAGGGCATATCGCCTTTGCCGATGATGAGCGCGCCTTTGGTGCCGCGAATGAAATCCGAATTTTCATTGTAACAGCCAGTGATCTGACGGGAGGCGAGATGGCAGAAGACGTTGTTCTCAAACTCATAAGCCACATGGAAATGGTCATAGATGTTTCCGCCCGCACTGGGAATCTGGCGTCCACCAGTGGCCACAGCGGAGAGGGGATTCACGTCCTTCATGGCCCAGCAAATTTTATCCACGCTATGCACAGCTTGTTCGACTAGGCCGTCGCCGCTGAGCCACGAAAAATTATACCAGTTCCGCACCTGCCATTCGACATCGCTCATGCCGGGCGGTCTGGCGGAGGCATCAGGCATCGGCTTCACCGGGCCAGTGTGATAGGTGGCGAGGATGGAGGCGATGTCGCCGATCTTGCCCTCGTGCAGACGCTGGAAGGCTTCGCGGCGGGAAGGACTGCGTCGCCAGCAATATCCTGCGACCACGCTGATTTTTTTCTCCTTCGATTTGCGAATGGCTTCCAATGCCATGCGGCAGCCTGCCGCATCTACGGCCATCGGCTTTTCGCAGAAGATATGTTTGCCTGCATCTACTGCGGCGCTGAGATGGGCGGGGCGAAAGCCGGGAGGGCTGGCAAGGATGACCACATCGCAGCATTCGATGAGCTTATGGTATCCATCCAGACCAATGAATTGGCGCTCATGGGGCACGTCCACTCGGCCAGGGAAATGTTCGCCGAGCATTTTCAAAGTAGCCTCGGCCTTTTCAGGAAACACGTCTGCCACGGCATGGAGCTTCGTATTGGAATCTGCCGTGAGCGCCTGTTGCGCTGCACCGCTCCCACGTCCACCGCAACCGACGAGGCCGATCTTGAGCGTGTCCTGATTGTTGGCGTCCTTTCCGTCAGCGCCTTTCAGCACATAAGGAAAGACAATGGGTGTGAGCGCGGCGGTGGTGCCGAGAAAGTGTCGGCGTGTCAGTGGAGAAACAGGCGTGGTGTTCATGGTGCAATGTCTGCCCATGTAATCGCACCGCGCGACGCGTTCCTATCAGTTAAATTGGGTAAGGCTGCAACTCCCTCAAGGAATCACGTTCGTCTTATTCGGATCAATGCGTGGCGCTTGCGGCAGCCAGCTTCCTTCATCGCCGGATGCCGACTGGTCGTTCATCGGGCCGAGCGCGGCGGCGACGAGCAACTGGGTGTCATTGAGAAATGTTCTCGCCACCCCCGCGATGAAATCCGATTCCTCAGGGCGCGTGTGCAGCGCGATGAGCGCGCAGTCGCCGGAATAAACACAGAGCGCATGAACGTCCATAAAGGCCATCCACAATGCGTCGATGGAACGCCCGCCATTGCTCTGGAAGTGATCGCGCGCGTCATTGAAATTATGCACGAGCTGTTCTACGCGGAAGTCTTCGTAGGGCATCAGGCTGACGAGCACCTGACGACGCCAGCAGAGGCAGAGGCCGTTGACGGCACCAGCGTGTTTGAGGCGCTCAAGACTGGCGCGGAGGGAGGGAGTGATCGCGGTGGCCATGATGATAAAAGGTTAGCCGTTTTCCTGACGGAGGGTGACCAGCAGTTCGTTGTTGGAGACATTCGCGTTAATCATCGCACCCGAGGCGGATCGGACCTGCGCGCTGGAATCTGGTGGCAGTAAATACATGAAGGTAAAAGCCGGCTCATGCATAGAGGCATAGAGCGATGCACCGAGTTCCAATGTCGCGCCCACACGATCGGCGAAATGCCGCAGTCCCTGAAAGTCCGCTGCGAAATCATCCGCGTCCTGCTGGCCGGTCTCGCTGATGACCAGCCCGTTTTGAATATGGAAGATTCTCAGGTCAGGCGAAGTTTCTGGAGCATTCATAGCAGTCGGGGGAAGTGGCACTGAACTTAAATCGCAAAAAATTAGGCAAGTGGCAAGGATAAACAATCGGGTTAGCGAAAAGTTTCTGGAGGCGCGGGTTGCATTGGCCGTCTGATTGTGATGCCGCCCTGTGCAGGCCGGTTGAAAAGTAGCTTATACGAAATTCTTACACATCGGCGATGGCAAAAGCCCCGGCCTTCGATCAAGCTGTGGTATGAAAGCCCTTGCCGCTATCTTGACTGTCGTCCTGCCGCTCAGTGCCAGTTACGCAGGCGATGAAAAGCCCGTCTCTGCCGCCCGGCTACTCGATGAAATCATCCAGCGCCCCGGTGGATACGCCCAGATGTGCGATGCCCCGCCTCACGTGCCTTTCTATGCGCCGCCCATTCCCGCTTACGGACTCTCGGTGTCACAAAGTTTATATCCTTCTGATGAAATGAATAAACTGCTGCGCGAAAGGCGCGATGAAGTGGTGAAGGAAATCGCCGCCCGGCTGGAAAAACTCGACTGGCTGCATCAGCCGCCCACTCCTGCTCCTTCAGAGAAGCCGCTGCTGATCAAAGCAGGACAGGGCAATGCGGTGCTCGATCCCACCAAACCCAGCGGGCAGAATCCCCTCAGTCTGGACAGCATCATGCTGACCATCATCCTCGACCTCGATGCCGTGGAACTGCTACCCCATCTGCTCCGACTTGAAGATGAGTTGCACAAGATCGCCGTAACCGCGTTGAACGATGACCACGCCCCGTTGCCAGTGATTGAAATAGGAGGCAGTGCGATCTGGCAGGGAATTGATAAAGACTACGAAAAGGTGGAGAATTGGGACAAATTACCGCCCAAACTCAAACGGAAGCGACAACTCTTCGACGCTCTCGTCTTTGATCGCGAACTCATCGGAGTCATGCTCGAACTCATCGCCAGAAAAAAATTCGCGCCCATGAAGGACTCCACGTTAGGCCGGGTGCGCGCTCTTGTCTTGCGGGAGATGGTCGGGCACAGATCGTTTTTGAAGAACATCAAACGCCCTGAAGACATCCCCGAGCTTGATCGTGAATTTGTTCTGTTTGACCGCGAAATCGGCATTCCTTACTGGCGTGATGCCAAGGTGCCAGTGCCGTATACGGAGGGCCTGCGCGAGGAGTCGCTCCAGCTTGTTAAATGTTTTCTGGACGGCACCAAGCCACCCGTCGTCAACGGCGAAAAGCTGCTCGACGAATTGATCGCAAAACCCGGCAATTTCAATCAGATGTGCGGCACACCCCCGCCGTTGCCGTTCGATGCGCCGCTTCCGGCTTATAGTGTGCTCGCGCCGCGACACTATTCCTTTGGTGCGAACTCCATCCTCCGTCTTCAGTCATATCGTAAGGAGGTCATGCTAGTCTTGCTGGATCGCCTGAAAAATGTGGATCTGAGCAAGGCGCAACCGACGCCTGTGATGGCGAAAAATTGGGAATATAGTCGCAGCAATCCCCGCGCTTTTAGCAGTCTGCTGCTCTCAGTGGCACTGCATCTCCAGGCCATCGAGGCCTTGCCCGAACTTCTCCGACTGGAAGATCAGCTTCACAGTGCGCTCTTGAAGGCAGAGAAAGATGAGAAGGCCCCGCTGCCGCAATTAGAACTCGATTCACCCGTCGGATGGAGCACCATCAAGGTTGTAGATGATAAGAAGAAGCAGAAAGCACAAAAGCCAACGAAAGAGGACAAGAAGTCTTTTGAAAGGAAAACGGACCTGTTCACTTGCCGTATCTACCAGCGCGAATTACTGGCATTGATTGCGCGATTGCTGCGCGAGGAAAAATATCAACCGCTGCTCGCCTCCAGCATTGAGAAAGAATACATCGCTGGATTGCGGACAATCGCGAACGAAGGGGAACTGAAAGACATCAAGTCGCTCGCCGACATCCCGGAGGAATCACAGTCATGGATCAGGTGGGATGATGAACTCGGCATCCCGGTTTTACTTCATGGCTCTGTCGTCAAGATTCCTTACACCGAAACCCTGCGCGATGATCTGCGTCACATGGCCGATGATTTCCTCAAAAACGTGCCGCCCGCCCAATGGAAAGGCGCTGCCGCCATGAAAGTTTCTCTGCCGTGAAGCTCACACCGTTCATCTGTTTATTTCTGCTCACCGTGGTGCACGCGGAGAAGCCGCGTCGTGTGGATGGTCCGAATGCTCACACCTTTATCATTGTTCCCGCCGGTGAATATCGGATAGGCGCGAAGGACGTGCCGCGAAATCCCTCGCGCACTGTCTCACTGAAATCATTCGCCATTGCCGACGCGGAGACAACCAACGCGCAGTTCGCCAAATTTGTCGCCGCCACTTCCTATGTGACCGATGCGGAGAAACGCGGATTCGGCAAGGTCAGTCTCGAAGGAATGCCCGACTGGGCCTGGAAAGAAGTCCCCGGTGCGAACTGGCGACGGCCTTTCGGCGACGAAGGAAAATCATGGGAGCAACTTCGAGATCATCCCGTCACCCAGATCAGTGGCGCGGATGCGGAGGCTTATTGTAAGTGGCTTGGCGTTCGCCTGCCGACGCTGAACGAGTGGGAGGTCGCCGCCCGCGCCGGAGTGACGACCCTTTATCCTTGGGGAAATAAATTTGATCCGAAACTCGCGAACATCTGGAACGGCGACAGCCATCTCAAAAACACCCGCGAAGACGGTCAAGTTTACACCGCGCCTGTGAAGTCCTTTCCGCCCAACGACTGGGGCTTGTATGATGTCATCGGCAATGTCTTCGAGTATTGCTCCGGCCAGCCGATGGATGCAAAGAAAGGCGATGAAGAACGCTTCATCTGCGGGCGCGGCGGCTCCTGGTGGTGCTCAGCCAACACCTGCCATTTTTACAATCTCGTGGACTTCGGTCGCATGGACAAACACGGCCCGCTGGCTAATCAGGGGTTTCGTGTAGTCATCGAGGTGGAGAAGCTGAAGCCATGACGCGAGAGCGTCGTGTTATGGTAATGAGCAAGGTAAATCTTGGATTCGTTTCGCGGTTTCGCGTCAACGAATCCAAGAATGTAGCTATTGAACTGCCGGTTTCTGCCGGTGCCATGAAGTGGACTGTTCATAGGCGTGCGCAACCCGCAGCAAATTTGATTCGTCCAGCGGTTGGCCGATCAATTGCAAACCTACCGGCAACTGCTTTCCATCTTCTACAATAAAGCCGCAGGGAACACTGATGCCCGGCAGACCGGCAAGGTTCACTGGAATGGTGAAGGCATCGGCGAGATACATGCCGAGTGGGTCGTCACCATGCGCGCCGAAGCGGAAGGGCGGGACGGGTGAGGTCGGAGATAGGATGATGTCCACTTTTTCAAAGGCCTTCGTGAAATCATCGCGGATAAGGGTGCGCGCTTTCTGGGCTTTGACATAGTAAGCATCGTAATAGCCGGAACTAAGAACATAGGTTCC
Organism: Verrucomicrobiales bacterium; assembly: GCA_038230495.1. Lineage (GTDB taxonomy): Bacteria > Verrucomicrobiota > Verrucomicrobiia > Verrucomicrobiales > Verrucomicrobiaceae > VFKE01. The sequence continues at coordinate 57,426 of JBBRNC010000007.1, forward strand.
GAGTAGGATGCGCCTTTTTACCTCTGGCCCAAATCCTTCGCCTCGGGTGGAAATGTAATGATCGAGCAGGTCGCTGGCGTTTTTTGATCGGTGACCGTAGCGCACGCCATCAAAGCGCGCGAGATTGGCGGAGGCTTCCGCAGGCGCGATGATGTAATAAGTGGCGATGCCGATGTCGGTATGCGGGAGCGAGATTTCTTCGATATGCGCGCCGAGACTTTCGAGTTGTTTCACTGCTGCATCTACAGCGGAACGGATGCCGGCATGAATGCCATCCACGAAATATTCTTTGGGCAGGCCGATGCGCAGTCCTTTGATGTCGCGGCCAATGGCGGCAGTAAAATCTGGCACTGGCACATCGAGAGAAGTGCTGTCGCGCGGATCGCGACCGCAAAGATGATTGAGCAAAATGGCGGCGTCCTCGACAGTCTTGGTGATGGGGCCGATTTGATCGAGAGAACTGGCGAAGGCCACTAGCCCATAGCGGGAGACGCGGCCATAAGTGGGTTTCAATCCAACGCAGCCACAGAATGCAGCGGGCTGACGGATGGAACCTCCGGTGTCCGAGCCGAGCGCGGCGATGGCGATATCGGCTGCGACTGCGGCAGCGGACCCGCCGCTGGAACCACCGGGCGCACGAGTGTGATCCCAGGGATTTAGTGTGGGGCCGAAGGCGGAATTTTCCGTGGAGGAACCCATGGCGAATTCATCCAGATTCAATCTGCCATGAGGAATGGCACCGGCTGCGCGCAGGCTCTTCGTGACGGTGGCATCATAGGGCGCACGATAATTCTCCGCGAGAATGCGAGAGCCGCAGGTGCAGGGCTGGCCTTCGACATTGATGTTGTCCTTGAAGGCGATGGGGATTCCGCCGAGCGGAAGTTCTGTGCGGGCGCGACTGGCTTCGTCTTTGGCAGAGGCATCATCTACCGAGAGATAGGCTTTCAGCGCGGGATTGGTTTCTCCAATTCTCGCGGTGAGATCAGCGAGAATGTCGGATGAGGTGATCTCTTTGCGCTGGAGCTTGCTGCGCAGTGAGGCGATGGTTTCGGAGGCGAGGGACACGAGGGCGGAGATTTTTGGATTTATTCTTCAACGACGCGTGGCATTTGGAATTGACCCTGACTTTTCTTGGGCGCGTTATCGAGAGCTTGAGCGCTGGTGAAGCTGCTGGCTGACTCGTCATTGCGCACAACATCAAAGACGGGCATCGCGTGTGCGGTTGGTTCCACGTTACTTAGATCATGGGCATCGAGCGCGCTGACGTAGTTAAGAATGTGGTCAAGCTGCCCACTGTAACGGACGGCTTCGTCCTCGGTCAGTTTTAGCCGCGCGAGCGTGGCGATGCGGTGGATGTCAATGTGATGTTGCGACATGGCGCGTCAATTGAGAAGCGCACGGCGCGATGTCAAGCTGCGTCAAAAATTGACGAGGCCATGTGCCGTGGCTTTTGCCTCCGAGCGGACATCAATGGGTTTTCTGCCAGAGCTTGAAAATCCAAGCGGCGGCTCCTGCCAGCAGAACGGCTGACACGATAAACTGGGCAAACCCGAGCCAGAGCTGCTGGCGTCGCTTGAGCGACTGGGCATACGTAAGGCGTGCGGCACTTGCGATAGGACTGCCACGGCGGGATTCTGGGGGCGGCAGCATTCCGCTGTTTTTTTGACGATATTCTTCCATCCTCCTTGGCGCGGCTGCGATATCGACTTCCAGTCGATGGAGTTTTTTTCTCAGATCGCTCGTGCTCAAGATGGGAGTTTCCTTCGCCAAAGATTTGGCGGTGCGGTCACTGGTTCTGCGGATGCGTTTGTTTCCAGCCATGGTGGGTTAGTGGAAGAATTTTGGGACGATCAATGCGATTAAAATAATAACGGCCAACGGCAGCGTGAACGCCAACCCGAAGAACATCCAAGACTTAAAATCTGTGGGGAAAGCTGTGCGAGATTCAGCTTCAAGCGCGGCGGCCTCAGCAGGCAGCACGCTGGCAAGACGGCGCGAAGTTTTGCCATAGACATCTTCCGAGTCTTCGATAGCCCCGATGGCACGTTCAAGTTCAGCATCGAGATTGGCGCGCTGCCAAGACTCGGGGCGGACGGATTGAAGAACATCCAGATGACGTTGGTAAAGATCACGGGCGGTGGAGATTTCCTCGATGGCCTTCTGGTTGTTGTAGAGTTCGCGTTCGAGACGGACGAGTGAGCGGGAGAGTTTTTCCGTCATCTCGCGACGGCCTGTGGAAAAGCGTTCTTCCTTGCGGCGTTGGGTCTCGAGCTGGCTGGCTTCGCGTTCGGTGCGTTCGAGTTCCTGACGGAGTTTGAGAAGCTCTTCCTGCTTGCGTTTGAGCGAGCCGTAGGATTCGTCTTCAGAATCGGCAGAGTTGGAGAAGGCCGCGTTCGAGTGGCTTTGACGGTAGCCGTTTGATTCCTCGAATTTGAGGATCGGCTCTTCCTGCATGAGTAAAGAGGAGGCGGTAGAGCGAGACATGGCGAGGGAGGTTTGGTTTATATCGCCTCTATTGATATTACAGATAACATAAATAAGCCAGCTTTTTCGTATGTTTTTTTGCAAAATAATAGGGAAGGCCGCCCGCGAGCAAGGTCAGCAGGAGTAATCCGCCGATGGAAGCAAGCTCCAGCAGTTGAGTATTATTGGCAGACAGACCCTTCGTCAGGGTTCGCTCGGCCACGGCGGGGATGGTCAGGATGGCGACACTAGAGACGATGTAGAAAAAGCTGATGATGAGGCAGAGGGTGCCGCCGAAACCGGAGACGATTTTGGCGGTGTTGCTTTCACGGAAGTTGGGCAGCAACGCGCCCAGAGAGAGTGCGATGGCATTCAGGCCGGTGCTGATAGTAGCCATAGCGGCTATGAAATAGAACGCCCGATGAAGGGGAAGCTTGAGACTGACGCAGGAGATAACTACGAGCAAAGTGGTCAAGGGTGTGGCGGCCATAAGATTCAGCCAGAATTTTTGCCGTAGAATTTGGGTAAGAGAGAAGGGTGTCATACCGACGATCCAGAAGCGTCGCCCCTCAATGCTGAACTGCGGGAAGACAAAACGCGTGGTCAGTGTGGCCATTGCCAGGCAGCAGACAGTGAGATTTAAAAAACTGATGATCGTGCTCCAGAGGGGATCGCTGTAGTTGTAGCCGAGGTTGCGGAGGTTGGACGTGTAAATGAGCAAGAGGCCGAAAATGAGTGCGCATTGTCCCCATTGAGCAGGCTCGCGCACAAAGGTGATCGCGTCCTTGGTGGCCAAAGCCCGCATGTGACGTGGGATGCGCAGTCGCGTGGCCAGCCTTATTAAGAGAGATGGTTTAAACGGAGTTGAGCTGAGAGATCCGTTTTGCAGACGTCGGGATTCGGCATGGCGCAAGGTCCGGTTCCATGAAGGAAAGAACCATCGGTCTGCAAACCGCACGGTCAGTGGCCATACCACCAGCGCGTGACTGATCAATGTCAGTAAAAAGAACGCGGCGCGCGCTGGAAGTTTTTCTTTGCCGGAGGCGATGGCAGTTTCTGCGACCCAAGTGCTCGGCAGCAGGGGATGCACACAGAGATTGGTGTGTTGCAGAATTTGGTTCACGTTCCTAGCCACGTCACTGGAGGTGAGAGATTTCTCCTGAGCGCGACCGATTTGCACTGCCAGCCAGACAACTACCGTGAAGATGATCGCCATGATGACTTTCCACCACCAAGGTTTATAAAATCGCATCATCAATAGCAGCAACCAAGTGCTGATGTTCGCCGCTATCGCAATGAGTGCGATCACAGCGGTCATGCTGAATAAATAAAATGTCGGCCCTGCGGCGAAAGCTTTTCCAAATGCACCGAGGATGGGCGCGCTCAATAAAATCAATCCCCAACTGGATAGAAACAGTCCTTCCAGAGTCTTCCAGAGCACGATGCTTCCATGCGGCAGTGGTAGCGACAGGAGCCAGCCCGTTTCATTTCGTCTGAAAAGTCCCATGCCCGTGATGGTCGCATTCGAGATCACGAGCATGACGAAGAAGAAAAAGAAAAGCAGGAAGAGCAACCGCTCCACTAGCATGGGGCCGAGCAAGGGCAGGCGCTGGACATATTCCAATCCGCGGCTGACGAGGAGATAGGTCGAGATAACATAACCGACCATGAACACCGTCACCGTAGTGCTCATGAGTCGGCGGCCTTTGCCAAGATTGGCCCGCAGACGTTGTTGCAGCGCGTGGAATTGCGCAGTTGCTTGGGCCATTGTTGCTTGCGCAGAAGTCATCTGACTCAGATTTGGCGGGTTCAGTTAATATATGCAAATGATTATCGTGGCATGATCTGAAAGCTGGCCCCGAACTTATTTTCATCGAAGTCATGGAAAGACTTGATTTCGCAGCATCTTTTGGGCAAGAATCAACGTTCCGCGCCCTGCGTGGTCAAACGCACCTCACTCAAAACTGATTACATACTATGCTTCAAAGCCTCATCACTATTAAACTTGTCGCCATGGCATCCGCCCTCGGCCTGAATACGTCCGAATGGATTAAACCTAGTTCACAAATGGAATCCCAAGTGCAAAAGCTTGAGGATGCCATGAAGGAAATTGGCAAAGGCAATGCCGATAAAGTTCAAGAATCTATAAATACAACCGTCAAAAGCATTCAGGAACTTGCCGACAAAGGTGACAAGGATGCACAATATTCTATCGGACTCCTTCTTTCGCAAAGCAAGGAACAAGGGGCACTGGAAAAGGTTCTTGGTTATTACGCGAAGGCTGCCGAACAAGGCCAGATTCAAGCCATGAACAACCTTGGCTTCATTATTGCCGGATCCTCCAAGGAACCTGAAAAGCAAAAAGAAGGCATTGTTTGGATCAAGAAAGCCAGCGACCTCGGCAACAATCCCGCCCGTCGCAACATGGCCCAGATTTATCTCAACGGCATGGCTGGTATGCCCAAGGACGTGGCAGGTGCGGAAAAACTTCTTGTCACTGCTGCAGGTGAAAAAGACATGGATGCTGCATATTTGCTGAGTCAGTTCTACATGGGAGCTGGTGGTAAAGACAAACAGGATGACAAACTGGGATGGGACTACCTGAACAAGGCCGCCACGGGTGGTAACGCCAATGCGCTGGACGCCCTCGGTTCTCTCTACCTCCAAGGCGGCAAGATTGGTGCCATGGAAATCAAGCCCGACATCAAGGTGGCCGTAGAAAAGTTCAAAACACTTGCCGAACAGAAAAATCCTGTCGGCCTTCGCAAGATGGCGACCATCCTTGAACAGGGACTTGCCGAAGCCGGAATTGACAAAGATTTCAAAAAGGCTTTCGAATACTACGGTGCCGCTGCGCAAGGTAACGATGCCTTCGCTCTGTTCCGTCTCGGTTCTTTCTACGACACTGGCGTCAAGCTTGATGCGAAGAGCGATAAAAATGACGTGGAACCAAATCCTGCCGCTGCCTTGAATCTCTATCGTCTGGCTGCGCAGAACAACTTCCCTCTGGCCAGCTACAACGTCGGCGTGTTCTACGAACAGGGCCGCGCGGTTGACAAGGACGCTCAGAAGGCATTCGCCTATTACAGTCAAGCCGCTCAAGCGGGTGTTGCCATGGCCATGCAGAAAATTGGCGAATTTTATCTGAACGGCATCGGCACAATCAAAGACCCTGTCGCTGCTACTGGATGGTTCGCCCGCAGTGCCGCTGCTGGATTGCCAGAAGGTCACCTTAGCTATGGCATCGTCACCGAAGCCGGCTTGGTAGATAAAGAGGGGGCATTCTTCGCCGCCGCAGACAGCTACATGCAAGCTGCCGACAGCGTGAACGCCAGTGAAACCGTGATGCTCAATGCCTTCGTCCGCATTGGCCTGCTCTACGCTAAAGGCGTGATGGTGTCGAAGAAAGACCCGCCAAAGCCTGATTTCGAGCGCGCTTACGTCTTCCTCCAACAGGCCGTGGACGTTGATCCTAAGAACGCCCAAGCCGTCGCCCTGCGTAATGAAGCCGAAGTTGCCGCCAAGTTTGATGCTGCTGCAAAGAAAAAGGCCGATGAAACAGTTGCCCAGATGAAGAAAGATCGCGAGAAGCGTAAGGCCGAGGCAAAGGCAAGTGCTGCGACTCAGCCTGCTGCTGGCGATACTCCAGTGGTCAAACCATCTGATAAGCCCCCAATAAAGCCCAAGAAACCGGTCAAGCCTTGATCCGGTCTGAATAAAATTCACTTCATTCAAATACCCGCGCCGGATTTTCCAGCGCGGGTATTTTTTTGATCATTAAGATCAACAGAAATTGCTTGTCACCGTCAACGTCACGGTTATTCTCACCCTCCTCCGGAAACGGGGCATTAGCTCAGTTGGTAGAGCGCCTGCATGGCATGCAGGAGGTCAGCGGTTCGAACCCGCTATGCTCCACCACCCAAAAAACTTGGAATATTGCTGTAAAAGTGGAGAATTACCCACTACGGCGTTGAAGTTGGGCGCTTCCATTTTGTAACAATGCATCGACTCTGCATTATTCTAATCTTCCAGTCTTCCAACATTCCGTGGAAATCGCTGGAGCGGGTGACGCGATTCGAACGCGCGACATCTTCGTTGGCAACGAAGTGCTCTACCACTGAGCTACACCCGCATGATTGCGGATTGCAATTGTGGCGGAATAGCTTGTTCTTTCAAGTCGAAATTGCCAAAAACTTCGCTATGGTCGCGGACTATGAACAAACTGGACGAAATCATCGCCCATAAACACACTGAATTGCAACGCCTACTGCCGCGCATGGAAAAACTGCGCACCGCCGCCTCGGCGCGGGATGAGTTCCGTTCGTTGGCTGGAGCACTCCGCGCTGATGAATCGAAACTGGGGCTGATAGCCGAGATCAAAAAAGCTTCGCCATCCGCAGGAGTCATCCAGCCGAACTTTGATTATCTCACCATTGCCCGCGCTTATGAAAAGGGCGGGGCCAGTGCCATATCCGTGCTGACGGATGAAAGGTATTTTCAAGGACGTCTGGAATATCTCACCACCATCCGGGCGGAACTTGGCATCCCCGTTTTACGGAAAGACTTCATCATTCACGAGGCGCAAATTTTCGAAGCAGTCGTCGCAGGCGCGGACGCTATCTTGCTGATCGTGGCCGCGCTGGATCAGCCCACGCTGGAGCATCTGCTGGAGACGGCTCATTCTTATCAGCTCGAAGTGCTGATGGAAGTTCATGACTTGCCCGAACTTGATCGTGCCCTGCAAACAGATGTCCGTATTCTCGGCATCAACAATCGCAGTCTCAAGACATTCACCGTGGACCTTGCGACCACAGAGGCGCTAATTGAGGAAGTGCCAGATGACATCATTCTCTTCAGCGAGAGCGGTATCAAGTCCGTGGACGATGCGCGGAGACTCGCGGATGCGGGAGTGGATGCGCTGCTCGTCGGTGAGACCTTGATGCGCAGCGGTCATCCCATCCAGATGGCGCGAGAGCTTAGGGTGGAGAAAAGCTGAATGATATTTATTGAAACATTTTTCTTTTAATTGAACCCTCATCGTTTGCTAATTATATGCCGATCATCAATCGCACCATGAATACTCATTTAAGCTTTACCTATGTCGCGTTGCTCGCCCTGTCCGCCTTTGCTTCAAGTGCCGCTCGAGCCGCAGACGCACCAGCTTCGGCCAGCGATGCTGTGACCACTTACATGGAAAAGTATGACCAGACGCCAATCGTCATCGGGGCGAACGCAAAGCTGCACAAAGACTTCAAGATCCAATGGCGCACGTGGTTAATGCGGGAGATCGGTGGGCCCTTCCTAGTGCGTTGTGCACGGTGGCCGGAACAGGCAAAGGATACAGAGCGCTTCATCAAATCAGCGTATGGGCCTCAGAACAACGACAACATCGAAGACGCTGAAAACAGCAGCGAGACGAAAGCGCTCGCGGACAATTTTTTCAAAACGCAGTATGACTTGGGACAAAAACTCATCGCCGCAGGTGTAGATGATCCCGTGCTGCTCTGGCTCACGGAGGCCGCAGGGCATCGCCTAAACCACGAATGGCGTCCGGCGGAGAAACTACTGAAGAAAGCCCGCGAACATGCTGCGCTGGCGGAGTATTCCCCGCTGGTGAAGGAATGCATACTGTCAGAGTTTATCCGCATCCGCACTCAAGCTAACGCGACTGTTTTTGAAAAGGAGAAACTGGCTGTGGAGTGGGGAGAAGCATTACTGGCGGTGGTGAGCGATGCCCGTCTTTTTAAGCCTGATGAAGACCGCATATTGCTGGAATTTGCTGTTCGAATAATTAAGAATCGCGATGCGTTCAAAAAGCATCATGACAAAGTGCTGGCCCTGTGCGATCACGCTGGATTCTCTCCGTGGCTGAAAGCGATGTTGCGCGGTCACTACGAAGTAAGAACGGCCTGGAATTTTCGTGGGAATGAATTTGCGGGCAAAGTAAAGGAAGAGGGCTGGAAGGGCTTCGAGGAACACCTTATCAAGGCACGCGAAGCTCTGGCAGAGGCGTGGAAGCTCAAACCGGAATATCCAGAGAGTGCTAGTGAGATGATCGCGGTGGTGATGGGCGGTGGGGGCGAGGAGAAGGACACGCTGCAGTTGTGGTTCGCGCGTGCCGTCGCTGCTGAGTTTGACTATCTGCCAGCCTATTCCGCAATGAAGTGGGCGCTCCGTCCACGATGGGGCGGAAGCGAGGGCCAGATGGCTGCCTTTGCGCTGGCCTGCGCTCGCACACGGCGCTTCGACACGTTAGTGCCAAACACCTTTTTTCATGTGATGAATGACATGGTGGAAGAGGCAAGTGACTGGGGGCCAGTATATCGAAATAAACTCATCCGCCCTGTGATGCTCGAAGTATCGGAGGGCTATCTCCACGAACCCTCGCGGCTCAATGAGCAGGCCATGCGCCAGTCCTATCTAGCCTTCAATGCTTGGCTCGTGGACGATCTCGATCAGGCCGCCAAGGCGATGAAAAACGTCGGACCGAAAATGCCCTCCTCAGTTATCAAGTCCATGATTCACCACAAGACGTCTGAGGTTATCGTTCGGGGCGAGATCGACTTGCATGCGCATAGGATGCTCGATACGTGGAGGCAATTGGAGGCTGCCACCAAGGCAAAGTATAACGCTTCCATCCCCGATCTTGTTCTGAAAATAAAGAAGGCCTACGGGACTGATCCCATGCCCGAGCTGGTGAATGGGCGATTGTTCGGATTCGAGTTTGAGGATCAGCTCAAGAAAGGAGACTGGGTCAAGCTCGTAGTTGATGCAGACCTAGCCCATTGGAAAAAACTTGCCGGGAACTGGTCCGCCGAGAACGGGGTGCTAGTAAACCACGGCGATGATCATGATGGCTTGATCCTTTATTCAGGCAGCGTGGGGGACAACTTCGAGATGCGCGGTTCTTACGAAGTGCAGTCGCGTGCCAACTGCTGTCAGGGCCTCGGCGTCGTGGTCAACTATGGCTACGATGAAGACGACTCGAGGCGGAACATCTCCTGCGCCACTTGGCGGCAGGGCACCTCCGCGCCGTTGGCCTCCATCCTTAGCCGCTTGAACCTCACCTCTGCTGAATCCATTAAGATTGGCAAGGTGCCCGCGAAGTATGACTTCCACATCACCGTCCATGACGGACTCATCACCTACGAATTGAACGGCAAGGAACTCTTTAAAAACTACAAACCCGAGATGAAGGACAAGGACGCCGCGCCCATCTCATTTTTGGCCGACGGACAGATCGGCTTCAACAATGGCCGCTTCTGCCAGCTCAACACCACGCGCATCTCTGGCGTGGAAGTTCGGCGGCTGGAGGCCGCCAAATGAACGGGCGGAGCAGTCATGGGTCTGGCTAACGGGCGCAGCTTTTGATGCTGGCGGTTTGGAATTTAAAGATTCCATGATCCTTGGATTATGAATCCTTGAAGTCTCAAGGCAGCTTATTTTAAAGGATTTTCATACCAAACCACATTGCGACTGGCATGGCCGGCAATCAGGATGTCGAGATCGCCGTCGCCATCCATATCAACAAACCGGAGATCATAAGAACCTTGTTTCTTATCTATGACGTGACGGGTGAAATGTCCGTGGCCATCGTTCTCGTAAATAACTGTTTCACCGTCCGTATCTGCAGTGCAAGAGGCGAAGTCCATATCACCGTCGTTATCAATATCGGCGATAGCCAGACTGTGAGGAGTTTTGAGCGTCGTATCGATGTCAATTTTGGTAAATGCAGGTCCCTTAAACCACAGGACACCCATTCCATGTCCACGGCTTGCGAGATAATCCATCTGACCATCCCCATCTAAATCGACCGGTAAGATATTGGTTGCCCCAGGTTCTTTATCGGACAGCAAGTGCTTTTCCCAAGCTCCTTCGGGATTGACGGGTTGTTCCCACCAAGCAAACCATCCCCCGCCTTGAAAGCCATCACCGCCTTTGGCGCCACATGCGATATCTGGCCGGCCATCTTTATTTACATCACCCAGCCCCATGTAGTGATTGCCACCCGGTGCATCCTGATTCGCAAAGACAAGTGGCTTCCATAATTCGTCTTTGAATGGATCCGCAGGAACTTTGAACCAAGTGATCGAGTTGGGGATTTCACTGGCATTGGTATCTCGCCAGGAATTCGCAATGAGATCGATTTTACCATCGCGGTCAACATCACCGGTGATGACACAGTGGGCACCGTTCACATCAAAATTAATCATCCGACAAATCCATTTATCGCTAAACGGGTGAGCGGGGCATTCGAGCCACCAGAGCGTTCGATTGGAGCCAATAAAATCCATGTCACCATCGCCATCGACATCCATCAGCGTGCTGTGAATACAACCGCGCAGTTCACCCAAGGTTTTGGGATTGATGGGCATGTCTTCCAGCACCACGGTGCGCTCCCAATTTGGGCCTTTATAAAGGTAAACTTTACCATTGAAAGAGGCCATGACATCCATGTGACCATCTTTATCAAAGTCGGAGGCAACAGCCGTATTAACCAAGCAAGCTTGCCCTTCAGGGGCATCATTTCTCGGCTGAATGATATGTTTTTTCCAAGTTAGTGCAGCGGGAGTTTGAGGTGCCTTTTTGCAAGAAGTAAGACCCAAGAGGGTAATTATGGTGCACAAGAATAATTTCATGTTGTTGCCTTTCTCTTGAGGCGGACATCCTCTGCGCTGCCCTCCCTCTTGGCAGCATTGTCCATGTATTTTTCAATGAAGTCGTAGTTGTATTTTTTATTTCCTTCCGAGTCCCACCAAGCCTGAGCCTTCCTGATCGCCGCTAGCCGTTCTGAAGCCGTTCCATTGCGATCATATCTGAAGTCCATTTTGGTCTGCTTCTGGAGTTGCTCACATGCCGTGTCCGCATAGGAGAAAGATTGCGAACCAGTCTGGACACTGCGACTGCCGGTGTTTTCAGTCTGGCTGATGGCAAGACCGAGAATGGGGATCGCATTGGGATTGGTGTCCGCCTCCCCGCTGTTCACGACACAGGCCCATACCGCCCCGGCTCCTGGTCCTTTTCCTTCCTTGATCTCGGCTAGGGAAATCGTGTGCAGCAGTTGCCATTCGCGTCGCCCACCGTGCTGGCAGAGGTAAAAGGCAATGTGAGAATCGTGGATTAGGCCCGGACGTCCGAGCCACGACTTCCATTCGTTATAGAAGACGTCCATCGAAGAGTTGTCTCCGAGTTCTGCCAATGCATCAGCTGCATGAACACCGACATGGTTGCGGGAGTTCTCCGTCACCATTTTCCGCAAGACATTCAGCGCCACCTCCCGGTCGTCCGTCTTTTGCCCCTCTGTCAATTTAGCGAGACTTAGCGCCATCATGACTGTCTCCGGATAGGATCGGCCATGTAAGAGCTGGGCACGCACGCCGGCCGCGACTGATTTATCTTTCACCTCGCCCCACCATAAGGCCACGCGCTCTGCCACCTTCTCGTGCTCGGCTTCTGAAAGTTGATGAAAGAAGTTACCGGATGATGAGCTCTCGTGGAAGCTGGCCTTGCTGTGATACTCGATGAGAGCCAGGGCAAGGTCGCAGACCCTCGGCTGCGCTTGAGACCAGTCCAATTGTATGAATGTCTGACTCCTGATCGGCGAGCGGTCAGCGAGCAACGGGATCAACCGGGCGATGACGGAGCGGTCTGCGGCGGCAAGTTCACAGGCCGGATCGGGTGCTTGCTTTGTCATGAAATCCTTCAGCGGGTCGCCCCAATTGCCTTCAAACTTCAAGAGATGAAACGGCATCCGAGTCTCAGCGAGCCGATTTTCAGGTGGCTCATCTTTGCCAACCGGCGCACGTTTTGCGGAGGAAATGAGATCCTGGAGGAAGGGCTGGGCTAAACTCGCGTAGGGACTTTTCATGTGTTTTTCCACCACCAGTTGGAGATGATCGGCAATGCTCTGCCGATCTTTCCCTGACCCAAGCTCGTCCAGAGCTGCAGCGTAGGCCGTGGACAAATCGTCCGCAGGCGGCGGAATCTCCGCAAACACGGATCGAATGAACACGACGAAAGCGATGGAGATAACGAGTTGCAGTAGTGTTTTCATAAGTAGTCAGACTCTAAAGTAGATGATTTCTTGGAATTTTACACATCCGTGGGTTTTCAGGGTTTTACCGTTGGGAGTGTGGTGGTTAGCCGTTGCTCTCCATGCACTTGTCAGGATTTCACCGATTCATCAAGCAGCCGTTTCAGTTCCTTTACTTCAGCGGTGGTCAACTTGCTGTTCTGCGCGAAGTGAATGAGCAGCGGTTTCGCTGCGCCACCAAAAATGCGCTTGAGAAATGAATCACCCTCCGCCTTCACGCACGTCTTCCGCGACACTGACGGGCGGAACATCCGAGTGCCTGCCGCGTTTTCGCCGGTTTTGAGCGCGCCTTTTTCCACGAGCCGCGTCAGCAGCGTGCGCACGGTGTTGTCAGCCCATTTCGTTGTTGGACGAAGTGTGCGGGCCACTTCCGCCGCCGTCAGTGGAGAGTCTTCCCACAGAACCTCCATCACGGCCCATTCGGATTCTGCTATATCAGGCGTTGGCATGCACGAGACATACTACAAATGTAATGTGTTTGTTAATTACATTTGTAGTGACTAGCGGAATGTTTTTTAAGAAGGGTCTAGGAATAAACTTGTCGGGGTGCATTCGGGTAGAACGACTTTGAAAGTCGTTAAACGTTCGACGATTTTCAAAATCGCCCTACCGGTGGGTGTTCCATAATACTTTGCGTGACGAGAAGCCTACAACACACACAGCCGGGACGACTATGTTACTCAAGAATTTGAATCCGCAGCATTCTTATGATCTGCGGTATCTTGACGTTAAGGCAGCGCCTCGGCCTTCTCAGCTTTTTGAAACTCGTTCTATGATGTAGAAGATAAAATAATAGACGGGGTGAATACCCCATAGCGCATTTAAGAAGCCTGAGTCTATCATTAGACTGTTAACACTCCAAACTCCAGCCACACGGCTGGGCACCAACCAAAAATAATCCTCCCATGAAAACCATTGCATTCATTGTCATTTGCGCTGCGCTCGCTGGCAGTGCCCTTGCAGGTTCTGCGAGCTACTCTAAAAATCCAGCGCTGCCGCAGACGGAGACCCGGTGCTTCGGTCCCGGCTTTGACTTTGGCCTCTTCGGTGGTGGATTTCTGCCGAGGCATAAGACCGATGGCTACGACAACGCCCTTGGTGGCGGTGCGCTTGCAGAATACTTCTTCAACGAGAACTTCGGCATCCAGATCAGCTATGGAGCGTATGCCACCCGCAGTGCGCAGCATCTGTTCAATGCAGACCTCATCCTGCGTGCGCCGATCCATTCTGTGTGCATCGCGCCGTATGTAATGATGGGCGGTGGGTATCAGGTGGACGGGGAAAACCGCGGGGAGTATCACGCCGGAGTCGGTGTCGAATACAAGATCAAGAGCATGCAGAACCTTGGTATGTTTCTTGATGGTGCCTTTTACTGGCATAGCTCCAGCAAACGAGACCTCGACATCACACTCGTGCGCTTGGGTGTGAAATTTCGTCTCTGACACGCAGAAGGATCGGATAATTAAACAAATCATCATTGCAGGAGGTGGCCTTGCCAGTCTGGCGCTGGGCATTGCCCTGCCGAGTCGTTCTGTGCCAGTGCGGATCATGGAGGCCGCAGCTTATCCACGGCATCGTGTCTGCGGTGAGATCATCTCCGGCATTCAGGAGAATGAACTTATTGAACTGGGGATAGATGATCATATTACTCAGGCAATTCGACCACGGGAGACGGTCTGATATGATGCAGCAAGACCTATGTTCCGTGCGACGCCGCCGGAGGCGGCCTTATGGACTAAATCGGCATCATCTGGATGCCGCACTGGCGGAGCGTTTCGTCATGGTGGGAGGGGAGTTGCTCACTTGGACAGGCTTTTCCGGTCATGTCTGCACCTTGGAGGTATGACGCAGCAGAAGCCTTCCACTTGGGACAAACGCACCCATGTGATGGTGAATAAACCGTTAAAGTAGGGTTACACCCCATCGATGAATTGTATCTACTGGCTGAAATATAGGTCGTAACTCGAACAAGAGGACACCTCACCTTTATTCGCTTCTGGAACGACCAGCTTTGCCGTGTTGCCTCAGTATCGATAAAACCCAAAACAAACAGTAATATAGACATATGAAAAAATATACCCTAACTATCAATACACTCCTCGCATTCGCCGCCGCGAGTGGTCTCATGCTTGGCTCTGCCAAAGCAGCCGACGACATCGTCGATACCGCCAAGTCTGCAGGCATGTTCAAGACCCTGACCGCCGCGCTCGACGCAGCTGACAAGACTTCCATGCTCAAGGAAAAGGGACCTTACACCGTCTTCGCACCTAGCGACGACGCCTTTGCCAAACTGCCCAAGGGCACGGTTGAGGATCTCTTGAAGCCTGAAAACAAAGATAAGCTCGCCAAAATCCTAGCCTATCACGTCATCGAAGGCAAAGCCATCATGGCTGCCGACGTGAAGACGATGATGGCCAAGACCGCAAATGGTGCGCAACTCGACATCAAAGTCATGGACGACCATGTGATGGTCAACGATGCCAAGATTGTGAAAGCTGACGTCAAAGCCAGCAACGGCGTGATCCACGTCATCGACACGGTTCTCATGCCGCCGGCCAAGTAAACGGACTGACAGCACAATATAAACTCTGGCGGGCGTTGCGAGATTCGCAGCGCCCGTTGAATTTCTGACGTTCACACCACTCATCATGATCATTCAACGCATCCCTTGGAATGTCGGTCTGCTCGCAGCGTTCTTCGTCGTCGCCGGTGCCAATCATTTCGTCAATCCGGCTCCGTATCTCTCGATGATGCCAGCTTATCTGCCTGCACCAGCGGCCTTGATAGAAATTAGCGGTGTAGCGGAGGTGATGGGTGGGCTTGGCATCCTCTACTCCGGCACGAGGGTTCTCGCTGGCTGGGGCTTGATCATGCTGCTCATCGCGGTGTTCCCGGCAAATCTGAATGCAGCGTTGCACGGCTGGCCGGGCGTAAGTTTGCCATCCTGGATTTTGTGGCTGCGTCTGCCCTTTCAATTGCTTTTCATTTGGTGGGTCTATCAAGCTTGTATTTCAAAAACCCGTCTGGATCGGACTTAGGTAAGGCAGTAATCAGCCATTGATCGTTAGAATATTGCGCACAATGGGTAGAACACCCCATAGCCAATTGTGATACCCGGCTGCATGAATAACTCTTCCACAATTAACCAAAGGTCAACTCACTAATGAAAACTACCACTTCTACACTCAACAACTTGATCGAGATTTGCAAAGACGGACAGGACGGCTTCCGAGATGCTGCCCAGAATGTGGAGAATCCGGAGCTTAAGACGTTATTCTCTAAATATTCCCTGCAACGCTCGCAGTTTGCTGGCGAGCTTCAGAGTGTCGTCACCAGCCTTGGCGAGGAACCTGAAAAGACGAGCAGTATTGCCAGCGCGATTCATCGTGGGTGGATTGATCTGAAGTCCGCCTTCACCAAGGGCGGCGACCATCCCATCCTCGCTGAGTGTGAACGTGGTGAGGACTATGCCGTGGCAGCTTATCGCACTGCGCTGGCAGATGAGCTGCCTGCCCACATTCGAGAGCTTGTGGTCTCACAAAGCACCGCAGTGCTAGCGGTTCATAATGATATCCGCGACCGCCGGGACTCGATAGCAGCATAGCCCAAGATCGCCTCAGTCTGCACCGCCCGCATAGGTCTAGCCACCATGTGGGCGGCTGTCTGTTCCCGCACTCCGATCCATGCTTCGGTAAATGGCATCGCAGCGTCTGTATTCGATGGAACAAGTCGCAGTCGAAATCTTCTCAGAGTAATCCCTCGCCATGCGACATTGCCAGATGACGCGAGGCTTTTTGTCCGCTAAAGTTGTTACCTCCCCATCCTTTGATGCCCACACAACTCGCAGCATTCGCCCTCGTGCTTCAGCAGCAAAAATCAGCGCTGCTGGCCCGCTGGCAGGCCACCGTGCGGGAACTGCCCGGCGCGACCACCCTCAATGGTCCCGCCTTGCGCGATCACATTCCCCAGTTCATCGACGAAATGATTGAGGCCATTGCCCGTCACGATGAGCAGGTCGTCATCGGCGGCGCGGGCAGCCCGCCAGCCCATGGCAGGCAACGGCTGGCTGACGGCTTCGACATCAAGGAAGTCGTCCTTGAATACAATGCCTTGCGCGGCGCTGTGCATGACATTGCGGAGTCCGTCCACATCACGTTGGGGGCGGGGGAGTGCCGTGTCATTAATCATATCATCGATCACGCGGTCGCCGCAGCGGTGGAGACCTTCGCGCTCGGCAAAGCCGCCGACTTGCAAAGCCGTCGGGATGATTATTTCGCCTTCATCGCGCATGACATTCGGACGCCTTTGAATGCCATCGCCCTTACCGGCGAACTGTTTGCGCTGGACTTGAAGCCGGCTGACACGGAGTCCGCCGATCTGCTCCGCGCCTTGCAACGCAACGTCCAGCGGATCGATGTGCTAGTGCGTCGAGTGATGGAAGAAGAGCACCAGATGGAATCTTCAGAAGGCTTGCGGCTTGTGCGGCGCGAGATTGATCTTTGGCCGCTTGTTCACCGCCTCGTGCAGGACATGGGCCCGGTTATTGATGTCGCGCACATTCAGATTGCCAACCAAGTCTCCCGCCATCTGACGGTCGATGCGGATGCCGGCCTGCTCTCGCGAGCCTTGCAGAACCTTGTCGGCAACGCCGTCAAGTTCGCTCCAGGAGGCATCATTGAAATCGACGCCAGAGAGACAGCAACGGGAGTGGAATGCTGGGTCCATGACAACGGCGACGGCATCCCAGCGGAGCGTCTCGAGCAAATCTTTGAAAAGCGGGAGACCGACCCCAACCCGAGCCTCGCCGGTTCTGGCTTGGGGTTGGCGATTGTGAAACAAATCATCGAGGCCCACGGCGGCGAGATTTCTGTGCAGAGCCAGCCGGATGAGGGCACCACCTTCCGGTTCACACTTCCGCGGCAGTCGCCAGTGCCACTCGGTTAGTTGTTGCCTCCCATCGTCTAGCGGTTTGTTCAGCAAAGCAGCCCAGCATCCTAGCAAGCGGGGCATGAAGTGGTGGGATAACACCCCATAGCGCAGGTTGCAATCTCACAGCTAGCCTCTGGGCTTTACATAACTCGTCATGAATTTAACTCTATTACACGCGAGCCTTGGGCTGTTTTTTCTTTCAATGCTCGCAACGAGTTGCTCAACAACTTCAGCAAGGCCTGGCATTGCCGAGCGCAATGAGTCGTTCCTGAGCAGCGGCCACAAGATCAAAGTGGAGACCTTTGCGCCTTCGCCAACGGGGCGCTATCCGATCGTGCTCGTGCTGCATAGTTCCGCTGGTATGCTTGCTGGCAAGGGCGCACTCGTGGACCTCTGCCGGAAGCTCGCTGCCCAGGGCAAGATGGCAATGCTGGTGCATTATTACAACCGCACCGGAACCTATTATAGTGGAGATAAAACCATCACCAAGCTGTGGCCAAATTGGGCGGCAACCGTGCAGGATGCCATCAATTATGCAGCCGCCGACCCTCGCGTGCGTGCCGATTCGATCGGGATATTCGGTTACTCGTTAGGTGCCTTTCTAGCGGTCGCCGCGGCATCTGAGGACAGCCGTGTGTCGGCAGTAGTGGAAGTATCGGGAGGTATCTTCGATGCGCTCCACTCAAAATTGAAGCATGTGCCGCCCACCTTGATCTTGCATGGTCGCGCTGATGAACGCGTGTCTGTGTCTTATGCAACGGGCCTTGAGCAAGTAGCACGTAAACATGGTCAGCCAGCAACGATGAAGCTCTATGACGGCGAGGGACATGTGCTCAAGAAGGAAGCGATGAGCGATGCGATGGAGCGGACGCTGAAGTTCTTTGCCGCGCATCTGCCAAACAAATGAACCGGTATGTTGTCATGGCGTTCCTAGATTGAAGCCGCGTGGTAGCTAGGATAACCGTGAAGTGTGGAGGAAAGCGTTGCGCATGGACTGTGTGCTAGCCTTGAATAATTCCAATCCGCTGACCCGCGTTCGCATGCCGCATTCGATGAAGCTCCAATCTAATGGCCGCACAATGCTCAATGTGGTAACCATGCGCAAACTGAGTGCAGTAGCTCAAGGAGTTACAAAATTCACCTCTAATCTGTTGATGCTTCGCCTGCCGGTAGGACGATTTTGAAAATCGTCAAACATGTAACAATTTTCAAAGTCGTTCTACCTGCGATGCGCTGTGAGAAATGCGGGCTAGCTGTTCAAGGCAACGCCTCAGCCTTCTCCACCAACCAGCGTTCGGCATCAAAGGCGGTGCTGTCATCTTGAAGATTGATGGACTGCAATTCCTTTTTGGATTCCCAAGGAACAAGCGTGAGCTTGTAGCGCTGGTTGGTGCCGAATGATGCCGTTGGTTGCATGACCTTGTCTTTGAAAGTCCACTGGATGCCGAGCACTTGTTTGGATTCCAATTTGCCACTCACGACTTTCTCCACGTCGTAGAGCGCGGTGTGCAGCGCGTCGCGATAAGGCGAACCGTTTGGATTCTGATTCTTCGATTTCTCGATGAGCTTTGCTTCGATGATGAGTTGTCCATCTTCGGGAACTGTTGCCGTGGTCGCTGCATCTGAGCTGTGCTTGGGATTGAACTTCACATTCGCCCATTCAATATTCGCCTCGCGGGCGGCGCTCCTCGGCAACAACAAATCACGTGCGGCGATGACCCAGATGACGAGCTTCTTCGCGCGCACTACATCGTCGTATCGGGAAGCTAGAGCCTTGCGGACTCCAGTGGAGCCTTTGCCGTTCATGGCGATGACATCTAGCGGCTGTTGCAGTAGCAAACTCAAATGCTGGGCAAAGCCAGCGCGGATGCGCTCATTGGGCTTCGCGGGGTTCTCGAAGCCGAGAGTGGGGTCGTCGAAGACATTGACGAAACTGTCGCCGAGAAGCACGACGGGCGAGCTTTTGCTTTCGGTGCCTTCACCGATCACTTTGAGGAAGACGTGCTCTGGTTCGAAGCTTTCGCTCGGATTTTTCAGGTCGAGCATCTTCACAAGATCGCCCATGCTCTCGCGATCCACTCCGTCCACGGCCCTGATGTCTGAAGGCGATATTGGCAGCGCCTGTGGATGATTCAGCTTTACTTGAGCGGCGACTTTCTCGGCGACCAAGCGCATGGCATCTGGCGTCCAATGTGTGTCTTGCTTCAGGAAAGCATCCATTTTTTCTTTCGCCGCAGCGTCGGCTTCTGCGATCGCAACTTTATCTTTGGGGTTGGGCTGGCGGATGAAGACATGCTTGCGCACGCCGCGCAGATCAGCCAGATCGGTGGTGAGATCGAGAACATCGATGCCTTGCTCACGCAGTTGACGATAAAAGACCTGCGCGTCTGGATTGGTGACCCAGAGGTATTCCATGCTGCCGATGATGTATTCGGAATAGAGCATCGGCTTCAGCGGCACGGGGACGATGAGCAGATCGATGCCGCGCTCTTTGAGCTGTGCGGCGAACTCGGTAACGATAGATTTGGCTTCGCCAATTTTAGCGAGGTCAGGGTCTTTCATCACGCTGAACGGCTCTGGCTTGAGTGGCCCGAAACCAGTGATGGATTTCAAGTCGGGCTGATAAAAGAGGATGTCGTTGTAGCCGATGAAAACCTTGTGGCTGCCTTCGCCAGCGATATTCGTCATCCAGCCTTGGACGGTATGACGCATGGCCACGGCATAGCCTGAATGCTCCATGCTCTTTTCCACATCGTTCAGATGCTCCACGAGTTTCTGGCCGGATGGCCAATGGAAAAGTTTCGCAGCGGGTGTGTCCTGCCAATGGCCTTTGATGGCCTGCGCAATATGCTCCCACATCGGCGGAATCCACAGCACGGCCATGAAGACGACTGCGAAGATTCGCGCGGCGCCCTTGCCGATTTCAAAGACCGCTTTGCAGCGCTCTTCCGCGTAGGGGTTATGCATCTGGGACATGGGAGGGAGGGGGAACGGAAGATTGGAAGGTTGGAAGGTTGGAAGGATGAGGCGGGAATTTATTCGAGTTGGGTTTTGGTTTTTTTCAATATTCCATTATTCCAATCTTCCATCCTTCCTTTGTTTTTTCAGAACTGGAAATACAAGAATGGGCTGTGCCCTCGGGCGAACATCATTGCGACGGCGGCGATGAACAGGAGAAGTCCGGTCAAGGCCTTCCACAAGGTGAAACGATGCAGGATGGTCTGGGTGTTGGGCATGAACCACACGCCGACCGCGCAGATGAAGAGCTGGAAGATATTAAATCCGCGGAGCAGTTCTGATTGCAGAAGCAATGCCGTTGGTTTGATCTCGGCAACGCCAAACATCGCGCTGAGATAATGCATAGCGGTGGTGAAATTCTCCGCTCGGAAGAAGACCCAGGTGATGAGCAGGATGAAGAAGGTGAGGGGAATTTTTATCAGCGCGGGTGCATTGCCATAGATCGAGTTTTTGCCCATGAGCCGCTCTAGTGCGAGCATCCCACCGTGGATCGCGCCCCAGATGACGAAGGTCCATTGCGCCCCATGCCATAGCCCGCCGATGACCATGGTGGCCATAAGGTTCACATAAGTGCGGAGGTTGCCTTTGCGATTTCCACCGAGAGGAATGTAGAGATAATCCCGGAGGAAGGTGGAGAGCGAGATGTGCCACCGTCGCCAGAAATCCGTGATGCTCACACTCTTATAAGGCGAGGCGAAGTTCTCGATAAAATAGAAGCCCAAGGTGCGCGCCAGACCGACGGCAATATCCGAGTAAGCTGAGAAATCAAAGTATATCTGGAAGGCATACGCGATGACTCCGATCCATGCGGTCGTCGTCGTGAGCGAACCCGCTCCGGCTCCGAAAGCTCCATCGGCAATGGCTCCCATTGGATCGGCCAGTAGAATTTTTTTGGACAAGCCGAATCCGAATCGCGTCAGCCCCATGGCGAAGCCTTCCGGGGTCTCCACACGATTACGCATCTGCTCGGCAATGATGCCGTAACGCACAATCGGTCCGGCCACGAGATGCGGGAAGAGGGAAACGAAGCACGCGAAATCGAGATACGAATCCGCTGGTTTCGCATGGCCGCGATAGAGGTCGATGCAATAGCTCAGGCTCTGGAAGACATAGAATGAGATGCCGACCGGCAAGACAATGTTGCGGAAAAATTCCGGCACGGGAATCATCTGCCAGTGCATCCAGTTGGCCGCGCCCTGGGCGCTTTCGATGGCAAAGGCCGTGTATTTGAAGAAGGCCAGCACCGCGAGATTGGAGATCACCGAGAGCGCGACGCCCAACTTCTTTCGCGATTGGTTGTCGCCCGCATTGACGATCATTTTGCCCAGGTTGTAATCCACCAGCGTGGTGCCTAGCATCAGCAACGTGAACCATGGATTCCACCAACCGTAGAAGATGTAACCGCAGGCCGTGAGGAAAGAATGCCGCACCACCCGAACCTTCGGCAATAGGTGGTAGATGGTCACCACCAACGGCAGGAAATAGAAGATGAAAATGTGGGAGCTAAATACCATCGGGGCGGGCTGCCTGACAAGGATTCACCGCGAAATCAAATTCCATACGACGCTCCATTTTGCAGGCGCGTCTTTCTAGCTCCAATCAATCATCACGTCAATTTTTTGAGACATTTGAGAGACAGTATATACAATCTCCGCAAATCCATGATTCATCGAGCACTCAAAATCACCCTGACACTGGCTTTCGCCAATATCGTAGTAGCAGAGAACCCTACCACTCAGTCATGGTTCGTATCCGCCATGCAGGGGAAAGAGGCACCGATAGAGAAGATCGAGATCCCTGTCGCCGACATTGGCAAAACTCGCCAACAGGCTTTTGAGTCTTATAAAAAAGCCGCCATCGAAAGCGGGTGGGACAAGAAGTTTATCCCTCCCACGCCAACCCCCAAAGTTCCGGGAGGGCAATTGAAAATTCAGGCCAGCAGCTACCACATCGGCGATGCACTCGACATGCCCTACGCCGTTCTGCAAAAAGGAGAAAAACCCGCCAATGGCTGGCCGCTCATCATCGCCACGCACGGAGGTGGCGGCACGTCCGATAAACTTTCCGGTCCCCATGGATGGCCCGTGAACACCCAGGAATGGAACACACAAATCAAACTCTCCCTCGCGCTCTATCCCAACAACGCGATCTATTTCGTCCCGCGCATGGTCAACGACAATCAGGGGCGCTGGTGGAAGGAATATAACTGCAAGGCATATGCCGCGATGATTCGGCACGCTATTCTATTTTGGGATGTTGATCCGAACCGCATTTATATGTTAGGCATATCTGAAGGCGGCTACGGCACGGAAACTCTGGCCTGCCGCTACCCGGACATTCTTGCCGCCGCCAACGGCATGGCCTGCGGAGAAGGCACATCCATCCATGTGGAGAATTTGCGGAATCTCCCGTTCCGCACCGATGTCGGGGAGAAGGACACCAGCTTTGGCCGTGTCACTAACGCCATCAAAAAACACGAGCTACTCAAATCATATCAGAAAAACGACATTGAGGGATACATCAACCATCTGGAAGTTCATTCGGGTAAAGGTCATGGTATCGAGTATAAATCGGGACCCGAGTGGATGGTGAAATTCACCCGCAATCCCCATCCCAAGCGCGTCACTTACACGCTTTTCCAGCACGACGGAGTCAAAAACAAAGGTGCCTATTGGCTGCAAGCCACCAGCGATCTCGCCAATAAAGTCATCCATCTCGACGGCCAGATTAACCCAGTGGATAACTCCATTACCATCACGGCAGATGCGACGAAAAATGATGAAAAAGTTCAGGTTGCCGACGCGCAACAGGCACTAGTTGACCCCGGCGAGACAGTTCCCGCGACCGGCCTCAAGCTCAGCCTGTGGCTTCACGAATCATTGCTCGATCTCACCAAGCCAGTGAAAATCAGCATCAATGGCAAGCTCGTCCAAACATACACACCCACGCCTGAACTCGGCGTCTTGAACAGCAGCCTCATGCTCTTTGGCGACCCGGACTATGCGTATCCTTGCAAGGTGGATGTCGTTGTCCCTTGATGCATGTGCGCTCGAAGACAGAAGACAAAAGACTGGAAGACAGAAGATGGGAAATAGAAGATTGGAAGGGTGGAAGGGTGGAAGACACCAGCATCCAAAGCGTGGCACAGGTCTGTGACCTGTGTGTAGAGATCGGGCATTCTGCCCGATCATCCCTCGCGTAGCAAGGGAGTCCCGCCCTTGCAGTCTGCGACCCCGTTCCGGGGTCGGATTGAATTCGCCGCCCACCTAGGGGTGCTTGGATGCCGCTGGCATCCGGCATGAAGCGGGCAAGATTCCCGCGCTCCTCTTGAGCATTCAGACCTCGAGATTATTCCCCTTTAGATCCACCGAACGTCACCGGCAGATTCACCGCACGCTCTAGGAGCCGCATGTAATCATCGCGTGGAATCTCACGACCGCCGAACATGGCCAGATGGGGCGTGGTCCATTGGGTGTCGTGGAGAATGAACCCCTTTTTTTGCAAATGCTCCATCAGCCAAACGAGCGCGGCCTTGGAGCCACCGCTCACGGAGCTGAACATGGATTCGCCAAAATACGCGCCGCCGATGGAAACGCCGTAGAGGCCCCCGACGAGTTCGCCCTCATGCCAGGTCTCGATGGAATGAGCATAGCCCATTTTGTGAAGCAGTTGATAGCTGGCGATGATCTCCTTTGATATCCAAGTGTCATCGCGATCACCACAAGCGCGAACGACTTCACTGAATGCGGTGTTCACGCGGATCTCATAATCAACAAGCCGCAATTCGGCCCGCACGCTGCGCGGCACCCGAAAGTCCTCGATCGGGATGATGCCGCGCGGGTCGGGCGAGAACCACGAGAGCCGCCCATTGTCCATGCCCATCGGGAAAATGCCGTTGCAGTAGGCATTAATCAGGGCTCGGGGTTCGATGGCGGACATGGGGGCGTAAGAATGGAAGAATGGAAGGATGGAAGGATGGAAGGATGGAATAGTCGCTGGCTTGTGGTAGATGAATCTGCATTCCAATCTTGCAACATTCCAGTTTTCCATTATTCCAATCTTACTTTTCTTTCCGTCCCATGCGCAAGGCCATCTATCCCGGCAGTTTCGATCCCATCACCAACGGCCATCTGGACGTGCTGGAGCGGGCCTCGCATTTGTTTGACGAGCTGATCGTGGGCGTGGCTCGCGACAATCAGAAGCAGAGCCTCTTCAGCGTGGATGAGCGCGTGGCCATGATCACTGCGGCAGCGCGGAAGCTCCGGCTGAAAAATGTGCGTGCAGTGTCGTTCGATGGGTTGCTCGTGGAGTTTGCGCGACGGGAGAAAGCTTGTGCCATTTTGCGCGGACTGCGCGCGATCTCGGACTTTGAGTTTGAGTTTCAAATGGCCCTGATGAACCGAAAACTTGATCCCAAGGTGGAGACGCTTTTCCTCACACCGCGCGAGGAGATGACCTACATTAGTTCGCGCATCGTGAAGGAGATCGGGCGGCTCGGCGGAGATGTTTCACTTTTCGTCCCCGCGAATGTGGCGCAGGCCTTGAGCGTGAAGCTTGAGGGGGCGCAGTCAAAGCCTAGCCGTCGCCAGTCGCGGTGAGGCGCGTATAAATTGAAGAGAGGAAATTTGTTATGAGTTTGAAAATTGATCCGAGAGGACTGCCCGCCGAGGGCTTACATCTGGAAGGCGAACTGCCCGCCAGTTTATTCGATCTGCCGGAGCAAGACGCCATCAAGGCGGTCTCGCCCCTGAGTTACAATTTGGATGTGACGCGCGACGAGGATGACGTGATCGTCCTCGGCAGTGTTGAGGTCACCTTTGAGCTGGAGTGTGGTCGCTGTGCCGAGCGTTTCCTCTGGCGGCTGGAACAGCCCGGCTTCGCCACGGATGTGCCAGTGGAAAATGAACATCCGATTGACTTGACAACTTGCCTTAGGGAAGACATCCTGCTGGCCCTTCCGACCCATCCGCGCTGTGAATCGGGCAACGTGACCCAGCGCCAATGTCCCGCCGAAGGCAGATTCGATCCCACGCCGGAACATTCCGACGCCGAACTGCACGAGGAGGCCGACAAGAATGTGTGGGGAGCACTCGATCAACTGAACAACCTCAAACGCAACTGACATGGCCACCCCGAAACGCAGACAATCCAAGAGCAGACAGAAAATTCGCCGTGCCTCCAAGCGCTGGAAAGCGCCCTTGCTCAGCACCTGCGGATCCTGTGGTGCGGCCAAACCTGGCCACGTCGCCTGCCCAAGCTGCGGCTACTACGGTGAGCGTCAGGTGCTTGATGTCAGCGCAGGGGCTTAAGGCTCTTCCGCTGACTTTTTGATATGTTGCGCATGACCATGCGCTCGTGTTTAGATTTATTTGGCCGTCGAACTTCGCGCAGCCTTCATTTCATCTGCTTTACCATGTCCAAAACCAGCCTGACCAAAGACGAAGTCAAAGCGATGCTCCTGCTCGCGTGTGACAACATCATCGCCGCAGAACCCGAGCTTTCACTGGCCGACCGAAACCTCGGTGATGGCGACCACGGACTGGGCATGCAGCGCGGCATGACCGCCGCCATCGAAAAACTCAACGCCGCGCCAGTCGAGTCCGTCGATAAAGCATTCTCGACCGTTGGCATGGCCATGATGAGTTCCATGGGCGGAGCCTCTGGCGCAATCTTCGGCACCTTCTTCCGCAACGGCGGGAAAGCCCTCATCGGCAAGGAAACTTTTGACGCCGCCGGTCTCGCCGATTTTTTGCAAGCCGGTGTCGATGGCGTGAAGCAGCGCGGTGGCGCCTCCGTCGGTGACAAGACCGTGGTCGATTCCATGGAACCCGCTGCAATCAAGGCGAAAGAAGTTTCCACCCAGCCCCTCTCCGAAGCCATCGTCGCCGTTTCCGCCGCTGCCGACGCGGGATTGGAAGCGAGCAAAAGCATGGTCGCCAAATTCGGTCGCGCCAAGACTCTTGGCGAAGCCTGCATCGGCTTCCCAGACGCAGGCGCGATGTCCGTCACCATCATCATCAAGTCCATGAAGGATTTTATCACGGCGTGAATCCAGCGGCTAAATTTTCACTCAACTTTCAACTTTCAACTTTCAACTTTCAACTTTCAACTCTCAACCTTTAAACAAACACCCCCACCATCATGGCCGACATCCAAACCAGCGCTGCTGACAAGAAGGAAAAAGAATTCTTCACCCACGTTCCCCAGGAAGCCCCCGGCTTCTTCCTCAAAGGCTGCCACCAGTATGACTGGGGCCTCAAGAACCGTCTCAGCCGCGTGTTCAATCCCGCCGATGGCCGCACCGTGATGCTCGCCTTCGACCACGGCTATTTCCAAGGCCCGACCACTGGCCTCGAGCGCGTGGACCAGACCATCCTCCCGCTCGCTCCCTATGCCGACTGCCTCATGCTCACGCGCGGCATCCAGCGTTCCGTCATTCCCGCTTCGACCACGAAAGGCATCGCCCTCCGCGCGTCTGGCGGCACCTCGATGATCAGCCCCATGGAAGAATGGGAAGGGGATATCGACGGCAAGAAAATCAAACTCTCGCGCCCCGGATTCGAGCCGCTCTCCAACGAAAGCACCGCGCTGACGATTGAAGAAGCCATTCGTCTCAATGCCTCTGTGCTTGCTGTCCAAGTCTTCATCGGCAGCGCTTACGAGCGCCAGTCGCTCAAGAACCTGACCGACCTCGTGGACGCCGCCAGTCGCTACGGCATCGCCGTCATGGGCGTCACCGCCGTTGGTCGCGCCATGGCCCGCACGCCTCAGTATTTCCGCCTTGCCACCCGCATCATGGCAGAACTCGGCGCGAACGTCGTGAAGTGCTATTACACCGACACCGAGTTCGACACCGTCACCAGTTGCTGCCCCGTTCCGATCGTCATCGCCGGCGGCAAAAAACTTCCCGAACTCGACGCCCTTAAGATGTGCGCCAACGCCATTGCGCAAGGAGCCAGCGGAGTCGATATGGGCCGCAACATCTTCCAATCCGACGCCCCCGTCGCCATGATGCAAGCCGTCCAAGGTGTCGTCCACGGCGGCCTCAGCGCGAAGAAAGGCTTCGAGATGTATAACGACCTCAAGGCCGGCAAGAAGAAGTCGAAGAAGTAATTCTTCCGTTCATTGATTCAATTCAAAAAGGGGCGCATCGCGAAAGTGTTGCGTCCTTTTTATTTGTGACAGAAATGCCAGAAATCAAACTCTTCACCCCATGATCGTCCTCAACATCTCTGATCAAAAGCCCTTTACCACCAAGGATGGCTCCACCATCCGCAGCATCCTCGACCGCGCGAATGCCCCGGTCGTGAATCAGTCGCTGGCGGAGGCTTGTGTGCCTGCGGGTTCCGTTACCCAGCGGCATTACCACAAGCTGAGCGAGGAGTTTTATTTCATCCTCGAAGGAACCGGAGACATGGAGATCGACGGTGATATCCGTCTCGTGCGTTCCGGTGACGCCGTGCTCATTCCTGCCGGAGCCTGGCACACGATTACCGCGCGGGAGACGCTCCACTTCCTCTGCTGCTGCGCGCCTCCTTATTCACATGATGATACTTACTTTGCCAATTTGTAATCTATTTGTCGGAGGGGACTTGAGCGAGACTCATCGAGTCGATCTCATTGTGATGGCGAGTGAAGGGCATCCTTCACTGCGCCAATTGTGTTTTGTGCGGATTACCGTGTTTTTGCCGGAGTGAAGCGATTATTGAGGCTGGTCTGATTATTGACAGGTGGGTCGTCGTTACTTACGGGGAGGGCGCGGGGGATGTTGGGTTCATTGCCGGTGCGCATGGCAGGTGCGGGATCGCCGGGGTCGGCGAAGACGCGGGTCTTGGGATAGGACTGCGCCTGTTTCTCAAGATCCAATTGTTTCTGGACAAATGCATCACCGCTAGGAACGATCTCCGGCTTGACCATGATGAGTAATTCTCGGCGCTCCTTGGTCTTGCTGGTGTTACCGAAGAGGTGTTTCACTAATGGAATTTTTAGTAAGATGGGTAGGCCGGTATTGGTTTTGTTGTCGCGTTCTGTGATGAGTCCGCCAAGTAGGATGGTGGTGCCGTTGGGCACGATGATGGTGTTCTTCAGCTCCTGAGTGGATAGGTTGGGCACTCTGTTACCGCTAATTTCTGTGAAGCTTGCCACATCGAAATTGCGTTGATTGAACTCCAGTTTGACTTCGTCGTTGGCGAAGATGTGGGGAATGATATCGAGGCGAAGTTCAACGGGTATGTATTGCGTAGTGGAGACGACGCTGGCGTTGTTGCCGGTGGTGCCGCCCTGAGTAAGTGTCTGTCCAGGTATGGCAACTTGCTGGCCGATAGAGATGGTGGCGAGCTTGTGGTTCAAGGTGGATACACTGGGCCGTTGCAATACATGGAAGCGCTTTGTTTCATCAAGTGTGCGGAGGAAGACATTGAGGTGATCGCCGACCTTGCCATACAATGACAATCCCTGAAGCGGAGGGTAATCGGAGAGCTTGGAAATCGAGGTGAAATCCGTGGCCTTGTTGCCCATCGTGAAGATGGTGCCAGCAGCGGCGTTCTGGTTGTTGCTACCGAAGCTCTCCAGCGTATGCACCCAATCAAGTCCGAACTGGAAGTTGTCCGAGAGTGTGAATTCACCGAGAATGGCTGAGAGCAATATCTGCTGGGGGCGTTTGTCGAGTTCGGTCACGAGTTGCTCGAGGAGGCGGAGTTGTTCAGGTGGGCCAGATGCGAAGACTCTACTGTTAGCCGGGTCAACAATGAGCACCGTTTTGCCTACTACTACTGATTGCGCCTTAGCCATTTCTTTCTCCTGCAATCCTCCCGAACTGGAACCGCCGAATCCGCCGCCAAGCCCGCCACCGAGTCCACCGCCCAGGCCTCCACCGAATCCGCCACCGGAGGAACCGAAACCATTGTTGGAGTTTGACGGCGTGGTGGTCGTAGTGGTCTTGGTATCGTTGGATTGGAGCTTGCCGGAATCGCCGGAGTCTTTGGAGCCGCGAAGCAGAGCGTCATGGGCTACGCCTGCGAATTCCATCACATCCATGTAACGCAGTTTAAGTGAGATGAAGTTCCTGGCATTGGAAGCGGCATCGAATTCCTTGACGAGGCTTTCGATGTATTCGATTTCCAGCGGACGCGCGATGACGAGTAAGCTGTTAGTGCGTGTGATGGCTTGGATTTTAGGCGCTGCAGCCTCAGCTTCTTGCGAGCCGATATTGGTGGTGGCATTGACTTGGGCGGCAGCGAGTGCGGCAGCTTGTTGCGGATTATTGGGATTGGGAGGAGGAAGAATCGCTGGCGAACTTTTTCCACCACCGGAGCCAGTCGATCCTCCGCTGATGCCTAACAATTCTGACAAAGCTTTAGCCACCTCTTCAGAGTCCGCGCGTTCCAAGTGGATGGTCTGGTGTTTGGTTTCGCTGGGCGGCAGGTCCACTTGCCGGGCCAGATCTA
Organism: Verrucomicrobiales bacterium; assembly: GCA_038230495.1. Lineage (GTDB taxonomy): Bacteria > Verrucomicrobiota > Verrucomicrobiia > Verrucomicrobiales > Verrucomicrobiaceae > VFKE01. The sequence continues at coordinate 87,375 of JBBRNC010000007.1, forward strand.
CATAAGCGCGGATGGTGTTGGAGTTTTCCGTGATAACCAATCTTCGTGCATTGGGAACGGCGACGAGCTTGCCGTAAGGATGAAGGGGCACAATTTGGGCAAAGGCCTGTGCCGCTTCATCTGATTTCAGATGCTGAAGTGACATCACATAACTGACTATCTTATCCGATTTCGGTAGGTCTTCTTCGTGCAAGATCATGGGCACATGTTCACTCGCTGGATTGCGCCCGGCCTCAAAGGCGAGGATTTTCACCATGTTATCTCCGCTGGGCACGATGGCAAAGCCGGAGAGTAAGAGAGATTTCTCTATGAATTCGATCACCTGCTCTTTGCTGAGCCGTCCGGCCGTTACGATGGTGACGACGGCGTTTTCAAGGTGCGGGTCGCGGATGACGTGTTTTCCAGTCATTTCCTGATAATCTTCCAAGACCAAGCGCAAGGGTGCGCTGGGATAATCCACACTGATGCCCGTCTCGCTCGTGGATGATGGAGCTGGAGTATCGGTGGCCTGCGGCGTAACAGGTGCGTTGATTTGCGCGGAGCACAGCGAGGTTATCGCTAACGCGAGCACTAGACTTACAATGGAGCGTAATGGCATAGGATTGGGAGTTTTAAAAATTAAGGATCGGACTTCGGAGCGGTATTAATGCGTCGGCGCTGAGGGGTGGGAATGTTTGGCTGCGTATTGGCTCCTGCTGCTCCGGTTGGAAGGGGTGGCAATTTGAGCTGGGCGGGCTGCTGGGGAATGATGTTTGGGGCGGTGACGCCGCCCGCTGTGATGTTCGGCTGATTGACTCCGGGCAAAGGGAGGACTGGCCTTGGTTGAGCGGGCATTTTAACATTGGCCTGAGCCAATGGCATGGGCGAGGTGTTCTGTGCGGCCATTTGTTGCAAGAAGCTTTCATCAAAACGCACGATGGCTGTATCAGCTCCGTTATCCAATTCGACATAGGTGTCCATTCGTTTACCCAAGGGGTGAACAGCTCTCACTTTGATGCCAGTCAAAGAAGGTTCCGCATTTTTTAGCCTGATGTATTCTCGAGTTTTTTTGTTGGCCAATATCACGGTGGTATCAGCCCCTGATTGTCGGATTCCTGCAAGTGTAAGGTCGTTGGCGAAGTTTTCCTTTTGCATCACTGGGGGCGCAGCTTTCAGTGTAAAAGGATTTTTTTGCCAGCCGGGCTCATATCGACTTGCCGGATAAGACTTAGGCGGAGTGAATACATCCGAGCCTGAAGCACTCGAAAGCGCCACACTCGTTAGCAATACCGCTAACATTAAAGTATTCATCAGGTTGTCTTCAAGGCAGAGGGTTGATACCAACGCCAGAATTGCACGGAGCAGACGACGATTTTCGGATCATCTTTATCAGGTGAGATCTTTAGCCAAGGCACGACGCGGAATTCTGATGGCGATTGCAGGCTGTATATCCACTGAAACACTCTGGCTAAGTCTCCTTTGACAGTGAGCGTGACGCCGCGCTGGTTGTAGAATTCGTTCTTAACTGGCTCTTGGTATTGTTTGTTGACGATGGTGACGCCGGAGATGAGGGCGTTTTTCAAGAGTGCTTCAAACAGATCGTTGTCTGCGTCGAGATCGCTCTTAACGACGGGCTGGTGTTTTGTCAGCCATTCGCCACGCGACTTCCAGGCGGGGGCATTCTTCATCAATTCATCCGCTTCTGAACGCCCGGTCTGCACGGCGAGTTCGCGCGTCACCAGTGACCGTTGCCACGATTGGAAACGCTTCGTCAAAATGAGTCCTCCGATGATGGAAAGCATCACCAGGAAAAGCATTAGAAGTCGTTTTTCATTTTGCTTCATCTACGCCTCCCTCCTGGTTCGTGGAGCCTTCGGCCCGAAAGCTCGCTCGGTTGTCATCGAGAATGGTGGGCTGGGGAAAAATCCAAGCAAATCCGCGAAGGCCATCGCTACCAGTAAGGTCCGACTTAAACTTCATGGCATGGCCGACGGTGCTGGCTTCACCACTGACAATGAGTTTGTCGTGTTCGAGCTGGAATTCTTTGAGACGGATTCCTTCATCCGGCAGCAGAGAAACGATCCGTTGGAAAAGTTCCACCGGGTAGAGGTCCGCGTTGGTGGCGGATTCGAGCGCTTGCCATCTGGACTTGAGCGCGACGAGTTCTTCAAGCGCGGGTCGCTTTTGCTCCAGCACTGCTTTGTTACTTTCAAGTTTGTGTTCGCGCCAAGTCAACCATCCGGCCCATGCTGTGAAGAACACGGTGTAGGCAGCTGCCAGCGCTAAAGCGATGTGTGTTCGCTGACGTTTTTGCAAACGGGAGCGGCGTGCGCGCTCGACCTCGGGCGGAAAGATGTCACATGCGTCTTCTGGAAGGACTGGAGCCGGCCTAGGTTCTAAGCGCACCGGAGCCGCAATCTCACATTTAAGGGCGGCGGTGAATTCCGAGCTGGCATCAGTCCAGACTCGGACTCCGACTGGCTTGTTCATCAAGCCTTGTATTTCCAAGGATAGGGCCAATTCGCCGATCTCTTGTGCGGCCGATCGAGACAGTTCTCTGGCGCTTAAAACGGAAAAATGAACAAGACGTTTTTCGCGCGAGAATGCTGCAACATACCGACCGAGTTCTTTCCACACGGCGATTTCGCCATCAGGGATGATCTGCAAGCGCGGAGAAATTTCAAAAGACTGCGGCATGAATGCAAGCCACTCCGCGTTTGGGCCATCGGGAACTAGACCTGCGCTGCCGACCAACACGCGGTTTTCGATCTGACCCACCTTCCAATGCAGCACGGAACGGCCCTCACTTGCTTCTGTGATTCCGAGAGATTCCCACTTTAATGAAGACACTCCAGAGATGTCCAGTTTGCCGTCCTGAGGTGCCACGGCCCAGAAAGGGACGCTGTCCATTAACAGGCACTCTATGGCATAAACAGTTTCCGATGCCACAGGAGCGCCTTTCGCCTTTTCCCATGCGCCGCCCGACGCGCGCGTCCAAAGCTCGCGCTCGTTTTCACCGGGAAGATAGAGCGATGATCGACCTCTGGGCTTCATATTGATACTAGGTTGGACAGTATGCCCTGTTTTAAGGAATCTACAATGGAATAGCCAAGGTGACAAGAAAGTCACATTAGCATTCAGCAGCACTCGAGGTCAATGATCGGCTGACTCTCTCCAATCCATGATTGACGGGCCATCCGAATTGTTTTGTAGGATTACTGAAAGCCTTCGCGCGTAGTTGCCAACTCGCCCCAAACTATCCACCCGCCGGGTGGTGCCGACTAGTGTGAACAATCCAGCGCCGTCCGCCGCTTTAATTCCGAGCAGGGCCATAGCTTCATCGATGTTCTTGAGAGGTTCATCATCGGTTGTGTGAGCAATTCCGTCAGGACCGTTGCGTGCGCTGTTCAAGGCCCGCGTCGAACTTACAGGCACATTCGCGACTGCCGCGATCAATTCTGGAAAGGCTTCATTGATGTCTAGCTGGCCGCTGCCCCAGAGGGTGAATGAATCGCGCCATCGCGGATTAGCTTCTTCGACTCGCTCCATTCCTCGCACCAGAAGCATTTCATCAAGGCTACGAAAAGGGCGGTTGAAGGGCTTTCCGGGATAACCCTCCTTCAAGTAGTCAGCCTTTTCTGCGCCCTTGAGTCTTTTGAAGTCATCGGCATCCGTCCAATCCATTAGGCAGTCCACTACGCCTTGGGCGTCGGGCAATTTCAAGCCCCAGCTTACGAATACCCGTTCCAGAATGGCGCGGCGTTCTTCGGTGAGCATGGAATTGATGTTCAGCCGTCCCTCCTCAGTAGTGATGACTGCTTCATAAGATTCGTTAGCTGAAATTCTGCGACTCAACAGCGGGTCGCCCGACTTCAGCGCGGGATGTGCGCCAATGTTTAGTCCCGTTTCTGCGAGCATGCGTGCGCGCAACACAATCTGGCGTGAAGCGACCGTCTCCACATCCTGCATGGCCACCATCATCGAGGTAATGATCAAAAACGAAAGCATCGAGATGATGATCAAAACCACCAGCAAAGCTGATCCGCGCTGTGAGTGGTGTTGGTTCATCTGCTTTACAAAAATATTTCTTAAACCGGATTAAGTTCCGCTCGGCGGAGTTACCTGCGGTGGCTGGCTGTTATCAGGACTCGTCGGCTGAATCTGCACAGGCACCTTCGCGGGCGGCACCCAGAATACAAAGCGCCGTGCCGTGTCAGAACCGATGGCTAGAGTGAGTTCGATAAGTTCTGGACGTAACGCTCCGGGCTGTGGCTGTTGAGAAAGATTACTATCTGATTGCTGAGACAGAGAAAGTTTATCATTCCAGACTCCTTCCCATTGATTACTTCGAGGATTAAAAATTTTCCATTCATACTGCGAGACATTTTCCAAGAGCATAAGGCGGGTCTTCACAACGCCGCCTTTGCCCAGTTCATGCGCGGCGGATTCCTCATTGCTCAATGACTCCAGCACGATGCGCAAGTAACCATCCGTCGTCTGCTCCGTCCGCAGAATCGTGAGACCCTCTGCTCCGCTACTACCGAGAGGTGAGAGGCTATTTTTCAACGCCAGTTCACTCAGATATTGGCGACCACTTTCCTTGACGCGAAGCCGCACTTCAGCCACGCCGGGAAGTCGGCGAAAGGTTCGCTCGCAGAATTGGGCAAACCCATGAACTTCGGATTCGCGTTTGTGGCTTTGCCCAATCTCGGAAGCCAATTCTGTGGTGCTGCCGACAATGGCGAAAATTCCCGCGAGTAGGAGCGCGAGAATAAACATCGTGATCATGATCTCCAGCAGAGTGAAGCCGCTGGAGTGCCTGCGTGTTAGTTCACAGTGCGGGCGCATAGAGCGGGGCATACATCATGGTTTCTGCGCCCGTCTCTTCTTGCCGGGAGCCATCCTTCCAGCGCGCAGTGGTGATGACGGAATACATCTCCGACAGCGGAAGTCCCTCGCGGTTGGTGAGTTCCGCCTTTGATATTTTTATGAAATACTCTACGCCGTTCTCATTCAATTTTTTTTCCATACTGAGATCACCTGTGCCTTTGGGCCAAGGGCGACGGGCGAATTCAGTGATCAATGACTCCAGTCTGGCTGTCACTTCGCGCTGGCGTCGGGCCTCCACCGAGGCATCGCCTATGCCGTTGATCGCGCCGACAAGGGCGATGACTGCCACGCTGAAAACCATCAAGGCGATGATCACTTCAAATAATGTGAACCCACGCGATATACGAGCGGTTTTCATGGGGCGGCGATAATCATGGTTTCATCTGCCACACCGCCAGTGAGCGGATGAAATTGCATCTCCCAAAACGAGCGTTTCCATTCCAGTCGGACTGCCACAGGTTCGCACAATCCACCCGGCAGCGTCACCCAGCGTTGGCCTGCTGCGGGCAACCACTCTTTGCTTCCCCAGCGCTTCAGAAGAATTTTCATCTCCGGCGGAGTTTGCACTCTGCGGAGCCAGTATTGCTTATCATTGGACTTTTTATTAAGCCCAACTTCTCCGCGGTAACGGATTCCGAATCCATCTTTCTCAAACAGAATTGTCTGTTGCTCTTCATAAGTTCCGGCTCGGCTGACAGACTCCCGCGCCATTCGCTGAAGCTCGGCAGCGGGCTTGCCGAGAATTTCCTCTTCGGTGGCACCTTGATAACTGAAGGCTCCGATGCCGACAAAGATGGCCATGATAAAGAGCACCAGCATCATCTCCATCAAAGTCATGGCGGAGGAGTTGACGGGTTTAAATGTTGAAGTGTTGAATTGTTGAGCCGGGATATCCACCATGCAGCGAGCGGATATGGGGCGCGTTTTCATTTAAACACTTCAACGTTTCAACATTTAAACTGCTGTTTCTCACCAATTTCCGATGTCGTCATTCGTTCCATCAATGCCATCAGGCCCGGAAGAGAAAATGTCATAGCCTGAGGGGTTGTGTTTGCCGGGATTGCGATACTGATACTTATGCCCCCAGGGGTCAGTGAGTGCCTCGGGCTTGGAAAGTTGGACCCAGACTTTTGGTTTGGGATCGGTCGAGGGTAGGGTGACCATGGCCTCCAGCCCCTGTTGTTGTGTTGGGACGGTAAGATTTTTTGTTTTATATCGGATTAGATTGGTTTCCCAAGTCCTAACGTCCGCCTGCGCTTTAGTGATTTCGGCATCCTGACCGACGTTCTGCATTAGATAGACGCCGCTACCGAGGATCAGAGCGATGATGAATAGCACCAGCATCATTTCCATGAGCGTGAATCCGCGGCGGAGTTGAGTGGAATAATTGTAAGTTTTCATGTTGGGAGCTTAATGAATTTCTAATGACGGCGCAAGTTCTCCAATGTGGAGTAAACGACACTTATCATCATCCAGGCCATGGTGCCGACCATAATGGCCATGCAGAGAATGATGACGGGCTGGAGCGCAGCCATTGCGCGTTCCATGACTTTGGTGAGCTGGCGGTCGAAGCGTTCCGCTGCCTTACCGAGGGCACCCGCCATTTCGCCGGTCTGTTCACCGACGCGGATCATGTCCACGACCAGTGGCCGAGCGATGCCTGTTTTTTCTAGTGTTCGAGAGAGTGAGCCTCCATCGGCCACCTGCGCTTCGACGGTGCCGAGCTGTTCGCGAAGATACTGATTCATGGTTGTCTTGCGCACCAGTTCCAGAGCGCGATGCAGTGGAAGTCCGTTGGAAAGAAGGTTGCTGAGTGTTTCGAGAAATTGCACTTCAAATCTAGTGCGCAATAGCGGCCCATAAAGTGGGAGATTAAGTATGATGCGATGCCAGTTCTTCCTCCGGTTCGGGTCGCTAAGATAAATTTTCACCGCTAGCGCGCCCAGCGCGATTAAGATCAGAATGCCCCACCACCAGGTTTTAAGGAAATCGCTCATGGCAAGCAGCATGGTGGCGATGCCGGGCATCTTTCCGCCAGTGTTCTTGATGAGGATGATGAGCTTGGGCAGAAGATAAGTGAGGAACATGACCGCCAGCGCGATGCCGAAGACGACGATGAACGCGGGATAGATGAGCGCGGCAGTTACTTTGCTACGCAGCGCTTCCATCGCGTTGAGATACTTGGCCTGCCGGTTCAAGATGGATGTCAGTGAGCCGCTGGCCTCACCGGCGGCGACGAGGCTGGCATATAGCTCGCCAAAATTTGGCGAGACGCTTTGCAAGGCGATAGAGAACGGCACGCCGTCACGCACCCGTTCCCGCAGACGACGGCCAAGTTCCTTCAGCACGGTAGAGCTTCGATTCTCCATCGCATGCAAGGCTTGTTCCAATTGCAGGCCCGCAGTAAGAAGGTCGGTGAGTTCTTCGGTGAAGATGATGACTTCACCGCGCTTCAGGATAATTTTTCCGCTTGATTCAGAACTGACAGCAACTGCGGACTTTACGGGCGCAGATAATTTTTTGCCTGACGAGTTGTCTTCAACAGCATCCGCATCGCGCACCGCATTGGGCTGCAAGCCACGGCGGGAGAGCTTGCGCACGGCATCGGCTCGGTCAGTGGCCTCCAGTTCACCGCTGCTGCGCTGACCTGTGGCGGTGACTGCGTCGTATCGGAAGACAGGCATGGTGTGACTTACGGAATGGCTTTAGTCTTGAAAGTCTTCGCTCGTGACCTGCATGACTTCTTCAACAGTGGTGACGCCCTCTAGCACTTTACGCCAGCCGTATTCGCGGAGGGAGATGAAACCATCACGGCGCGCTTGTCGGAGAAGCTCGATGGCGCTGGCTTTTGCGGAGATGAGATCTTGCAGACCATTAGTGACCATGACGATTTCATAGATGGCCAGTCTTCCGTGATAGCCCGTGCCGCGGCACGCAGCACAGCCGGATGAAGACGCAGAATGAATGGCCTTGTCCACGCCCTCACTGAAGCCACAGGCAGCTAAACGTTCCTTGCTGTAATGCGCTGGTTGTTTGCATTGCGGGCACAATGAACGGACGAGTCGTTGGGCAATGAAGGCCCGCACTGCGGAACTTACGAGAAACGGCTCCACTCCCATTTCTACCAAACGAGTGATGGCACCGACAGCATCATTCGTGTGCAACGTGGAAAACACCAGATGTCCTGTGAGCGAAGCGCGCACCGCGATTTCAGCAGTCTCCAAATCACGAATTTCACCGATCATGACCACATTGGGATCACCGCGCAGGATGCTGCGCAAGCCGTTGGCGAATGTGAGATTGATCTCCGGTTTCACAGCGATCTGGACGACGCCGGGAAGCTTGTGCTCGACTGGGTCTTCGATGGAAACTATGCGGCGCTGGATACTATTGAGGCTTGATAGAAAGGTGTAGAGCGTCGTGCTCTTGCCGCTGCCTGTGGGGCCAGTGACGAGGACGATTCCGTTGGGTTTGGCCAGAAGTAACGCGATCTTGTCCCGGTAGTCTGGGGCTAGGCCGAGTCTCTCTATTGTGAACCTTTCCTGCCCGAGAAGTCGCAAGCTGATGCTCTCGCCCTCAACACTCGGGATCGTCGCAACTCGGACATCAATGCTCTGGTTCTCGAGCTTGAGATTGATGCGCCCGTCCTGCGGTAGTCGCTTCTCCGCGATGTCGAGCTTCGCCATTACCTTGACCCGCGCGAGCACTGATGACTGAAGGGACTTGATGCTCTCCGGCACTGGCACCTCGTGCAAAACGCCGTCAATACGATAGCGGATGCGCAGGCTGTCATTGACCGGTTCCAAATGGATATCCGTCGCGCGCTGTTTCAAGGCCTCGCGGATGATCTGGTTCACAAAGTTGACCACAGAAGCCTCGGCATCACCACCGTCGATGATGTTCGCCTCATCTCTCAAATGGTCATCAGCAAGATCCACATCTCGGGTTTTTAAAATGGCATCAAAGGTATCTGCGCCGACTCCGTAAAAATCCTGAATCGCCCGCAAAACTTCGCCGCGAGGAGCCAAGCACCAGCGCACCGCGAAGGGCACAGTGCGGGCCACGGCTTGCTTTGCGAGAAGATCAAACGGATCGTAGCAAGCGATGACCACAGTGTCCGCCGTGCTCTCGAACGAGAGGGGAATGATCCGGTGGCGCAGCGCTAGTCTCGCGGGACAGGCACGTTTGAGTTCGATCGTATCCGCAGAATCTGGCTGCAATGACGTGAGCATTTCCCACTTGAGCTTACTCGCGATGGCTTCGAGAAATTTCGTTTCGTCGAATGAATGGGTGTCTAGCAAGGCGTCCACCACGGGCTGACCTCCCAGCGTCGCTTGAGACATCAAAGTCTCCAAATGCCCACGGTCAACATCACCAGACAATGTAGCCGCCTCGAGAATAGGTGACATGGATTTGATGGACTAACCGCCAGTAGCGGATGTCGTCGTGGTGCCAGTAGTCGTAGTGGCCGCGGCTGCGGAATCGGAGAATCCCTTTTGCCCGAGGACAAGTTTAATCTGATCAACAGCTTGCGACAGCGAAAGGCCGCGTTCATTGGCACGACGCGATTCTGCTTCATCCAGCTTGAGCTTGATAGTTGACTTGCCGGCCGAACCGATGCTGCCGTCAATCGCAAGCGCAGTGGCCGTGCTCTCATCATCAGCCGACAATGCAGTGCCAGTTAGTTGCGCGGCGACCTTAAGGGAGAGTGATTGCGTGGGACTGTTTACGGAAAATGTGTGGTCAATGTCACCCGTAGCCAGCATGAAACCCACCGCCGTGCCACCACCTGTCGCGGCTGAAAGCACAGCCTTTTTGTCGCCGCCGCCAGTCACCGCAGTGAAAAGCTTCCCGCCGTTTGTAGAAGTAGAAAACGTATGCGGCCCGTCCGTGCTTGTCAGAAGGAAAGACCCCGTGCCTCCCAAGACAGGAGCGATGAAATATCCTCCTTCAAATGGATGATAGTTGATCCCTTTGCCGTGCTCGAAATCAATCTTGTAAACCAGCACTTGTGCCTCCATCCGTTGCAAAGGAAGTGACAACAGTAGCGCTAGAACGTAAAAAACAGGCAAGTATAACTTCATAAGTTTCAATGGGAACCCTAGCGACGCTCATCGTTTTGTCAAAGTAACTTCTGAACGATGCGGCTTTCTGGAAAATTTCAGAGACAGGGTATGGGCTGCGTGACGAACTTGTCACACTCAGAAGGTTGCTGATTCTGACAGATTTGTAACAATCCAACTTTGTAATACAAATGCGTGGTAAAACAATTCTAATTGCTGATGATGATGCCGATGTGCGTGAGCTTGTCGGCATGAATCTTCGTCGTGCAGGATACGTCACAGAAGAAGCTGCTGACGGATTGGAGGCATTGCGCATGGTGCGGAATAAAAGGCCTGACGGCATAGTGCTGGACTTGATGATGCCTGGTTGCGACGGTTTTGAGGTCTGTGAAGAATTACGTAAAGATGAAGCGCATCGCTATATCCCGATCATTATGCTGACCGCGAAGAGCGCTGTTGGAGATTGTATCGCAGGTTTGCAAAAAGGCGTAGATGACTACGTTGGAAAACCGTTTAGTCCCAAAGAACTTGTCCTCCGAGTTGAGGCTGTGATCAGGCGTTCATCAAACAGAGCCAATGGGTCAGAAATTAAAGCAGGCCCATTTTGTATCGAACCAGCAAACTTCAAACTCTTGATTAATGGAGAGCATGTCGATCTGACACTGCTCGAATTTAAACTGATGCATTTGCTCATGTCAAACCATGGAGTCACGGTCAATCGCGAGATACTTCACAACGAGATATGGGGTCATCTGGCAAACGATCATACTCGCAGTCTCGACACCCACGTAAAGCGACTCCGGCATAAGCTAGGAACTTTTTCAGGTTGGATCCAGACCATTCGCGGGCACGGTTACTTGTGCAAGACTCCAGTGAACCAATAGAAGCGTAGAAAAAGCGATACTCAGAGAGCTTTCTGAAAAATTATCTTTTCATCATCTAGCATGAGCGTATTAATTGAGATTTTTTCAGCGATTTGAAAGGCGTTAGCATGATCACCCGTTGATGCTAGCATCCCGGCATAGACAGCTCGCCAGTTCGATGGAAGTTTCTTGGGGTTTATTATCTCGAGGCTTATCTTCAGTCCAGCTGGGTCATCGTTCCTATAAGCATCGAGAGCTTTGAAAAAATCATGAAATCCCGGAGTTATGCTACCATTACTGGCATATACGTCACATTCCTCCATGACAGTTTCCAGATCTATTCCAGAGATAAGCTTGAGATAGATCAAATCCTCTAAATGAGTATTAGCCTGTCCTTTTATCGAGTTGAGTTCTTTAAGTGTGCTGAGCATGGCGCTCACATCCCCCTTAAGACGTTGGAATGTAAAAATTTGTTCCAGATTTGTCTTCCATGCCTCAGGTGCAGTGGATGCAGTGGCTTGAAGACAATCTATCGCAATGTCAAGCTGACCCATTCTATGCGCTTGATTCGCCAAATGTTCGAGTGCTTTGAAATCTCTCCCTCTAGTTGCGATTTGCCGAGCTTGATTGAGGAGATCTGCCACGGATGCTGATGGTTCATTAAGTGAGTAGGCGCATTGGGCACGTAGCTGCAATACATCCAGGAGCGATGTGGGTAGACTTTTTGAATTAACAAGGAAGTCTTTCAATTCTGCCCAGCTTTGTTTGCGGACGAGGGCCTCGACATAACAAGGATACAACTGGACTTTGCTGGCTGCGTTTTCCCGGCTAATTATTTTCAGGACTAGGTCACATTCCGATTGGAAAATTAACCAGCGACAAAGTTCGCTAAATTCTTCGTCTTTATCAGCCGGAATTCTGGCAATTTCTCTCTTAAGCACAGCTTCTTTTTCCAAAGGGTGCAGCCGAATATAGGAACTGACCGCTGCGTAACGCAGTTTAGGGGTCGCATCTAATTTTTTATCTAACAATGCGAGAAGCTTTTCTGATTGCGGCGCAGATAATAGCGGATGAGCCGTCAGCTTTTCAATGGCCAAGAGGGATTCTTCTGCCGAACTGTGGGCAATTGTCCAAAGTGAATTAATCGCTTTCTCTTGAAATTCCATTGCCGGGTGTTCTAAATCCATTAGCGCAAGTTTTAGAAGGCACTCAGGGTTATCTGGTTCAAGGGCAAGTGCTTGCCGCAGAATTTCAATGGATCTTTGATGGTCTCCATCCTTCTGGGCAATCATCGACTCCAGTTCCAAGGCAGCGCGGGTCCGTCTTTCCGAAGCTAAAATGGATGTCAGCATGTTGCGGGCTTTGGCAATCTCACCCTGCGCCATGAACGACTGGCCCATATACGCTCGATCTTCACTCGTGGCGTGGCCGAGTGATATCAGCTGATTTAAATAGATTCCGGTGAGCACCGGATTTTTCGCGCCTACTCGCTCATAGTAGGCGCATTCACGGAGAACAATTGGATTGGTGGGATCTGAAACGTAAGCCCGCATCAGCAACGGAGCAGCCACAGTCCATGCGCGGTCATCCAATGCGTATTGGGCCAGTTGAACGAGCTTGAGGGCATTTTTGTGCTTCCAAGCTGCTATAATCGGTCGATAGGTAAATGCGATGACACCGCCCAAACACAAAAGAATGAGGGCAAATGCTAAAATTCTGTGGCGCACATACCATGACTTTGTCAGCCTAGGTATAGTCAGATTGGGTGTCGATTCTTCCGGCATAAGAGAGGCGTCTTTTATCTTTTCGAATTATCGGAATTGGTTGATGAGCACAATTCGAAAGCCAAGGTCAGGCTGGACTTCGGACTCATTGAAGTGCTGCCGTGCAGACGAAAGGAGTTCGTTTTTGGAAGACGATTTCCAAGAGCCGCCTCTAACCACATGTTCCCGGAGCGAACCGGGCCATTCATCTTCACACCATTCAGCGACGTTGCCGGCGAGATCATACAAGTGGATTTCATTGGGTTTGAATGAGCACACTGGCGCCGTGTTGGGGAAGTCGTCTTTATAACCTTTAAAGCTGCTGGCATCGACGTTCGCTGCGCCAGGAAATAAAGGCCACTCAAACCCCCAAGGGAAATCCAGTTTGTTCCTGAGGTTTTTCTCGGCGGGATTTTCGCCTATCTCTACGGGCATGACCGCGGCGGCGCTCCACTCTACGTCCGTAGGCAGGCGGTAGCTCGCCATTTTGTCTATGACCTTAAGAGCGTGCTCCCTTTCAGTCAGCCAGTGGCAAAACATTCTAGCATCAATCCATGAAAGATTTACCGCAGGATGTTCAACATTTTGTTCAAATGGTGGGTTATTCCGCTTTCTACCCGTAGCTAACATCCAGATATCTATGTCTTTCACACGAACTTCGTGCTCACAGATGAGCACTCCGCCGTTTGGGAGCGGCTGAAAGGCCATGCCCAGACTGTTGGAGAAGGCGGCGCGTTTGCCGTTAGTGGGCAGCAAACGACTCTTTGCGGCCATCATTTCAATTTCAGAGAGACGCCCCTTGCTTGATGACATTTCACGTTTTACCCGCTCAATTTCTGAAGGGTCAACGATCGTGTTAGGGCCTGAAAGCCTACGCAAATTTTGTTCAGAGGGGTCACCTGCAGCCACTAGTGATTTGGTTAGCGAAGTGTCCTCCACGACGCAGCGAAACCCGATGCTGGACTTGCGAAGACTTACTGGAACCTGATAGCGATAGGAAGATAGGAGACACTCTTTACGAAAATACTTCCATGATCCGCCTCGGAGCGTGGCTGTCACCTTGTCGATGGTCGTTTCATCCGAGACCCATTCCCAGACATTTCCCGCCAGATCAAAAAGTCCGCTGGGCGAGGGATTAAAGCTACCCACTGGGGCGGTATAGACATACCCATCATCGCTGCCGTCTATGTGTTGCGAGTTAAAATTTCCCGCCCCCTTTGGAGGTGGCCATTGTGTCCCCCAGGGGAAAATATTAGCCTGACTCCTGTTCAATAGATCATTGTGGGCACTCGATGCCGACACACCTGATGCAGTGTCCCATTCTGTATTCGTCGGCAGTCGGTAAATCATGGATTCTTTTAGGGCCCCCGACTTATGGTCACGAAATGTGAGCCAATCGCAAAACGCTTTGATATCGGCCAGATTAACATTGACCACTGGATGGTCACCGTTTTGTGGAAACGGCGAAGCTTGTTTCCATTCATAGCCCGATTCTTTTAAGAAGGTGTCGAAATCAGAGACGCGCGTTTCCCATTTGGCAAATTTTACTTGGCAATTTGGCACAGGAATAAACTCTACCCCTAGACTACTTCGCAGAATCGGCAATGCTCCTGATTCAGTGCCAGATTGCGTCCCTTGACCTATTTTTTGGTCAGCGGAGTTAGCAGAACTAATAAAAAAAATACATGACTGCGCAAACGCGAGCATGATGATTCGATAGTTGGTCGAATAATATTTGATAGGCTTGTAAAAAATACCAGACATGAGAGTCCGCAACATGGCGTTTAAACGCCAACTTTCTGGACTTCTATGTGAACAATTTGTCACATTCACCCAAAATCATAGATATTTGAACCAGACCAGCTTTGAGATGGGTTCTTGTAGAACCGATTGAGATGTCTTGAATAGTAAACAGGTGGCAGTCGAAATAATAAATAAAACCAACACCGGATTACGGTCAAATCCTCACCTTTCCGGATTTTTTATTCGAACAGTCAAGTCTATGATGTCATGCACGCTTGCGATAGTTGCAGGCCTGACTTTGTTTTTGTCGATAGCATTACTCTCAATACTACTTGCATCGGCAAGGTGAGCAACAACTTTAGCGTGATCATCCGCCCGTTTTACAAAAAGGCGCGTCAGAAAAAACACGGTGGCTAAAAATACCAAGCCTGCGCTGGCGTAGGTGAAAAAACGGAGGAGTTTAGTTCTCCTCAGGGACATGAAATACAATTCTTTTTGGGTCATAAAATTGCAATGTGGAGGTTGAAATATCTAGCGGGTGATTATATTTTTAACGCTTAGATAAAAACGCTTAGCCGAAAAAAAACAATAGATTGTTAGTGCCGATTCCGTCACATTATCAATCCCGCGTGTTAGCGAGATGAGGACTTCCAGCAACGCTGGCCGAGCGAACGAGTCCACCATAAGACACTGATCGGCTTAGTTCGCTGCGAATGTTCAAACCGACGATTAGTATTTCGATATTCTAGGGCGACATAAGTGCCTTTTTTTTCTTGATTATTGTCACGCCGGGTAATGCAGGCCCTCAAAGGCTGATCAAGTGCTTAAATCCGGATTTATATAAGTGTTTTATTCAATTTTCACTTGTTGCAAAAAATCTGTTTCTGCCTCCTGCTTAATCCGCGAATAAAGAGGTTTGAAAATTTTCTGTGCTTCTCTCGGGGTGATAGTGTCGAGCATGAACGCGATCCAAATTCTGGGATGCTTAGCCCGCATTCTTCACATTTTCCGCAGCGGAAGTGACAAGGTGTTCAGCTGTGGGGGGGGGGGTAGTTCTGGGCTTCAGCCCGCTAGCGGCGTGGTTCGGGCTAAAGCCTCAGACTACTTTGGACTCCGTTCTGCTCTCCGGATTGAGCGGGACAGTAATGTGAGCTAGGCTATGTAAACTTGTAGAGTGAATTTCACTCGACATTTTTAAGGTATTTTAAATCTTCAGGAACGATTCCTCCACTTTGATTAAATTGTAGTGTCGAAATGTGAAAGAATCAGGGAAATCCCTACCCAAGCGCTGGAAAGTTTTCGGCAGAATGGCGCCGTGTTACTCCATAGCCATTCAGGATATACGTAGGTAAATGCACGGCATCTAGTTTATTTAAAACAACGAAACATGACTGGAACTGACAGTTCAGTATCTGTCGAAAACGTCACCGTAAAATGCTGGATTAAATCTTGCATTCACATAAAGATGGCATCGCC
>JBBRNC010000008.1:0-101534 GCA_038230495.1 Verrucomicrobiales bacterium
CTTTTCACCCAGTCGCATCTGAGTTGCAGCGGGCCGACCTTCCAGCAGCGCACGCAAGTCCGCCCAACCCGCTTCAGGCCGCGCCTCATCCGCGGAGAGCTTCCCGAGAGTCGCCACCACACGCTGACGCGGGCCAGTAGCAGTGCGCACCGACTCGCACAGCGACCAGTAGTCGTAGCTCACCCGGTCAACAATCTTGCGGTGGCGGCGGAGAAACATCCAAGCAAAATCGCTCCGCGAGAAGCGAGCGCAATACCGAGTTCTTCACTACAATGCCATTTGCGATACCTTCCCTACGAGCGAGCATTGCCAGTCGGCACGCTGCCCTACGAAAGAATTTTTCGGCAGGTGCCGAACTGCGGAACTTGGGTTAACTTCCTTCAATTCAGGATGTTCGCTTTTGACACGCTCAAGTGACCATCGACGTATCTCACTGCTCAGTATCAGTGCCGTTGCCACATCGTTGCAAGTATCACGATCCAGACCACGAGTTCTCGCTTTATTATTCAGAGTTTCTTCAATAAAAAAACCTACGATCAGCTTTCCTGTCGCCAAGTATCGCGCGGGCTGTCTGTTGAGCCTTTGTGCTTCAATGGAACAAGCCAGTAATGAGCAAATGATCGGTAGCCAAAATTTTCTTAAGAACTTCATTATCGGAGATCGCAGAATCGCCTCTCGCAGAAAACCTCGCCATTGCATAATGTTTCATGTATCACGCCGCTGGGAATTGCACAAGAACTACACCCGCCCTCTGCTGCTCGCGCCATCTATCACCAAGGAATGACGACACTTGCTTGCAATCGCACAGCCTTCAATCATGCCGTGGGCAGAGGCGGCGGTGGCAGTGAAGACGAAGGCTTGCGCATGAGTGAGATAATGATTGCCGCCAAGACTACTCCAAAAACCGCTCCGACAGCGGTTGCCATCATGAGCGGCAATACGAGGTCCGGCTCATCTTCAACTGCAACGTTGGGCCGTTCCATGATGGCGACATCGTCCTGAGTAGCTCCGCCATCAAGACGATCCAACTGCCTCTTCCAATCTTGATAGTCATTGTTGGACGACTCATAAACCTGCTTCAATTCCATTGACCTCATGTGTTGCGCAGTTGCTTCGACGAGAAATTTTTCTGAATCTGCTAGCAAAGCATGAGTCTCCTTAACCTTTGAACTATTGGGGTCTAATCGACGCAACCCTTCAATCTCACCGCGAAGACTCGATACCATTTGAGCAAGGCGTTCATGTTCGATTTCAAGAAGCCGCAGATCATAACTCTTCCCAAATTCATTGAAGGCATCAGCTTTTTCTCTGACCGACTTCTCGCGAGCCAACACTTGCTCGATGATTCTGTTCATTACACTGCTTATGTTATTGTCGACCAATTCACGACGGAACGCAATGAACTCGACCAGAATAGAATCCAAAAACACACGAGTGAACTTTGGCTCAGCGCCAATCGCAGCGACGTTAATGATGTTCGACCCCTTGCTTTGAGTAGCGCGAATCTCAACATCCATCTCCTTCAATTCCGGATGTTCGCCCCGCATGCGCTCAAAGGCGTGCCGACGCAACTCGCCACTTTCAATAATTTCAATCTGAGTGGGGATAAATTCTTTCGGTAGCGACATCGAGGAATCCTTGCCGTCGGGATTGACCTTTAAACCAGCGACCAACTTACCAAGCGCAATGAACTCCGGCTGTTTTTTAGTAATGCGTAACGCTTGCACGGTAATTGCAATGGTTGTGCAAATCAGCACGGTGCCGAAGCCAATAAACAACTTGATGCCTATGGAAGGTGTGTTGCTCATACTATAAGTTTGGGTTTCGCTGTAAAAAAGATTTTTAACATACGACCGCCTGATTCCACAACTCCAATTTTCAGAAGCCGAAGTTAAAACTCCCCCGCCACAATGCATATCTCCGAGCGGTTCGCGGGCAGTTGCGTCGCGCGGACTGGCTCGGGCGCGAAGTGTCGGACGTGCTCGATGAAGTCTCCAATGCGTCGCTCCATAGCGGGATCGTTGATCTTCACGGTGATAATGAGGGCCTGCGCGTGAACGTAACTCTGGATGCGCTCCACCTGCCGCAGCGCGATGGTCGGGGCGAGATTCATGTCGGACACCAGCAAGTCGAGCCATGTGGGCACGTCCTTACGCGTGATGGCGTTCACGGAAACAGGCATGTGCGTGAACGATGCACCGGGCACTCCGCGAAAATCCGTCACGCACGGAGCCATCTCCGCCGGATCAACTCCGATGACTCGCATGCCGCGATTCAGCATCGCATAAGTCGCGCCGCCGGGGGCGCAGCCGAGTTCGAGCGCAACTTTGTTTTTGAGCAGCCCATCCTTGTCAAATCCGGCAAAGGCGAGGGCTTGCTCCAGTTTCAGCCATGCACGCGAGGGCGCAGCTTCCGGCAGCACGAGACGCGGAAGTCCGCCGGGCGACGAGTGCGTTTCATTCGAGTGCTGATGCGCTCCGAGGAATAGAGGCTCGGCATCATCACCCACGATGACATCCAGCACCCATTCTCCAATTTTCGGACGGCCAGGAGGATGCAGCGAAACCCCTGCGGCATGAAGCGCGGCCTCCAACTCAACGCGCTTGGCATCCACCTTCTCCCATGCCGCGCCCAGCACGCCGTCCTCGGGCGCTCCTCTCGGGAATACATGGAGATGAAACTTGATGCCGGGAAACTCAGTCGCGCGCTTGGCGACTTCGTCCAATGTAGTGAACATTCCCAAAGAAAACCCCCATGTGCGGGCAAAGACGCTGCTCAGCTTAAACTCCCGACCGAGGGGCTTGTCACTCTTCCACGAAACCAACTGCGGGCGCATGAACGCGGGCTTGAGCTTCTTGTGATGAGCCGCGACTTCTAATTTCAGGAGCGCCTCGGAGCCTGCCCGGCAGGTGGCAAAGATGAACTGGGAGGCGGGTTCGATATTATTCTGAATGTTAGTGCTCAAGCGCTTCCGTTAGCCCCTCAAAGTCGATTCAGCAAAGATTCAAATTTCAATATTCAAATTTCAACAAGCCCGAAAAAGAAATTTGAACCACGGATTAACGCAGATTCACGCGGATACAGAGTGAGTAACGTAAATTCATGCTCTCACCCGCTAGGTGAATCTGACGACTTTCATAAGTCTTTGATTATCCGTGTTCATTCGTGTCCATC
Organism: Verrucomicrobiales bacterium; assembly: GCA_038230495.1. Classification (GTDB taxonomy): domain Bacteria; phylum Verrucomicrobiota; class Verrucomicrobiia; order Verrucomicrobiales; family Verrucomicrobiaceae; genus VFKE01. Next base: position 3,175 of record JBBRNC010000008.1, read on the forward strand.
CGTGGTTCTCATTTCCGGATTTTGCTTCTGTCCAACGCTCACTTGCCTCGCCCCGCCATTCCCCGGCTGGGTCGCACCCCAAAAAAATGTTGCTTTTCGCCTGAAATGACCGAAAAGCAGGCTCGGCGATAGCGCCTGTCGAATTCGAGATATGGTAGGTCATCAAGTGATTTTTCAGTGGTGATTTGAAACCCGGTTAGCGGGAACAGTCGAAGAAGTAAGCAGTCAACTACGCAATTATACCATATGAATACTAAAATGTATGTCGGGAATCTTTCCTTCGACACCTCCGAAAACGACCTGCGCGATCTCTTCGCTCAATACGGCACCGTTAGTGAAGCCTCCCTCCCAATGGATCGCACCACGGGCCGCCCACGCGGTTTCGCGTTCGTCACCATGGACTCCACAGAAGGCATGAACGCGGCCATCACCGCTCTCAACGGCAAGCCTTTCCAGGGCCGCCCTCTTACAATCAATGAAGCACGTCCACGTGAAGAACGCCCTGCCTACGGCGGCGGCGGCGGCGGCGGCGGCGGTAGCCGTGGCGGATACGGCGGCGGCGGCGGCGGTGGCGGCGGTGGCCGTGAACGTGGTGGCTACGGCGGCGGCGGCGGCGGCGGCGGCGGTCGCGATAGCGGCGGCGGCGGACGTGGCCGTTATTAATACGGCTTCGCAACCTGCCGGATGAAACCGGCAATTTAGATTTGGCGGAACTCTGCAAGGGGTTCCGCCTTTTTGTAGCGAGGGCATCTTGCCCTTGCACATAAATATGCCCATGAAGAACAAGGGCAAGATGCCCTTGTTGCGAACCTTGGCTCAACGCCTGACTATTCTCCGGGCAATGTCTCCGTCGGCCAAGTCTCCAGCCACGGCAGACCGCAGGCATTGAGATCGGCCATGAACGGATCGGGATTAAGCTGCTCCACATTCCAGACTCCGGGCTGGCGATACTCCGCCGGGTTCGTCAGCAGTTGCTTCGCAGCAATCATCGCCGGCACGCCGGTTGTATAGCTCACGCCTTGCGAGTTCGTCTCGCGATAGCATTCCTGATGGTCGCAGATGTTATAGACATAGTAACGCAAGGGCTTGCCGTCCTTGCCGGTGCCTTCAATCCAGTTGCCGATGCAGGTTTTGCCCTTCGTGTCCGCGCCGAGCGATCCCGGCTCTGGCAGCAACGTCTTGAGGAACTCGATCGGGATAATATCCACACCCTTGTGCTTCACAGGATGGATGCCCGTCATGCCGACATTCACCAGCACTTCCATGTGCTTGATATAGCTGTCACCAAAAGTCATCCAGAAGCGCGCGCGCCGCATCGGGATATGCTTCGTGAGCGATTCCAGTTCCTCGTGGTAGAGACAATAAATGTTCTTCGGCCCAATGCCGTCCGGGAAGTCGAAGCTGCGCTTGATCGCCAGCGGCTTCGTCTCCACCCACTTACCATCCTCCCAGTAGCGACCATTCGCGGTCACTTCACGCAGGTTGATCTCTGGATTGAAATTCGTCGCGAAAGCCTTGCCGTGATCGCCCGCATTGCAGTCAAGAATATCCAGCGTGTCGATCTTGCTGAAGTGATGCTTTAACGCATAAGCCGTATAAACATTCGTCACGCCAGGATCGAAACCGCAACCGAGCAGTGCCGTGAGTCCCGCGTTCTTGAACTTGTCCTGATACGCCCACTGCCAGTGATACTCGAACTTCGCTACATCGCGCGGTTCGTAGTTCGCAGTGTCGATGTAATGCACACCCGCCTCCAGACAGGCGTCCATGATCGTGAGGTCTTGATAGGGCAGCGCCACATTGATGACGACCTCCGGTTTGTAGCTCTTCAGCAGCTTCACCAACTCCGGCACATTGTCCGCATCTACGCCCGCCGTTTGAATCGGGCGCTTCAATTCCGCAGCGATGCCGTCGCATTTCGACTTCGTGCGGGAGGCGAGCATGATCTCGCCGAACACGTCGGGAAGCTGCGCGCATTTATGAACAACCACGCGACCAACGCCGCCGGCTCCGATGATGAGGACTCTGTGAGACATAAGCGACTGACTGTTCTCTGGATTCCTGATGCGTCAAGCAACACCAAAGTTAGAAGGAGGAGTGGCGTTCCGCTGGCTTTGATTACAGAAAGACGGCCAGAGGCCATCCCTCCTTGTGTATGGACACTTCGAATCACGCCAAACTCCAAGGATGGATGGCCTCTGGCCGTCCCTCTGGCTCAGGGAATGCCCCTGATGCATGAGCTTTCATAAAGTAAAAACTCACCCTCGCGCAACTTCGCTTTCACTGGATTACGACGGATATAGCGAATGCAGTTTGCGAAGTGATCCTGATCACGCACAAGACGGTCATAATACGAGCGCCGCCAGAGTTCGCCATGCCGGTCGGCGCTTCTGTTGATCTCATGGGCCGTGAAACCTTTCCATGAATGCAGAAGTTTTTCCAATGACCAGTCGGGATGCAACGTCACCAGGGCGTGGACATGATTGGGCATCACCACAAACGCAAAAACACAACAGCGAGCGCCATCAAAATGGAGCAGCGCCTCAGAGACAATTCGCGCGTGTCCCTGTTCGCGCAGGATGCAGGAGCCATGGCCGAGATCAAGCCAGCGCTCCATCGCGCCAGTAAAGCGCTTATGGTATTCCATCTCATCTGCGGCGTTCCACGGCTCAGGATGATGGAGCAACCAAGCGTCGCGTTCCGCCTTCCATTGAACAAGCAGATGCTGCGGCACCGAGTCTGCCAGCCGAAAGGTGATGAAATACATCGCTCCAGCCTGCTGCCAATGCGGAACCTTGTGATGCGTAAGATCAATTTCGGAGTCTGGATTTAAAAACTGGAGGCTATTAATCTCCATAAAATGAATTCCTCCTTCAGCTCCATCCCGTCAAGGAAGGATGGCGTCTCGCCGTCATTATTTTGTCCGTGACGGCCAGAGGCCATCCCTCCTTGCACTTGACCCCAAAAAATTGTGCCTAGCCCCAAGGATGGATGGCCTCTGGCCGTCCCTAATTTTCCCACGCACATCAGCTCTCAAAGTAAGTATAGCCCCGCATCCCTTCTTCATACGCTTCCATGATGTGGTGGCGCTCCTTGGGTGAGATACGTTTTTTCACGACGGCCTCTTCAGCGAGGACACGGAAGCGGCGGACCATTTCTTTAGTGTCATACTCGACATAACTGAGCACGTCACTCACGGTGTCGCCTTCCAGTTCACGGGTGTATTTGAGTCGGCTGTTCTCGATCTTCACACTGACGACGTTGGTATCGCCCAGAAGATTGTGCAAATCGCCCAAGGTCTCTTGATAAGCGCCCACGAGGAAAATGCCGAGCATGTATTCATCTTCCACCTTGATGTCGTGCATCGGCAGACTGGTGTGAATTTCCCGCGAATGAACGAAGCGGTCCATCTTGCCATCGCAGTCGCAAGTGATGTCACTGAGCACGACGGAGCGAGTAGGCTTTTCTTTGAGTCGATGGATCGGCATCACCGGGAAAAGCTGATTGATCGCCCAGAAGTCGGGCAGGCTCTGGAAGACGCTGAAGTTACCGTAATAGATGTCAGTCTGAACCGCGCTGAGTCGCTCCATCTGCTCGCTGCTGAAGCCGCCGTCCTTCACCTGTTCTGCCACCCATGTGAGAACTTCCCAATACAATTCTTCGCCCATGGATCGCTGGCGGAGCGTGATTTTTCCGCTGCTGAATTCGGAGCGGATTTTCTCGCGATAGTAAATAGCGTCGTTGTAAATCTCCTGAAGATATTCGCCCGTCAGCTTATTTCCGTTACTGCGAATGCGCTCGCGCAGATGGAAGAAGTTCTTCAGCAATGACGGCGATTTCTTCGGCAACTTCCCGATGCCGGGCGACTCGAAGCGATTGATGTCCAGAACATTGATGACCAGCACCGAGTAATATGCCACGACCGCGCGACCCGACTCCGTGATGAGATCGGGATGCGCCACGCCCGCTTCATCCGTGACTTCGCTGATGGCCTCGATCACATCCGCGCAATATTCCTTCGTGCCATAATCGGCGCTGCTCGACTCGTTTGATTTCAGGCCGTCATAGCTGATCGCCAAACCGCCGCCCAGATCGAGGATGCCCATCTTTGCGCCTTCCTGCACCAGCCCCACATAAACTCGCGCGGCCTCAGTGGCGGCATTACGAATCGCGCGGATGCTCGGAATTTGCGATCCCTGATGATAGTGCAGCATCTGGAGGCAATCGAGCATGCCATGTTCGCGCAGCTTATCCACTGCGGCCATGACTTGAGAAATGTTCAGGCCGAAGACACTCTGGTCGCCGCCGCTGCTGGACCAATGTCCCGCGCTTTCCGTGGAGAGACGAATGCGCACGCCGAGTGTTGGTCTGATGTCGAGCTTCTTCGAGCGTTGCAAAATCAATTCCAATTCGCTCGGCATCTCCAACACCAAGATCACCTGCAAGCCCATCTTCTGAGCGTGCAGTGCGAGATCAATGAACTCCTCATCCTTGTAACCATTACAGACGATGTAAGCCTCCGGGTCCTGCATGTATGCCAGCGCCGCGATCAACTCCGGCTTGCTGCCGCACTCCAGACCGTAGTGATATTTTTTCCCGTAACGCGTGACTTCTTCGATGACTTCCTGCTGCTGGTTCACCTTGATCGGATAAACACCTCGATACACGCCGCGATAAGATGCCTCGCGAATCGCAGTGGCGAATCCATCGTTGATCTCCTCGATGCGCCAGCGGAGCAAATCGCCGAATCGAATCAGCACCGGCAATTGCATTCCACGCTCGCGCATTCCACGCACGATTTCTGGAATACTCACCGGCTTGGTTTTCTTGCCGTCGCGCAAATTGACCACCACTTCGCCCTTTGGCGAAATATCAAAATACTCGTTCCCCCAGTCACGGATTCCATAGATGTCGGCGGACTGATCGATCGTCCAGGACGGGGTCTTTTTGGTCATTTTATTCAGGGAGCTTGTGTTCGCAGTTTCGGGTGAACGCGACACATCGCGTGTTTTGGGAAAATGAAAAGTGAAGTTTGCAGCGGCGACGCATCATTTTCCGATGCAGAACTGGCTGAATACCGAGTCGAGAATCTCCTCCACATCCACCCGGCCCGTCACTTCACCGACCGCCTGCAAGGCCTCGCGCAGTTCAAAGGCGATAATCTCGGGCGCTTCATCGCGATCAAATGCATCCTCCGCATCCTCCATCGCCTCCGCCGCGCGTTGGAAGCATCTTTGGTGTCGCGCATTGATGGCCACCAATTGATCGCCACCCGCACCCGCGCCACTCCAGACCGCATCGCGCATGGCCGCGCGTAATTCATCAATCCCCTCTCCAGTCTTGCACGAAACAGAAATTCGTTGGAGTTCAATCTTCAGATTGTCACTAGGAGATGTTCCCAAATTTTCTTTTAACAAACTGACGCTTGAACTCCAACTGGCATCCAAACCCGCATCAGCCTTGTTCAAAATCAACAGATGCCCATTCTTGCCCGCCGTCACCGGCACCCGCTGCGCCTCTGACTGCGGCAAACTTCCATCCACGACCTCAATGATGACATCCGCGCGCTCCAGTTCACGCCGAGTGCGCTCCATGCCTTCGGACTCAATGAAGTCGCTCGTGTGCTCTCGCAACCCGGCAGTATCCACCAGCACAAACGGGAGTCCGTGAACGTGCAAAACTTCCTCGATGGTATCGCGAGTAGTGCCGGCCTGCGCGCTGACAATCGCGCGGTCGTGCCCGCTGAGCGCATTGAGCAGCGAAGACTTCCCAACATTTGGCGCGCCGCAGATCACCGTGCGCGCGCCGCTGCGGAGAATGCGCCCATGCTCAGCACTGTCGAGCAGCGAGCGCAATTGCCCGTGGATAGATTCGAAACGCCGCTTGAGCGCAGCCCCGGTGTCGGGATCAATGTCTTCATCAGGAAAATCAATGTAAGCCTCCACATGCGCGACGATCTGGATCAGATCAATCCGAATGGCATCCGCGACCTTGCCCAAGCGTCCTTCAAGCTGACGCGTCGCAGCTTGCAGAGCCAGCTCCGATTGCGCGTGAATCAAATCCATTACCGCCTCCGCTTGGGTTAAATCCATCTTGCCATTGAGGAAAGCACGCTGCGTGAACTCCCCCGGCCCCGCAGCGCGCGCGCCGTTTTGCAAAAGCAGTTCAAAGATGCGCCGCGTGACGAGAATACCGCCATGAGCACTGATCTCGACCACATCCTCGCCCGTGTAACTCGCCGGAGCTTTGAACACCGTGAGCAACACCGAATCCACCGCGCGCCCTTCCGCATCCACGATGCGCCCATGTTGCGCGACGCGTGGCTCCGCCTCCGACAGTTTCGCTTTACCAATAAAAATCTTCGAGGCAATACTCAACGCATCCGCGCCAGAAAGTCGAAGTACACTAATAGCGGCTTCGCCAAACGCGGTGCTGATGGCAGCAATGGTATCGTTCATAATTCTATGTAGCAGCCGACGTGAGGAGGCTCAAATTTTTTGCACTAGGCGAAATCCAACGCACTGACATTAGAGCCTCCCACTTCATCTGGAAAACAAATCACTGTGGGTGCCAGTGCGCTCGAAGCAAACCTGCTCTCCGCTATCCGAGAGCGTGTAAATCAGCAGCCAGTCTGGCTCGATGTGACAGTCGCGGCTCCCAGCAAAGTTGCCCCGCAGAGGATGATCCTTGTAACGAGGCGGCAGCACCGTGCCTTCGATGAGTAAATCGAGCGTTTCCTTGAGCTTCGCCATATCCTTTCCTCGCCGGATGGCGAGCTTCACGTCCTTCTTGAACTGACTTGTGCGGCTGAAAGCTTTCACAGCCCGAGATCAGCGTAGAGTTCTTTCTTCGAGCGGAAGCTCTTCACATTCTTGCCAGCCTTGGTTTCGTTGAGCGTGCGCACGGTGAGTTCATTAGGAATGCGCACATCAAAGGGCAATCCTCCCTGAAGTCTGATCTGACGGTAGAGCAGATGAATCGTCTCCGATGCCGTGAGGCCAAGATGAGACAGGATGCCCTCAACCTCGTCTTTCAGCTTTGGTTCCAGACGCGCTCGCACAGTTGCAGTTTTGCTCATGCAGCGATTGTAGCGCGATTAGGGCTACATGTAAACGACAACGTAGCTCGCGAGTCCCTTCGCGAGTCTCAACACCCGCGAAGAGACTCGCGGACTACTTTCAATGTCTCCACGCACCGTTGGTTCTGTTCCATCGTGCCCACAGAAATACGCACCCACTCGGGCAGTTTGTATTCCGTCATACCGCGAACGATGATGCCTTTGTCGAGCATCTTCTGGAACACGGCGTTGCCATCGCCGACTTTCACGAGCACGAAGTTCGCGGAGCTGGGGACGTATTCGAGATTCAGTTTCGCGAACTCGTTTTGCAGATAAGTGCGGCCTTCATCGGTGATGCGCTTCGTTTTGTTCTGGTGCTCGTCATCGAGCAATCCGGCCACGGCGCCCGCCTGCGCGATGGCGTTGGCATTGAAGGGCTGTCGCGTCTTCTGAAGCACATTGACCAGTTCCGCTGGGCCGATGCCGTAGCCAATGCGAAGCCCGGCGAGTCCTTGAATCTTCGAGAAGGTGCGAAGCAGAATGACGTTCCGGCCTTCGCGCACGAACTTCATGGTGTCGGGCGGCTCGGGCACGAACTCATAATATGCCTCATCAATAACTACGACGACATGATCCGGGGCCTTGTCCACAAAACGCTCCAGCGCGTCCATGCTGACCATGGTGCCGGTGGGGTTGTTCGGGTTCGCGATGAAAACTTCTTTCGTGCGCGGCGTGATCGCGGCGAGCATGGCGTCGAGGTCATGCACGAAATTCGGGTCGGGCACTTCGATGGTGTCGGCTCCGAAAAGACGGGCCATGAGTTTATAAACCACGAAGGCGTGCTTGGCGGTGATGATGTTGTCGCCGGGCTTGAGAAACGCGTGGCCGATGAACTCGATGATCTCATTCGAGCCATTGCCGAGGATGATCTGCTCCATCGAGACTCCGAACTTGTTGGCAATGGCTTCGCGCAGACGATAGCCGCCGCCATCGGGATAGATGTGTGCCTGCTGCAAAGCGCGCGTCATGGCCTCGACAGCCTTAGGCGAGGGGCCGAGCGGGTTTTCATTGGACGCCAGCTTGATGATGTCCTCGGGCTTGAGTCCGCGCTCCCGGGCCAGGTCCTCGATGGGCTTACCGGGCTTGTAAGAGACGAGGTCTTTGAGATGGGCGTGGGCGTGGTTCCAGACGTTCATGGGGCGATTAATATTGTGGCACAGGCTTGCAGCCTGTGTGTAGGAGCAGGCATTCTGCCTGCTCTCATTTAATGAACCGGCAGAATGCTGGTTCTACACACAGGTCACAGACCTGTGCCACTTACTACTCCCGGAAGCGCTGCGCAATGGGCATTCTGCGACCAATGCCGAAGGCCTTGGTCGTGACCTTCAATCCGGGCGCGGCCTGATGACGTTTCCATTCGTTCAACTCCACGCGACGCAAGACCCAGCGCACGATGGCTTCATCAAATCCGCAAGCGACGGTCTCCGCGACCGATTTCCCCTGCTCCACCAGCAATTCCAAAATGCCATCAAGCACATCATACTCGGGCAGTGTGTCCTGATCTTTTTGGTCGGGGCGAAGCTCGGCGCTCGGTGGTTTCTCAATGCTCGCCCACGGAATGATCTCGCGGTCGCGATTGATCCAGCGGGAGATTTCATAGACGCGCGTCTTCGGCAGATCGCTGATCACGGCGAGGCCGCCGCACATGTCGCCGTAGATCGTGCAATAACCGACTGCGAGTTCGCTTTTGTTTCCGGTAGTGAGCAGCAGATGCCCCAGTTTGTTAGAGATGGACATCAAGATGAGGCCGCGAATGCGCGACTGCATGTTCTCCTCCGTGATGTCCTCGGGTCGCCCGGCGAACAAGGTCGCAAGCTGCACCTTCACCGACTCGAACGCTGGCTGGATGGCGACCGTATCGTATTGAATGCCGAGTTTCTGCGCGAGATCACGCGCATCGTCCTTGCTTCCCTGTGATGAAAATACCGTGGGCAACGAGACGCCCAGCACGTTCTGCGCTCCGAGAGCCTCCGCGGCGATCACCGCCACCAGCGCGGAGTCAATGCCGCCGCTTAAACCGAGCACGCAGGATTTGAAGCCGCACTTCTGCGCGTAGTCGCGGAGGCCGAGAACGAGAGCGCGGTGAAGATGCGAGGCATCTGTTGAGTTATGAGTTATGGGTGATGGGTGATGGGCAGACGGATCAATGATGGCCAAGTCTTCCGCGAATGATTTCAGTCTCGCGCAAACAGTGCCATCCGCGCTAATCGCCAATGAGCTTCCATCAAAAACAAGCTGGTCATTCCCGCCGACGGCATTGCAGTAAGCGATGGGCACATTTAGTTCGCGGGCCAGTGCGCTCATCATGCTCTCGCGCACTGCGGGCTTGCCCAGATGATATGGCGAGGCGCTGATGTTGATGAGCAAATCCATCCCCTGCCGCGCCAGCTCGCGCGGCGGCTGCATTTGATAGAGCGGTTGCGGCAGGAAATCGTCGGTCCAGATGTCCTCGCAGATCGTGATACCGATCCGCTGGCCATTGATGACGACTGGCTTGATCTCGTCCGCCGGCTCGAAGTAACGGTCTTCATCAAAGACATCATAAGTCGGCAGCAACGATTTATGTATGATGTGCGCGATGCGTCCCTGATGCAGCACCGCCGCAGAGTTGCGGAAGGGCTTGCCACGTCCGTTCGTGTTGAAGTCCACGAACCCAGTGATGAGCGGCACCTCGCCGGTTTCTGCCGCTATCGCAGCCAGCACTTCTTTGTTGGCCGGAACAAATCGCGAGCGATGCACCAGATCGCGCGGCGGATAACCCGTGATGGCCAGCTCCGGCGTCAGCACCAGTTCCGCGCCCTGCGCCACGGCCTTGCGATACGCCCCAAGGATGAGCGCCTTGTTTCCGTCGAAGTCTCCGACAGTGGTATTGATCTGAGCGAGGGCGATTTTCATGAACCCCGCAGAATGGCGCGGAGAATTTAAGAGTGCAATGAAAGACCTTGTCCCGGTTTGACACCGGATTCACTCGTGACATCCTTCGCCTATGCCCACCGTGCTGCGCATTGGCCCATATCGGTTTCATTTCTACAGTCGCGAGGGCACTGAGCCGCCGCACATCCACGTGGCGCGTGATGATTTCGAAGCCAAGTTCTGGCTCCGTCCTGTCTCTCTCGCCTCGAACCACGGACTGCGGCCTTCCGATCTGCGCGAGGTTCAGTCCCTCGTTGAAGAGCATTGCGAAATCCTGCTTCAAGCCTATACTGCATTCCATGGTGACCGCTGAAACTCCTGTTCAGGACCGTCCCGCCGTCGGCATTCGCTGCTGGGTGGAGGGGCGTCGCGTCTGGCTGGAACTGGACGATCAACGCCTTGTGAGCTTTCCCGCCTCACGCTACCCGCTGTTGGCGGACGCCCCTCAGAATCTGCTCGAAAGCGTCAAACTGCGCGTGCAGGGCCGCGCCCTTCGCTGGGATGAGCTTGATGAAGACATTCTTGTGGATGACGCAGTGCATGGCCGCTTTCCGCGACGTGAATCCGCCTTGGTCTGAAGAACTCGGTTCCGGCGAGTGGTCAATCAGATGCGAATGAACCTGCTCAGACACTGAGGTGTTTCAACCAAGGCGCTTGATGCGCAGTTTCTTGTCACCAAGCCGAACCTCCATTTCTTTGAGAAGGTCTGTTGCCGAAGCCAGCGGGGTCACCCGCAACAATTTGCGGGCCATCTGTTTTTTCTTCTGCTCGGAGATGTGGACACTCATGGTGTGACGATTGCATGTCAAACGGCGGAGTCAATCAAGCGGGGCTGCTGAAAGTTTTGAGAAGGCGCGCATGCTTGGCGAAGCCTGCTCGCCGCTTGTGCGCATGGGGTGGAACCGCGCTTCGCCTCAGCAAAGTAGTCCAGAGCTTCAGCTCGCAGCACAGCCGTCTCTCGATTGAACGTCGAATCGCCCAGCACCGGCTTCCGCGCTGAAGCGCATGACTACTTTCCGGACAGGGAGCGCAGGCTACGGTGCCACCGCGAATTCCCGTTGCAACCTTGCGAGCAGACGTGCCCCGTTCTTCGCTGCCAGTTCATGCTCCCAGATCCGCAACACGCGCCAGTCTTGGGCGTGCAGGGTGCGCGTCACCAGCCGGTCACGCTCCACATTCCGCGCGAACTTCTTTCTCCAAAATACCACATTGGTCTTTGGTTTCGTCGCGTGCTTGGGACAGGCGTGCCAGAAGCATCCGTCCACAAACACTATTAGCCGGAGCTTCGGGAAAACGAAATCGGGACGGACACGAAACTTTTCATCATCCATCCTTTCGCCTTCCGACTTGATGACCACATGCCTCCTCCACCCCGTGATCCTGTGCTGCCGGAAGACCTTCATCAACGCCAATTCCGTGTCTTTGTTCCCGCGCGAGCGGATGCGGCTCATCACCTCACTGCGTTTCTTCTTGGTGAAGATGTCGGACATGGGTTCAGGGCTGGATGCGACAAGTGGCGGCGCATTAGATGGGATCAAACCTGCACCGTTTCGACTATCTCATAGAGCGAAGCGATGTTTTTCGAGGCTACGCGAAACTGACTTCGCTGCTTGTGTTTTGCGTGCGTTGTTGATGCGTTCTCCAACTTGATGCCCGGATCGTAATACATAGTGCCAGACGCGAAAGCCACCAGCAAACGAAGTGCGTCCATCCTTTGCGCTAATCGCACCTTGTGGCCGTAAGTGTATTGCCAGCTTGGATCTTTTCTGTGCTGCGACGGCACATAGACTGCCTTCATGTGCTTTTTAGACCAATGCTCCAAAATCTTTTTGAACGACCACGATGCTGCAATCTCGCTGCTGTCGCTCACAAGTGCGATTTCCCCGTTGGCATCGGTTATCTTTCTCTCCTCCATGTCAAATCCGACCAATTGCAATGTCAACCCAGTGAGTGGACAACGCGCACCCACGTAATGTCGGCCACCGAAGTTTAACCTGTCCGCCTTGCCATGCTTATCCGCGTAACCGAACTTGTGAATGAAAGCTTGCACATCCGTGTCTTTGTAAAAGCCACCGTCAGGTTCGGGCGTCATCATTGTGATGGGTTTCGAGCATTCGATACACTCTTAAATTTCCCATCGCATATTATTTAACTAACCGTCGTTTAAATAACTCAGTTCAACTGAGATCCCGACAAGTCACGATCTTACTGCCAAACGTAATTGTCTCATCGTATTCTTGTGCATCAAAAATCCCATCGTCCGGCACGGTCAATGTGGGGGCACCTTTGATCACTAACAAAGGCTGCGCCTGACCTTGCCTGTCCCAAATCAAATAAAGACAAGCCTCGTTAGCCGCATCTTTGCCGTTAAAGTTGCTTCGGAGAACCACCGCTATAGTGTGCCGCTTTGCGGAAGACTTTGCATCACGCCTCCATTGGCATATTACCGTGAAAAGTTGATTTGGCTTTGGCATAATTGATTCTATTCCTGGCAAGTTCAACGATTACGACAAGCGTTTTGTTCTCGCAATTCCTGTTCTTTCTGGCTATCTGCGGGCATGGCGAAAGCATCAGCAGTGAAATGGACGCGTGAGCACTTTCTTATCGCGCTGAACCTTTATTGCAAACTGCCATTCGGAAAGCTTCACAAAGGCAATCGAATCATCATTGAAGCGGCGGAGAAAATGAGCCGAACCCCGAACAGTCTGGCCATGAAGCTCTGCAATTTCGCGGCACTTGATCCGGTGCAACGTGCGCGCGGCATTCGGGGCTTACCGGGTGCTACAAAGCAGGATAAAATAATGTGGGATGAGTTTCATGCACAATCTTTGGAACTCGGCACAGAGAGTGAACAACTCCTTCATGACCTTTTCACAAAGGACGAGACCAAGGATCTGGACTTCCTCTCTCGCGACAAAGTGCGGCTGGTCTCGCCAAGCGGGGCGACCGAATCTTTAGCGACAGTCAAAGTTCGTCGCGGCCAGCAATTCTTCCGACAGGCGGTGCTCACGGCTTATGACGTGCGCTGCTGCATCAGCGGAATTAACGTGCCACGATTGCTAGTAGCGAGCCACATAAAGCCATGGGGTCAATTCCCTGATGAGCGTCTTGATCCTTGCAATGGACTTTGCCTTTCATCATTACACGACGCTGCGTTCGACTCGGGTCTGATAACCCTCGACTGTGACTTGAAGTTGGTTTTGGGCAAGACGCTCCAGCGTTTCTTCCCACAACAAGCATTAGAGCAGAACTTTGTTCCTTTTGAGGGGAGATCGATTCGCTTGCCAGAAAAGCTTGCAGAACCGAATGAAGATTTTCTGCGCTATCACCGTGAGGAAGTATTTCAAGACTAGCCTGCTTTGCTAAAAGGCTGACAGGGAAAGCCTCCACAGAGAATCTCATGCGTCGGAATGTCGGCGACAGCGACTGTGTGAATATCGCCCACCGGCTTCTCACCAAAGTTTGCCTCATAGGTGATTTGAGAAATTTGTCCCAGTCCGAAGAGAACACACACTCGCATTCGGCTTTTTCAAACGCGATACGAAATCCTCCAATGCCACAAAAAAGATCAATAAACCGCATTTTACGCGCAGATCCTTTTCCATTCACTAAATATTGCGCCGCCTCCTCGCGGAGCGAGGAGTCATTGCGTGACGCGCGCTTGCGCTTCACGCCTTGACTCCCTTGAAAAGTTCACCTATTTCGACGCCAAGCCCCTTCGCGAGTCGAAGCAATATGAGCGCACTTGGATTACGAACTCCTCGTTCGATACCGCTAACATAGGTGATATGAAGATCGGATCGTTCGCCTAGCGCCTCCTGCGTGAGCATTTTTTTATCGCGCAACGCCCGGACATTTCTGCCGAGAGATTTAAGAGATGCATGGGTTCCTGCCATGCACCACTAAAGATGGCCATATCGACGATGAGTCTATAGCCGATCAGTCCACCTGCTCACTTCAGCCGCAAAGTCTTGCCATCAACGGCGATGGCAGATTTTGAGTGTAAAGCGGACATACGTGTCCGCGCTCCTTTGTTTGACTGATGCGTGCTGAAGGCTCGCGCTCCTTTTTTACCAGAAGCCCCATTGCTGGGTTTTCATGACGTAGATACCTAAGATGAGATTGGCGATGGCGTGCATCAAGACGCAGGCGGCGAGGCTCTTGGTGCGGATGCAGAGGTAATACATCATGGAGCCGAAGATGAGGGCGCCGAGCCAGTCTTCTTGGGAATGAACAAAGACGACGCAGGCGGTGGTGATGATGAATGCTTTCCACGAATGGGTGCCGATCTGGATGGATGTGAAGGGTTTTTCATCGTTGCTCACGAGCCAGCGCATGAGCCAGCCGCGCCAGAGTATTTCCTCTACCAGCGGAACGACGATGACCATGCGGATGAAGCGCATGATGATGACGAGCGGATACCAGAGGCGGTCGTGCTGGAAGATGGTGGGATCAAAGCCTTCTGTGCGGGCAGCGAAGCCGAGGAGCGGGATGGCTGCTTTGCCGCTGCTATCGCGGACATCCATGACTGAATAGAGATGCGCGGGTAGAATCCAGAGCACGATGCTGATGATGCCAAACAGTGTCGCGAGCACAAGGCCGCGGGCGGGTTTGAAGGTGTAGTTCTTCCAATAGAAGATGAGCAAGGCACCGCAGACGAGAGTTTGCAGCGGATAGAGCCAGTGCTCCGGCGCGGATCGCCACCAGGGGAGCGCGCTGTTCTTGATGGCAATGGCGGGCACGAGCGCGGTGAAGACCATGAAGACCGCAAACGGCGCGATGTGGGCGACGGTGGTGTTGGTGCGGAGGTTGGACATGCGCGGATGAAAGTAGGCGATGCCTCTGGCTTCGCAAGAGGTGGCCGCCATCAGCGTGTTCAAATATTACAAATCCGGAGATGAGAACCACGGGAAATCCAAAATCCTGCAACGAAACAAGGAAGGATGGCGTCTCGCCGTCGCTACTACCAGTGACGGCGAGACGCCATCCTTCCTTGAATTGCTCGCTTGAAACGTGTGCAGCTTTTCTCAGGTTGACCAGTGATCGGGCAGAATGCCCGATCGACACACAGGTTACAAACCTGTGCCACGGCTTACTTTTTGTATTTCCGCACAAACGCTTCCATGCCGTCCATGGCTTTCACGAGGAGATCGGGCGCGGTGGCGTAGCAGCAGCGGACACAGTTATCGCCGCTGGGGCCGAAGGCGGAACCGGGAACGACGGCGATGCATTGTTCTTCGAGGAGCTTGAAGGCGAAGTCGCGTCCGCTGAGGCCGGTGGAACTGACATCGGGGAAGACATAGAACGCGCCGCCGGGGTTGAAGCAGTTGAGGCCCATTTCATTGAGCCGTTTCACAACGAAGTTGCGTCGCTCTTCGTAGCTCTGGCGCATGGGTTCGATGGCTTCGTGGCCCATTTTCAGGGCTTCGAGCGCGGCCATCTGGCTGAGGATGGGGGCGCACAACATGCAGTATTGATGAATCTTCATCATGGCCTCGATGAGCACTGGTGGGGCGCAGGCGTAACCGAGACGCCAGCCGGTCATGGCGAAGGCTTTAGAGAAGCCGTGTAGTAAAACGGTGCGCTCTCTCATGCCGGGGAATTCGACAATGCTGGTGTGCTGCGCGTTGTCGTAGAGGAGTTCGCTGTAGATTTCGTCGGTGAAACAGATGAGGTCGTGCTTCACGCAGAGGGCGGCGATTTTTTCCAGTTCCTCGCGTGGCTCGACGGCACCAGTTGGATTGGTGGGAAAGTTGATTGCGAGGACTTTGGTCTTGGGCGTGATGCGTTTTTCTACTTCGGATGCGAGCAGCGCGAAGTTGTCTTTCAGCATCGTGGGCACGGCGACGGGAACGCCATAGGCCATGGTGATGCTGGGACCGTAGGAGACGTAACAGGGCTGGTGATAGAGCACTTCGTCGCCGGGATTCAAGACAGCGCGGAAGGCGATGTCGAGGGCCTCGCTCACGCCGACGGTGACGAGGATTTCCTTTTTGGGATCGTAAGAAGTGCGGAATTGTTTTTCCACATAGCCGCTGATGGCGATACGCAGAGATTCAAGACCGAGGTTGCTGGTGTAGCTGGTTTGTCCCTTCTCGAGCGAGCGGATCGCGGCTTCGCGAATGGGCCACGGGGTCGGCTTGTCAGGCTCTCCCACACCGAGCGAGATGACATCGGTGCGCCCGATGACTAGCTCGAAGAAATCCCGGATGCCGGAACGCGGGATGCCGCGGAGCTGGTCGGACAGCTTGCTCTCCAGATCAATGCCTCGCTCCTTGCTCATGGTGAGATGGGCAGGCGGTCTTCCTGAGTGCCGGTGTCGTGCAGGACGCCGTCGTGTTTATAAACGCGAAGCTGAAAATGCGTGGCGGTGGAGAGCACGACGCCGAGCGTGCTGAGTTTTTCTGCGACGAAACGGGCTACGTCATAGAGCGTCTCGGCTTCCACGACGACGGCGAGGTCATACGCACCGCTCATTAAATAGCAGCCGCGCACTTGCTCGTATTGCGCAATGCGGCGGGCCATGCGGTCGAAGCCGCCGCCGGTTTCTGGTGTGATGCGAACTTCGATCAAGGCGGTGACACCGCGTGGGCCTGCTTTCTCCCGATCCACGATGGTGTTATAGCCGAGGATGACGCCTGATTTTTCAAGTTCAACAATACGCGCACTGACCTCGGCTTCGGAGGTTCCTAGGCGTGCAGCCAGTTCAGCGGGGCTTTGCCGCGCGTTCTCACAGAGTAGTTCAAGCAATCGTTCCATGGTCGAAGATAGCGCAACCAACTGATATGAGCCAAGAAAAAACCGCACGCCGCGAAAATGCACAGCGTGCGGTCATAAAACATTCTTAGTTTACTGCACAGGCGGTCCCTGATAGCGAGCGGAACCGAAACCGAGAATCGGGAAGAAGATGGGGCCCAAAAGAGCGAGTCCAACACCAAAGCCAGCACCCTTACCAAAACGCTTGGCGAGTTCAAGCATCGCAATAATTGCGATTACGAAGCCCACACCGGGGATCAGCATCAGCAAAAACCACCAAGCGGGTTTACCAACAATCTTGAGGAGGACAATGGCTTGGTAAATGGGAATGAGGCAGGCCCATCCGGGCTGTCCAGCCTTGGTGAACACTCTCCATACAGAGGCGATCATAAAAACGATGATCCCGAGTCCGATGAGGAGAGGAATAATTCCGAGAGCGCCGCTTTGTTCGATGTGTTCTGGTTCCATAGTGATAAGTTTTTTGTTGGTTGATTGAGGGACGCGCAGATGTTGATGCCTGACTGGAAAAAAATCCAGTGCAAACTTTATCTAGCCCAGTGCTGCGACTGCCGGAAATTACCGATCACCGAAGCTAATACCAATCGCGCGGGCGGCCTGAACTTCTTCGCCGTCAGGATCGACGAGGCGGAGTTTATTGACGGCATCCTCGATAGGCACGTCACCGACGTGATAGCTCTGGTAACTAACCATGCGTCCAAATTTTTTCTCCTTGATCAAATGGACAGCTTTCACGCCGAAGCGCGCTCCGAGGATACGGTCGAGCGAGGTGGGCGAGCCGCCGCGCTGAAGGTGGCCGAGGCGGACGTCGCGGGTTTCGTGACCGGTGCGGACTTCGACTTCT
Source organism: Verrucomicrobiales bacterium (assembly GCA_038230495.1). Classification (GTDB taxonomy): domain Bacteria; phylum Verrucomicrobiota; class Verrucomicrobiia; order Verrucomicrobiales; family Verrucomicrobiaceae; genus VFKE01. Next base: position 20,823 of record JBBRNC010000008.1, read on the forward strand.
TTAGCGACGTAGGCTCCAATGCCGCCAAGCAGCACCTGGCGATTTTCTTTTTCCTCGCGCGTCATCATCTTGCCGCTTTCGAGTTTCGCACCTTCGGCGACGAGGATGAGAACGCTGCGGTGGCCGTGTTCGTAAAGATAGTTCACGCGCTGCGCGACGTTCTCGAGCGTGAAGGGAATTTCTGGAAGCAGCACGATGTCTGCGCCGCCGCCGATGCCGCCAAAAAGCGCGATCCATCCGGCGTTGCGGCCCATGACTTCGACGACCATGACGCGCTGATGACTTTCTGCGGTGGTGTGAAGACAATCGAGCGCGTCCACGACGGTGGCGACGGCTGAGTAAAAGCCGAAGGTCATGGAAGTGGCCTGGAGGTCGTTATCAATGGTCTTCGGCACGCCGACGACAGGGATGCCTTCCTGACAAAGTTGTAAGCCAGTGGTGAGTGAGCCGTCGCCGCCGACGACGATGAGGGCGTCGATGCCAAGGTATTTTATAGTGGCCTTAGCCTGATCCATGATTTCTCCGGGGATCTGGGCGATGTTGTCCACGCCAATTTTCGCGACGAAGCTTCCTTTGTTCGTGGTGCCGAGGATGGTGCCGCCGAGCTTGAGAATGCCGATGGTGCGTTCGGGGTCGAGCTTGATGTGACCGGGGCCGTTGGGGAGCAGACCTTCAAAGCCGTCGCAAAATCCGATGACCTCCCAGCCAAGTTCCGATGCGGCGCCGACGACGCCGTGTATCACTGCATTAAGTCCGGGGCAGTCGCCGCCACTATTGAGAATTCCGATGCGCATAAGTTTAAGATTCGTTGCCGAGTGGATATTGGATTGTTTTATTTAATACGAAGACAAAAGTTGCATGCGATCCGTGACGGGACGGCCCTGCCGCAACCAGTTGTCGTAAGTATTCCAGCCATTGCGAAGCAGGTTCTGTGCCTCGGTGAAAGGTTCTGCAGAACCCATGACGATGGCGACCATGCGATGACGGAAAACTGCGTCCCGTCCATCGGCCTGTTTCATCACGGTGCCGTGGCGTTCTTCGCTGACGATGACGCAACCGCCGGACTGGGGCGTATTGCCAGTTTTCACGCCGTCAATATTACCCACGCCGAGGAGGCTATTCGTGTTCTGCAAAGGGATGCTCATCCGCTGACCAGCACGGAAGACCACGATGTCGCGCGACTTTTGATTCGTATAAAAACGGAAGGGCGCACGAGTGAGAGCATAGAGAGTGAGCTTGGCCATATCCGCTGCTGTGGAATATGGCGTGGTGCGGCTATTCTCAAAGCCATGCGGATTGGTGAAACGGGTGTGCGCCATGCCTTCGCGCGCGGCGAGTTTGTTCATCTGACCGACGAATTCCACGATGGGATCTCCGCCCTTGCCGAGTCGTCGCAAGATGTCGCCACCGACAAATTCCGCGAGTGATGTGGCCGCGAGATTGTCGCTGGTCATCATCGAGGCATAGATCAGATCACGTAGGGTAAGCTGATCGCCGGGCTGGAGATTGAGGCCATTGAATCCTGAAATCTGGATGGCGTTCGGAGAGACGGTGGCTAGGACATTAAGATTAACTTTGGTCACATCCGACCAATCGAGGGCGACGAGTGCAGTGGCGATTTTTGCCAGACCGCCGACGGGGCGCTTAACGTCGAGACCAGAAGCGACGTGGATCTTCTTATTGTAGAGGTCCACAGCGATTACACTAGCTTGGGCCTCGGCAGAGCGGGCCGAAAGAAGGGCTGCGGCAAGTCCTAGCAGCAGTGTTTTGCGAATTAAAAAAGCGGGGGTCGCAGTAAGCGAATCAAACATCGGACGCCGAGTCTAGCTTCCATGACTGTTCGCGCAACTGAAACATAGAAACACCTGTGTCACGCGTCCTTTTTCCGTGAGCCGATCACGAGCGCGAACCATCCGCCCATCAGAAGCAATCCGCCAATTGGCGTGACGGCACCGAATTGTTTGATCCCTGTGAATGACAAGAGATAAAGGCTGCCGCTAAAAACCATGATGCCCGCGATCCAGAGGCGACTGGTCCAACGGAAGCGCTTGTTGACGCCTGCCAATGCCAGCCCGAGAAGCGCGACCGAGTGCGCGAGATGATATTGCGCTGCCGTGCGCCAGACTTCCTCTAAGTGGGCGGATTCTTCTTTGCCTCCCATTTTGTCCCATTTTTCCTTCATGCCATGCGCACCGAATGCACCGAGCGCAATAGCCAAAAAGCCTAGGCAGGCCGCGATTTCCAACAGGAACGAATCATGTTTCATCATAGCTGATACCAAGCCGCCAGCGAAAAATCAAGGCGACACCCATTCTCTTTCCAGTAAGTTTTATGTGCGCGACGGCAAATAATGTGCTCCTTTTCCTTGTCACACTAAGGTCGCTCGCCTATATAAAGGGCGACTACCAACTCCCACAACCTCAACAGCGCGACCGCATTCCGTCAAATGATGGCTCCCCAATTAATCTCTTCACACATTTCGTCAGGCATCAGGAAATCTATTTCCCTCCTGTGCGGATTGATTCTCACCACCTCCATTTGTCAGGCGCAATCAAGTCCCGGCTCCGTGCTGGGAGCGCTCGCCAAGAATGTGGATATTGTCGGATTGGAAACCAATTTTGACCCCGAAACGGGAGTAGCGACTGCAGTCGGAGAAGTTCACATCAAATACGACAATGTCGAAATCAGCGCCGGCCGCGCCGAATACAATTCCAACACCAAAGACGTAATCGCCCACGAAAACGTCCTGATCATTAAAGACGGACAGCTCTACCGTGGAGAAACCGTCACCTACAACTTTGAGACGCAAGATCTCAAGGCCAATGACATTCGCAGCGGCTTGCCTCCAGTCTTTTACAAGACGACGGACATGAAAACCAATTCTGGTGCCATGAAGGCTGACTCTGGCGAAACCTCACGCATCGACGGTTCAGGAACTTACTTCACCACACACGATAGCAGCCATCCAAACTACCACGTCACATCCAAATCGCTGACCATCTACCCTGGTGATCGTGTCATCATGCACGATGCAAAATTCTATGTCGGGAATCTGCCCGTCTTCTGGCTCCCCTATTTTGTGCAGCCCCTCAATCATGAATTAGGCTACTTCTTCCAGCCGGGCTATGACAGTCTCTGGGGCGCCTTCCTTCTCAATCAATACGGGGTCATGTATGGCGATCACACGCTGGCGAAATATCACCTCGACATCCGCAGCGCGCGCGGCCTTGCTGGTGGCGTTGACTTGAAGTCCCTGCGCTTCGCCGACAATAATAACTTTGGTAAACTTCTTCTCTATTACGCCTACGACACCAGCCCTGAAACTGGCACTGGTGGACGCGATCGCAAAGATTTGGCTCCCTCGAAAGACCGCTACCGCATCTCCTTCCAGCACCGCATCTACCTGCCTGGCCCCAGCGAAAGCACATGGTATCTTGACTTCGACCTGAACAAGCTCAGCGATAGATTCTTGCTGCAAGATTATTACTTTGCTGAATTCCGCGCCAACCCTCAGCCCGATAACAACATCGCGCTGGTCAAACACAGCGACGGTTTTGTGGCCATGCTCTGGACGCGTTTCCAGATGAACAATTTCTTTCACACAGACGTTCGCCTTCCAGAACTTGCCATCGACTTCACCCGCCAACCGCTCTGGCACTCGGGCGTCTTCTACCAGAGCGAAAATTCCCTGGGTTTCTACAAAGAAAAACTTTCCAATGCCGAAGTCAGTCTGCTTCAGGGCAAAATCAATACCCAGCAGAACAACCTTTCAGGGTTCAATAGCGGCCTAACTTCAACAGTTCTGGGCACATCCGGCAGCACTACCGAATTGGCAGGCACCACCTTTACCTCCAACAACAGCAGCTTCCAGCGCGGCACTCCCAAGCTCCTCACCACCCGCGATCAGGTGCAGCAGGACATTGCGAATCTTGAAACGGAACTCTCCGAGAAGAAATTCGCCCGTCTGCACTCCTATCATGAATTCCTCTACCCCATGAGTTTCGGTGACGGGAACTGGTTCAACGTGGTGCCCCGCTTTGGTGTCGGCGCGAACTTTTACAATGATGTATCCGGCGGGCAAAAAGATTTCGGCTCCACCACCAAGGGCATTTTTCAGGCGGGCCTCGATGTCTCCGGAAAATTCAGCCGCACTTGGGACGACGTCAAGAACCACGCTCTCGGCCTCGACGGCTTGCGGCACACCATCACGCCCTATGTCAATTATTCCTATCTCAACTCTGACCCGCTCGTAGGCTTCCCCGGCATTGACCGGCTCAATCCCTCCACCCGGCCACGCCCGATTGACGTTCCTCTGTTCACCGCAGTTGACGATTTGAACACTTGGAATATTGCCCGCGTCGGCGTGAGAAACGACCTGCAAACCAAGCGCGACGGCACAACCTACCACTGGATGGGCCTCAATACTTATGCGGACATCTTCTTCCAAGATCCTGAATTCGATCGCAAAGTCTCCAACCTTTACAATGACTTCTATTTTAGACCCGTGCCTTGGCTCTCGCTCAACATCGACAGTCAGACGCCCATCGGAAGCAGTGACTACAACTTCACCGAGTTGAACACCTCCTTGAGCTGGATGCCTAATAAGTCCTTCTCTTGGACCATCGGTCATAACTACCTGAATAAAAATCCAATCTTCAGAGACAGCAGCCTCATCTTCTCCCGCATCTACACGCGCCTGAATGAAAACTGGGGCTTTTCTATGAATCACATTTATGAAGCCACAGACAGCACACTGCAATACCAGAGCTACAGTATCAGCCGCGACTTGACCAGCTGGGTTGTATCGGTCGGAGGCCTTGTTCGTAACAACGTCAATGCCCAGAAAGACTACGGCATCATCGTCAACTTCACGCTCAAGGACTTCCCGCAGATCAGTCTTCCTCTCGATCTCGACCCGAATCCCACTGGTCGTGGCGGTAAAGGGGGTTGATAGTTGCAAATTCCTTTCTTAAAAGCCAGCGTTCCAATTCGGACGCTGGCTTTTTTCTTGTCGGGTATCAACCGCGTGACGGCCATGCACGACGCGCAAAAAAACAAGTCGCGCCGCTTGAGCAAGCTTCATTTACCGCTTTAGTTACTCATCTTACTCAAAACCAGCTATTTCATGAAGATTACCATCATCGGCTCCGGTTATGTCGGACTCACCACGGGCGCCTGTTTCGCCGAAGTCGGCCACCACGTTCTGTGCGTTGATAATAACGAAGCGAAAATCCGCAGCCTATTGGCAGGAAAAATTCCGATCTACGAACCGGGCCTCGAATCCATGGTGCGCAAAAACGTCGTCTCGAAGCGCCTTCAATTTACCACCAGCACCGCCGACGGAGTCGATCACGGCGAGGTCATTTTCATCGCCGTCCCTACCCCACCACAAGAGGACGGGAGCGTTGATCTAAGTTTCATCGAAAAGGTCGCGCGCGAAATCGCAGTCTGTCTCGATAGCTATCGCGTCATCGTGGACAAGAGCACGGTGCCCGTAAAAACTGGTGAGCGCGTCACACAGACCATTCGTCGCTATGCCAAGCCCGGCGTGGAATTCGATGTCATCAGCAATCCCGAGTTCCTTCGCGAAGGGAGCGCCGTGGATGACCTGATGAAGCCCGATCGCATCGTCATTGGCGGCAACAGCGACCGTGCATTGTCAGTGATGCAAAAAGTCTATGAGCCTTTCGTCGCGCCAGTTCTGGTCACCGATATCAACAGCGCCGAGCTGATCAAACACGCAGCCAACAGTTTTCTCGCGCTGAAAATTTCCTACATCAATGCCGTCGCAGAAATCTGCGAAGCAGCCGGAGCTGACGTGGAAAAGGTAGCCGAGGGTATCGGCATGGACCGCCGCATCGGACGCAGCTTCCTCAATGCAGGTCTCGGCTATGGTGGCTCCTGTTTCCCCAAAGACATCGCGGCTTTCATCGCCATCGCTGATCAACTTAATACGCCCTTTCATCTCTTAAAAGAGGTTCAAAAAGTTAACGCCCGTCAGGTCACGCGATTCCTTGATTCCATTCGCGAAGCACTCTGGCTCTTGAAGGAAAAGAAGATCGCCGTCTGGGGTCTCAGCTTCAAGCCCAATACCGATGACGTCCGCTCCAGTGTCGCCATCGACATCGTAGAAGCTCTCGTCAACGAAGGCGCGGAAGTCACTGCCTATGATCCGAAGGCGATGGAAAAATTCAAAGACCTGCCCTTTGCCTCAAAAGTTAAACTCGCGGAATCACCACTCGAAGCAGCACGTGGGGCAGAGGCCCTGATTATCGCCACCGAATGGGATGAATTTTCTGGAGTTGATCTGACTGAATTGCGTGACGCCATGCGCACCCCGCTCATCTTTGACGGACGCAATCTTCTCGATCCCAGCGCGGCCATCGCTTATGGCTTCCAGTATCGCGGCATTGGTCGTGGCACACTTCCTACCGCCAATGGCTGATCGAAAATTCGCGCCGAAAAATCCTCCGACAGATTCGCGGCAACTGGCCCTCGACGCCCTGATTGAATGGTCGGAAGGGCAGGCATTTGCCGCCGACATCGTGGGTCGCCTGACAGCGGAGCATCAGCTTGAATCGCGTGATGCCGCGCTCTTGCAGAATCTGGTTTTCACGGTGCTGAGAAACCGGACCTTGCTCGACCACTGGATTTCACGACTCGGAAACATCGCCAGCATTGAGGAGCATGTCCTCTGGATTGTTCGTCTCGGGCTAACGCAATTGCTCATCCTTGATCTTCCGCCCTACGCAGCGGTCAATGAAACAGTCAAACTCGCGCCCCATGCCGGCGCGTTGGTGAATGCCATTTTGCGACGTGCCCAACGCGAGAGTATTCAGTTGTTTGATGAAGTGGCGACGCTCCCACTGCACACACGTTTCTCACATCCTGAATGGCTGGTGCAACGCTGGATGTCGCAGTTTGGACAAGAGACCACTGCACAATTGTGCGAATGGAATCAGCAGCCAGCGCGAGGATTCATTCGAGTGAATCGCCTGCATCCGCAACCACTGACCGACCATGATCTTTTCCAATTTGGCCGGACAAATCGCAAAGATTTCTATCAGCCTGATTTCCCGCCTCGCGAATGGCTCGCCCAAGGCCTGTGCTATGCGCAAGATCCCAGCACCGCTGCCGCTTGCGATTTACTAGCCCCACAACCGGGAGAAGTCGTGCTCGATGCCTGCGCCGCGCCCGGAGGAAAAACTGCGCTGCTCGCCCAAATGATGGAGAACAAGGGGCGCATCGTAGCCTCAGATTCTTCATCCCGCCGCATACCCCGGCTTCAAGAAAATCTCCGGCGCATGCAAGTCGCCATCGCCCGCTCGTTCGAGCACGACTGGCTCCATCAGAAAGGCACACCACCGTGGGGCGCGATGCACTTCGACCGTATCTTAGTCGATGCTCCATGTAGCAATACCGGCGTCATGCGCCGCCGCATTGATGTCCGCTGGCGTTTGCAGCCCGAAGTATTTCCGAAAATGGTCTCCCAGCAATCGCGCATCCTCGATGCCGTGCTGCCGCTACTCAAGCCGGGCGGCACTTTGGTTTACAGCACATGCAGTATCGACCCGGAAGAAAATGAGTCCGTGTTAGAGCAAGTGTTGCAACAACATCCTTCATTCAAACTGGGGGAGTCAATCGCCACGCTGCCGTGGCGAGATGGCGTGGATGGGTCATACGCTGCTAAGATCATTCGTCACAACTGACTTCGCCCAAGAGCAATTGCCACCTTACGGTTTGCGCGGTTCGTCAGAAGGCTCAGTGCCTGCTTTCTGATCCTGCGGACTGCGGAGCGGCCCGTCTTTTCTGAGATTATCGAGATTCTTGCCAAATTCCGACTTTGTCGTCGCTTGGTAAACTTCACGCAACCGCGCCCAAGCTTCCATCCGTTGCGCAGGCTCGGCTTGCTGGAGCTTCTTGATCGCCTCGGCGACGGCGGGCATTCGCATTACCTTGTCATGCATGCGGGACATCGGAGACTCGCGACCATTGGCCAACTTGGGAGGTTGAAGGCGCTGGAGCGCCTTGCTGGCAAACTCCGTATCGTTGATGTCTGGCATCCCAGCCCCCCCCTGCCCCATCGGTGGTTTGGTGTTTTCGAGAATTTTTGCGACCTCAGGATCAGCTTCAGCCAGAGCCTTGTGCAGGATTTTGCGATATTCCTCATTGGCCTTCATCAGGCGCTCGCGGGCTTCAGTGACTTCAGGCTTCTTCCAGGCTTTTTCAAATGCGGCCCGAACCTTTTGCTTCTGCTCCTCGGGCATGTCTTTAAACATATCAAACCGCTCGCGATCCCCGTGCGACATCATGCCTGATCCTCCCGGCCCGCCAAAACCTTGATGCGAGCCACGTGAAGAATCGCGGTTCGGTTTATCCGGTCTATCAGTAGGCGGCGGCTGAGAGGGCGCGACTTCTTGAGCGCGACCGCATAACGGAAACGCCGTCAAAATGACTCCAAAAATTGCCGCCACTGCTTTCATGGGCGTCATTTTCCATGCGCCATCGTAAAACGCAATGCTGGATGTGCTGGGTCTTATATTCACGGATGATGAAAAACCTGTGGCGAGGAAAAGTTGCGGTGCCCTACGCGGTTGCACCCGGCCCGATTCCTGCTCTACTCCCCGCCTATGCCCATTGCCACTCCCGCTCAATACCGCGCCATGATCGACTCCGCCCAGAAGGGTGATTACGCGTATCCCGCCATCAATGTCACCTCCATCGCGACGATTAACGGCGCACTCAAGGCCTTCTCCGAAAGCAAATCCGACGGCATCATCCAAGTGAGCACCGGCGGCGGCGAATTTGCCTCCGGCACAGCCATCAAAGACATGGCCCTAGGCGCAATCGTTCTGGCCGAAGCCACGCATATCCTCGCGGAGAAATACAACGTGCTCGTGGCTCTCCACACCGACCACTGCCAGCCAAAGAAAGTTGATACCTTCCTCAAGCCGCTCATCGCCGCGACCGCCAAGCGCCGGGCCGAAGGACGCGGAAATTTGTTCAACTCCCACATGCTCGACGCCTCCGAACTTCCGCTCGCGGAGAACATGAAACTTTCCAAAGTCCTGCTCGAAGAATGTGCTAAGCACGAAATCATTCTCGAAGTCGAAGCCGGTGTCGTCGGCGGTGAAGAAGACGGCGTCGATCACGGCGACCTGCCAAATGAAAAACTCTACACATCACCCGAAGACATGGTCGCAGTTCACGAGTCATTGAATGGCTTGGGCCGTTTCATGTTCGCCGCGACTTTCGGTAACGTCCATGGCAGCTACAAGCCCGGCGCAGTCAAGCTCAAGCCCACTATTCTGCGCGACGGTCAGGCTGCGGTGGTCGCCAAATACGGCGCAACAGCGAAGTTCGATCTCGTCTTCCACGGCGGCTCCGGCACACCGCTGGAAGAAATCCGCGAGACACTGGCCTACGGTGTCATCAAGATGAACATCGACACCGACACCCAATACGCATTCACTCGCCCCATCGTGGAACACATGTTCAAGAACTATGACGGCGTTCTCAAAATTGATGGCGAGATCGGCGACAAAAAACTCTACGATCCAAGGAACTACCTCAAGAAAGCCGAGCAAGGTCTCTGCGTGCGCTTGAAACAAGCGTGCGACGATCTGCTCAGCACGGGTAAGACGCTTTTTGGGAAAGTGTGAATCTCGCTGCAAGGCGTCCATCGAAACAAGATGGAGCGCGAGTATGCCGCTAGGCTACTCGCCAATTTTTGGTCTTCCACGTCGCAGGAAAGTTTGGCGAGTGGTCTGCGACACACTCGCGCTCCGTCTCTCTTTAGAGCTACGGTGCCGCGCATTCCTCGACCAGCTTCCGGCTCTCCGCCGAAAGCTTGGCGATGGGGTATTCCACCTTGGTGCCGTTGGGCATCTTGAAGATCACGCTCTGCCCGGTCACGCCGCCGAAGCCGGCCTTGATGGAGACGCCCTCGGCATTCGTCCATTTCATGATTGGCGGCAGATCTTTCTTTACCGCCAGCTTCGGGGCGTTGGCATCGAAGGCTGCGCCCTCTTTGATCCATTGACGAATTTTCTCCTGATCCTCTTTCGAGAGGCTGCCTTTGGGAGGCATGTGATTCTTTGCTTCGGGATCAGATATAACCTCGAAGAAATGACTGCTACCGGGACTGCCGGGTTCGATGTTTAGATTGGGTCCGATGTCGTGGGCGAATCGTTTGAGATTGTCGAATACGAAGCCGCCCTTCTCTTTCTTCCGCTGTTCGCTGTGACACTCGTAACAGCTTTTCGACAGGATCGGTTTGATGTCCTTTTCAAAATCCACAGCAACGAGCCGCATGGCGCAGCCAATGGTCAGAGAAAATATAATGGCGAGGGGGTGCCTAAGCATGCTGGCAAATGGAACGAATTCTATGTTCAAAGTCTTAGGATAATCTTAGAAAAGGAGCTGCGAGTTCATGGTTGATAGTTGTTAGTTGAGAGCCAGACATTGACACAATAAGATCGAATATAATGGTTAATCCATATGTGAGATGGGTATGCACATTCATGGAATTCATTTTTAGGCTCTCAACTATACACTCTAAACTCTCAACTTCTTTTCTTGGATAATCTGCGCCCTCGCTCACGCAAGTGCTTGCCCTGATGCGCGACCCGCGTTCAATGACCGGAGTGTCCCACGCGCCCCAGCCCAATGCCCTCGCCGATTTGCTGCTCACTGTCGTGCTGCCCTCGCTGGTGCTCGATCAACTCAGCGAGCCTGCCCGACTCGGCCCGTTCTGGGCGCTTGTGATCTCCCTGCTGTTTCCGGTGGGCTTCGGTATCTGGTGCTGGTGGAAAAAATCCGGTTGGAACCTTTTCTCTATACTCGGTTTCGTCACCATCCTGCTCAGCGGTGGACTCGGACTTCTCAAGCTCGATGCCTTCTGGTTCGCCATTAAGGAAAGCGCTATGCCGCTCGCACTCGGCGCGGCGTTCCCATTGAGCCATTTCTTTGGCAAGCCGCTCATCAGTGTGCTGGTTATGCAGCCGCAACTGCTGAACCTGCGCGCCCTTCACACCGCGCTCGATACGCCGGAGAAACAGCGCGGATTCCAAACCGCTCTCATGCACGGCTCATGGTGGATCGGACTGGCCACAGTCGGTTCATCCATTGGGAATTTCTTTCTCGCTATCTATCTACTTAATGGAAAAGAACCGGGCGGTGAAGCTTTCGTCAAAGGCATCGGCACCCTAAACTGGGCGAGCATTCTAGTCATCGGCATTCCGCTCTGCGCCGTGATGCTGCTCGTCTTCGTTTTCATGATCCGCAAAATTCAGCGGATCACCGGACTGGAACGTGCGGACCTAATGAATCCGGGGCGGACGGTTCGCCGTCAGATCACGCCCGAGTAATTGCGATTCAGCCCAGCTTGTTTTCCTGAAGATAATTGCTCACCGCTTTGATGATCTCGAAGAAGCTGCCGCTCTCTAAGCTCGCGCCACCAACGAGTGCGCCATCCACATCGGGCTGGGCGATGATCTCGGCCATGTTGTTGGGCTTGACGCTGCCGCCGTATTGAATGCGGATTTTGCTCGCAGTGTCGGTGTCGAACATGGAGCCGAGAACCTGACGGATGAAAGCGTGCGCTTCTTGCGCTTGCTCCGGAGAGGCGGTGCGTCCGGTGCCGATGGCCCAGACGGGTTCATAGGCGATGACTATATCCTGCAAGCGACGCGAACCAACTTCGGCGAGACTTTCACGCAGTTGTGATTCGAGGATTTTTTCAATCAAGCCGCCATCGCGTTCTTCCAGTGTTTCACCGACGCAGAGAATCGGGTGCAATCTGGCTTCCAACGCGGCAAGAACCTTGGCGTTCACGATCTGATTGGTCTCGCCATACAAGGCACGGCGCTCACTGTGGCCAAGGATGACATGACGGACGCCACATTCTTTCAGCATGAGCGCACTGATCTCACCAGTGTGGGCGCCGCTGGGATGCTGGCTCATATTTTGTGCGCCGAGTTCCACGACTTCGGTGCGCCCGCTCTGAATCAATTCCTGAGCTTTAGGCAGGGAGATGAACGGCGGCACGATGACGACCTGCACCGGTGAACTGTCCAGAATAAGGCGGAGGAAGGAACGAAGATATTTCTCCGTGTCGGACGGAGGATTGTTCATCTTCCAGTTCGCGGCGACGATGGGTTTGCGGAATACGGGGGGCATATGACTATTTATTACTCCAATTTACATCACTTGGTTTTTTGCTGTCCTTGAAAGCGGCGAGTCCTTTTTCTACATATGGTTTCATCGAACCCATGGACCCATCGGCTTTGTAAATATCCATAGGAGCATCGTTTCCGTTATGCTTTTGACCCAAAATTGCTTCCCAACTTTGCCCTCTATGGACAAATTCAAAAATCCAATATCTTTGGCGATCATTCGGATCGTGGAGTTTGACTTTCCCGTAATATGCAATTTTCCCGCCTTCATCTTTGCGTTCAACTCCGAGAATTTCAGCCTTATATGCGGCAACAAATTCTTCTCTTTTATTGATATGTCCGCCCAAGGTGGTGGTTTCACGTAAACACATATCACCCGCATACCAAAAAATCTCAGGAAGGACGCGACAAAGCAATTCCAGATTCGACTTGGCGCGTTGAGTGTTGTCATCCGCACCCATTAGCTGAAGCGAAAAAAGCATTACGAGTGAAAAAACGGACTTCATGGGGTAATCAAAATATACGGATAGAAATGATAAATTTTTAAAACTCTACACCACACCGTTAACGCTCCTGCAGCGCGGCAACTCCGGGGAGTTCCTTACCTTCGAGCAGTTCGAGGCTGGCACCGCCGCCAGTGGAGATGAAGGTCATTTTATCGGCGAGTTTTGCTTTCTTCACGGCCTTCACGCTGTCACCACCACCGATGATGGTTTTGGCACTGCTATTGGCAGCCACGGCTTCGGCGATGTCAAAAGTGCCTTTCGAGCTTTCCTTGATTTCAAATACGCCCATCGGCCCATTCCAGATGACTGTCTTGGCTTTGGCGATTTCGGCAGCGAATATTTTTACGGTCTCAGGGCCGATATCAACGCCTTCCCAACCGTCCGGGATGCTTCCACCGGGCGTGGTGAATTTCGTATTGCCGAGTTTCTTGGCATCAAAATCAAAAGCGTCGGTGATCATGGAGTCCACGGGAATGAGCAGCTTCACGCCGCGTTCCTTGGCCTTGTCGAGCGCAGCCTGCGCAATGGGTTCCCACTCGGGCTTGTAGAGGCTCTTCCCGATCGTGATGCCATTAACGAGCTTCATGAAAGTGTAAGCCATACCGCCACCGATGATGATGGTGTCGGCCTTTTCGAGCAGGCGATTGATGACACCGATCTTATCATTCACTTTTGCACCGCCAAGGATCACCACGAAAGGACGCTCGGGATTTTCCAGTTCGTCATGCAGCCAGGTCAATTCCTTCTCCATTAACAAACCGGAAACAGCAGGTAAATAGGCTGCAACACCCGCAGTCGAACTGTGCGCGCGATGCGCGGAGCCGAAGGCGTCGTTCACATAAATTTCCGCGAGGTCAGCCATCTGCTCGGCGAGTTCCGCGTCGTTCTTTTCTTCGCCTGCGTGGAAACGCACATTCTCTAGCAGCAGCACACCGCCATTGCCCAAAGCAATCGCCTTGGCCTTAGCATCGGCGCCGATGCAATCATCCGCGAAATCCACAGGACGGCCCAACATTTCGCTGAGACAAGCCGCGACGGGCTTGAGTGATTGCTTAGGATCGCGCTGGCCTTTCGGACGGCCAAGATGGCTGCAAAGAATCAGCTTCGCGCCCTGCTCGATGAGGTAATTCAACGTGGGCAGTGTTTCCTTGATGCGGGTGTCATCGGTGATGACCATCGTGCCGTTCTGGTCGTCGAGGGGCACGTTGAAATCCACGCGGACGAGGCAGCGCTTGCCGCTCACATCAATGTCACGAATGCTTTTTTTTGCCATTTGGATGAAGGGATAAAAAACGGGCGGCGCACTCGCCGCCCGTCATAAATTACGAATTCTTAAAGTCCTTTGCTGACGATATATTTCACGAGGTCAACACAGCGATTGCTATAGCCCCACTCATTGTCATACCAGCTCACGAGCTTGAAGAACTTGCTGTTCAATTCCAAACCGCTGCCCGCATCGAAGATGGAGCTGTGGGCATCGTGAATGAAATCCGAGCTGACTACTTCGTCGGTTGTGTAACCGAGAATGCCCTTCATGTAGGTCTCGCTGGCCTTTTTCATGGCGGCGCAAATCTCTGCGTAGCTGGTTTCCTTCACGGTCTTCACGGTGAGATCAACGACAGACACGGTCGGCGTGGGGACGCGGAAGGACATGCCAGTGAGCTTGCCCTTCACTTCGGGAATGGCGAGACCGACAGCCTTGGCTGCGCCAGTGCCGCTGGGGATAATGTTGATCGCGGCGCTGCGTCCGCCCTTCCAATCTTTTTTGCTCGGGCCGTCCACTGTTTTTTGCGTCGCGGTGTAGCTGTGAATGGTGGTCATCAGGCCTTCTTCAACGCCGAAACCTTCTTTCAACAACACATGCACGACGGGAGCAAGGCAGTTCGTGGTGCAACTCGCGTTGGAGATAATGGTGTGCTTCTCGGCGACATATTTGTCGTGGTTCACGCCCATGACGACGGTGATGTCTTCGTTTTTGCCAGGAGCAGAGATGATGACTTTCTTTGCTCCAGCCTTGATGTGGCCCATGGCTTTTTCTGCTTCGGTGAACAAGCCAGTGGACTCGATCACGATGTCCACGCCCAGGGCCTTCCACGGCAATGCGGCAGGTCCTTCTTTAACAGCGAGGCATTTGATTTCATGGCCATCCACCACGAGAACGTCGTCTTCAGCGACATCGGGGCTGGATTTTTTGGAATAGACTTCCTCTTTCGAGCGGCCTTGCGTGGAATCGTATTTCACGAGGTAGGCGAGATTGTCCGCCGGAACGAGGTCGTTCACTGCGACTACGTCGATTTCTTTGCCGAGGAGTCCTTGGTCGCAGATTGCGCGAAATACCAGACGACCGATGCGTCCGAAACCATTGATGCCGATTTTGATCATGTTGCTGAGGATTAGATGGAGGTTATTTCTGAAATGGACGCGCGGGGGCGCATCAGGGGGCCAAGGGTATAGCGCGTTGAGGAACGGGCGTCAACCGGTGAATACCCCCTCTGAAAGCAAGCCTCGGGCCATTCTGACACATTACGTGGCTGTCCATGCCGCGACTGCCTATTGAGGGGCAAAAAAGTGGCCCGGCGGACTCCCATCCGCCGGGCCTTAGGCATCTACCTCAACACATGTTCCGGTCACCCGGAACTTAATTTACAACAACCAATCACTCTTAATTTGCAGCGCGGCGTGTTAACCGCACAACGCTGTATTAGGTTAGAATCCTTACTCGATCTTCTGTTCAAAATTGTTGAACTTTTTTTATATTCCCGCCCAAGCCCCTAAATACCCCCTAAAATCGAGCCTTTCTGGACGGCTTTTTGACGGAAATTATAGAAATTTTTAGGCGCTCAAGAACTTTCTTATCACCTCGCGGTCCAACTTGCCCAGTGCGCTCCGTGGAATTTTTGGCACAACGGCACTTTCCTCGATTTCCTCTATTCCAGCACTTAGGATATTGAACCGCTCCCGCAGTTCTTCGAGTTCCAGCGCACTTAACTCCCCAACCAGCACCAGTTTGCTTCCCCTCCGAGCATCGGGCAAGGCACAGACGGCGACACAATGCGGCACGTCAGTGAGCGATTCCAATCGTGATTGCAATACCTCTATATTAACCAGCTCGCCCATGACCTTTACCAATGAAGATTCACGCGCGAGGAAATTTAAGCTGCGTCGAATCCCTCGATCTCTGATGTCCACATGATCGCGCGTGAGCAGTCCCCATGACGAATCCATTTCCATCCAACGCCACACATTGCTTTCCTTGATTGCATAGCCGGAGGCCAGCGCCGGACCGCGCACCGACAGCCGCTGATCTTCATCGGTCTGCAAATCCCAGATCGGCAGCACTTCCAAAACATCCGGATCAAACTCGCGCCGCAGACCCTCCAGCGAACTAGTCGCAATTTGTGAAGCCGTCTCCGTCATGCCGTAACTTTGCAGCACTGGCCAGCCAAGCTGCCTCGCTTCATTCCCGATTCCACGGTTCAGGCCCGCACCACCCACCACGACAGCTCGTAGCGATAATGGCGCAATAATTTTCGCCTGCACGAGATCAAATACCTGCGTCGGCACCAACGATGTCAGTGTGATTTTTTCCTCCGCACAGTTCTTCGCAAACTTCACCGCATCCCATTTCCCGCTCATCTGAACAAACGACGCGCCGCTCGCGAAGCATCGCGCCAAGATGGAAAATCCGCCGACATGATGCAGCGGCAACGCAATGAGCCAGCGATCTCGCGAAGATGCTTCCAGATGCGCGTTCACCGCCTGCGCTGAAGCCAGCATCGCAGCACGCGACAGTCCGCACCATTTGGGCGCACCCTCGCTGCCGCTGGTTTGAAAAAAAATCAGGCTACGTGTGGCATCACTGCTTGCTGCAAACTCAGCCAGACCAGCGGCATCACCCGCTCGATGCGGATTTACAGCGACATTAAAATCGCTGCCGCGCCAGAAGACTTCATTATCAAAAGCGGATGTCATCGCAAATCCGTAGCAGCCGACGTGAGGAGGCTCAAACTTAATCGCCTAGCACTTTACAACACCGCTGAAAACAGAGCCTCCTTACGTCGGCTGCTACAAAGTGCACCAAGGAAGATTTGACAGCACATCATCAAATCCAAGCCCGGTGCCGTTGCGATCCACTTGCAGCTTCCCGCCATGCGAACTCAATCGCTCGAAGAACGCATCTTTCTCAAACAGATGCTCCGTGCACAGACCGCACAAATCCATCCGCGCCCCAAATTCACGCCAAGCCAGCGCGGCTTCATACGCGGCGAAACTTTGTCCAATGGCGTGATCCATTGCGGAGGTAATCACGATGCGCGCATTTGCCGGAATCCCAGCCATCGTGCTGCGCCACTCGCGCCGACCCGGCTTGAGCACGGCGACTTCATAGCCCCACTGAGTCGAACGCGCATCATCCGTTCGCATCAATCCTTTGTCACACGCGAGCCGAACGCCAAACTTTGTCTGAGCTGCGCTCCAAGCCGCCGCATCATACGGAAATGGATCCTCGATGAAATCAATCCGCTCGCGCACCCGGTCAGACATAGCGCCCATGAAGTCCGTGAATCGCGATTCAGTGAGGCACGAATTAAAATCAACGCGCAGCTTCAACTGAGCGTTACCCGAGAGCGCGACCAGCGTCTCTAATACATTGAGCGTCTTCTCGATTTCAGGAGACCCCTTAGTCTTGATGGCCAGCCAGCCTTCTTGAATGACCCGCTGCATTTGAGGTTCAAGCGCCTGATTCTGATCGAGCGAAAAATGCGAGGGCGGAATCTCCAATCCCGCAAACAAACTCACCCCGCGTCTCCGCGCCTCACCGTCCACTGCCGCCATGCGCAAGGCACGCTCGATGACTTTCGACGTGCCGCCGTCGCGCAGATTATTTAATTGTTCATCAATAGGCGCGTCACCGAACTCCGGCCACGGATGCAAGCAGCCGATGCCATCATCCACTTTGATTAGAGCACCATGAAATTCACGACGCTGAGACACGGCATTGAGCGAGCCGCTGGAGCGAAGAACGTAAGGCTGGAATTGAACGGCGGACACGTTGAAAACTAGATAAGGCAAATCGCCATCAAACTAAAGAGGATGGAGAATCCGAGAAGATGCGCGCCTGCCATAGCAAGATCACGATTACTATCCTTTGAGGGTTCGTTAACCCAGATGGAGTTCGTGATAACCATAGCGAACGGAAACATGATCCAAGGCAATCCCCAGACCAACCACTTATCGGGCCGCCAGTTCAGTTGCAGCAGATACGTCCCGATGAAAAGTGCAGTGATCTCAATTCGCGCAAATCGTTTTCCAAACCTCACCGCCAGCGTGCGCTTTCCCGTCTTCGTGTCTTCTTCAATATCTCGCAGGTTGTTGATTGCGATAAGGATAGTGCTCAACATACCGATTTGAAGTCCCGCGATCACAGCCTCGAAGTGCCAGTGTCCGCTTTGCACAAAGGCTGAACCCGTAACTGCGATTAAGCCAAAAAAGAGCACCACGAAAAGTTCGCCGAGTCCGCGATACGCCAACGGCATTGGCCCGCCCGTATAGCCGTAGCAGAACCAAAGCGATGGAATGCCGATGGCGATGATGGGCCAACCGCGATAGATAAACAAAGGCACGGCCAGCAACGTTGCGAGCGCGAGCACGCCCGCAGCGACCCACATGACCGTCTTCGCGGGCATCATGCCGGAGGCGGTGATGCGCAATGGCCCGAGGCGTTCCTTCGTATCACTGCCCTTCATGCCATCCACGGCGTCATTAAATAGATTGGTCGCGATTTGCAAACACATGCAACTACCGAGCGTCGCGAGTGCGAGCCAGATACTAAATTGCCCGCTCAATTTCCATCCAATTGTGATGCCGACCAGCACTGGCGCGATGGCGGCTCCGAGCGTCTTCGGACGCGCAGCGAGGAGCCAGGGTTTGAGATTGGGCATCGCGCAAAGTAGGCGATGCCTCCGGCTTCGCAATTCCTCAAAGAGGGACGCCCATCTTGCGAGGCTGAAGGCGCTCGCCTAATATAATGTCATGGCCTACATCTTCGCACTCTTCGTCATCACGCTGGTCTCGCTCCTCATCATTCGCGTGGGCACGACAGCGCTGATGATGACAGGCCTGAGCTGGGACACGGCCAGCTTTCAGTCTTACTCCGCATTCTTCGGCGTGGGCTTCACGACGAAGGAGGCAGAATTAGTAATGAATCATCCTGTGCGGCGGCGGATCATCCGCGATCTCATTGTTGCAGGAAACGTCGGCCTGACCTCTGGCTTGGTGACGTTGATCGTTACCGTGTTGCAGGAAAAAACCTGGCTCAATCCGTTAACGGCCATCGGAGCAATCATTGGCACCATCATTATTCTGCTGCTGCTTTTCAAAATCGGCATCTTCCAACGGTTGCTCGATCATGTAATCCGAAGGGCGCTTGAGAAAGCTGGCATCGTGCGTGCGCTCGACTACGAATTACTGCTGCGCATCCAGTCGGGTTTCTGCGTATCCGAAATTGAAATCATGGCCGATACTTGTCTTTGCGGGAAGATGCTCAAAGAAACACGACCTGCTGAATGGGGCGTATTAATCATGGCCATTTCACGGGATGGAATAGTGATGGATGGCATCCCTGGACCGAAGACCGTGGTGCAAGCAGGCGATGTGATTACCGCTTACGGTCACGAAACTGAATTAAAAAAACTGCTATCTAAGGAACTTCCACAGGACATCGATGTGCCACTGGCATATCAAAAAGATAGTCCAGTATCTTAGCCTGACTTTCGCTTCATCACTACGGCACTCGCGGAAACTTCGAGAAATCCGGCTCGCGCTTCTCGATGAAGGCGTTCTTCCCCTCCTTAGCTTCCTCGCTCATATAATAGAGCAGCGTGGCATTCCCTGCGAGATCGAGCAGACCCATCTGGCCGTCACAATCGGCATTGAGCGCGGACTTGAGACAGCGCAGCGCGAGTGGCGAATGCTTCATGATTTCTCGCGCCCATTTTAACGTCTCGATTTCGAGATCGGCCAGCGGCACCACCGTGTTCACCAAGCCCATGTCGAGCGCCTGTTGCGCATTGTATTGGCGGCAGAGATACCAAATTTCCCGCGCCTTTTTCTGTCCGACAATGCGCGCGAGATAGCTGCTGCCTAACCCGCCGTCGAATGAACCGACCTTCGGACCTGTTTGACCAAATCGCGCGTTGTCCGCGGCTATCGTGAGATCACAGACAACGTGCAGCACATGCCCGCCGCCGATGGCGTAACCGGCTACCATCGCGATAACGGGCTTGGGAATGCTGCGGATTTTCTTTTGCAGATCGAGCACGTTCAAGCGCGGCACGCCGTCGCTGCCGACATAGCCCGCGTGGCCGCGCACTTTCTGATCGCCGCCGGAGCAGAACGCGTCCGGCCCTTCGCCCGTGAGAATGATGACGCCGACCTTCGGGTCTTCATGTGCGATGTCGAAGGCCTCCAGCATTTCCTTTACGGTGAGCGGGCGGAAGGCGTTGCGCACCTTCGGGCGATTGATGGTGATCTTAGCGATGCCATCGCTGGTCTTCTCCAGTTTGATGTCGGTGAATTCTTTAATGGGTTTCCACATGATGCATTACTCGTAGCGGATTTCTTCAAACACGCCACCACCAAGCAATCGCTCACCATCATAAATCGCACAAATTTGTCCGGGCGTTAGGGCGCGTTGCGGCTCGTCAAAAATAAGCTCGGCGCACAGTTCGGTGCCGCGCTCGAACGGTTTATATTCCGCAGCGGCAGCGGGACTGCGATAGCGCGGCATAGCATCGAGCCTGCGCGGTTGCGTCAAGTCGGGGCCAGTGGTGGAGATGTTGTTGATCGTGCAACGACGCGCCCAGAGCAGCGGCGTGTCGGGACGTTCAATGGCAATGACGAGGGCATTCGACTCCATGCGTTTGGCGACAACGACATAGGCTTGCTTATAAAGATTGCTTGCCACGCCAAGTCCCTTGCGCTGGCCTAGCGTGTAGAGATGCAGGCCGCGATGTTCGCCGAGAACCTTGCCTGAAAGATCAACAATGGGGCCGGGCTTGTCCGGCACGAAGGTGCGCAGGAAATCTTCCATCTTCACTTCACCGATGAAGCAGATGCCTTGGCTATCTTTCTTCTCGGCTGTCTTCAATCCAAACTCTCTCGCGAGTTCACGCAGCTCCGGCTTCAACAGATGCCCTATGGGAAAGCGCGCGATCTCCACCTGCTCGGGCCGCATCATGGCGAGAAAGTATGTCTGGTCTTTGTTGGGATCAGCGCCCTTAAGAACTTCTGAATACGAACATTGAACATTGAACATTGAACTCTGAACATTGAGACTCGCAGCAACGCGTTCCGATTTCGGATTTGCCTCATTCAATGTTGAATGTTCGACGTTCAATGTTCGATGTTCGACGCGCCTCGCATAGTGTCCGGTCGCGATGGCATCGAAGCCGTTGTCCCGCGCCCATTCCCAGAGCACGCCGAATTTCATCTCGCGATTGCACATCACATCAGGATTGGGCGTGATGCCTTGCGTGTAGCCTTCGAGAAGATATTTCACGACTTTCTCGCGATACTCCTTCATCAGGTTCACGACGCGGAACTCAATACCGAGCTTGTCCGCGACAGCTCGTGCATCCTCGATGTCCTCTTGCCACGGGCAATGGCCAATGATGTTCTCTTCATTGATCCAGTTCTTCATGTAAGCACCAGACACGTCATATCCCTCGCGGACCAACAGCGCGGCGGCCACGCTGCTGTCCACGCCTCCGGACATGGCGACGAGAATTTTCATGTCGATTCAATAATGCAAAATTTGCAATGATCCAAGGAATGATGGCGTCTCCCCGTCACCCACACCCATGACGGCGAGACGCCATCATTCCTTGTGTTGCCTTTTGCCTCTGTTCCGCCATTCATGACGTATGTCCAAAATCGAAAAAGTCCCGACCGCCCAGTTCAATCCATTCTACGGGTGCGCGATTCTCGTGATCATGGTGCTGACTTTCGGCGGCATTGTGACGTGGATGATCTATAGCGGCATCGAGCAGGATCGACAGATCGCTACTTTCACCACGGAAAACGCGCCACCGTTGCCGGCACTCGGCGTGAGCGACGGCGAGAAAGTAGCCTTGAAAAACAAGCTCACACTATTCGCCGAGTCCGTATCGAAGGGTGATGCGGCTCAACTCTCGCTCAGCGTCGATGATGCCAATGCTCTGCTCATTCTGGCTGCGGACGCTGGAATCGGTGAAGACAAGGAAAGTTTGTCTTATCGCGAAATGCTGCGCTTCACTGGCTTCGACAACAAATCGCAATTCGTGAGCGGGAGCTTGCGAATGCCCATCAACAAACTGCCTTGGGCCGGTGGTGACAAACGCTACCTTGTCGGCTCTGCCAGCTTCAAACCAGACGTGGAGAACGGAAATTTTTCTTTGAAAATCGAGACCATCACCGTTCCCGGCAAGATCGTGAGCGAAGGATTCGTCAACAACATGAAAACCATGGACTGGCTCAGTCTGGCGAAACAAAAGGACAATAAAATCGCGGAAGCCTTGAAAAAAGTATCCACCTGCCGCATCGCCGAGGATGGTAGCGCTCTCATTTTAGATTGCGCCAAGACGGCGCCGCCTAGTGCGAAACCATGAACGGATGGTTGATTAAATCCGTCAGTGCTGGATTAGTATAGAAGCGGTGTTTGCCGCGACGCACATGGAAAATCCTTGGACCACCCTCAGTTCGCGAGTTGCGTATGACAATCCTTGGATTCGGGTGCGCGAGGATCAAGTGATCAATCCCAGCGGCGGCCCCGGCATTTACGGAGTGGTGGAATACAAGAACCGCGCCGTGGGCGTTATCCCGATTGACGACGCTGGGCACACTTGGCTGGTCGGCCAGTATCGCTACACTCACCACAGCTATGAATGGGAAATCCCCGAGGGCGGCTGCCCGGAGAACGAGGATTTGCTGGACTGCGCCAAGCGCGAGCTGCTGGAAGAGACAGGCATCGTCGCCGGTCACTATGAACTGATCCTCGAGGACGTTCAGCTTTCCAACTCCACCACTAATGAGGTCGCCAACATCTATATAGCGCGCGGCTTGAATTTCACCGAGGCCCAGCCTGAGGCCACGGAAAAGCTGACCGTGAAGCGCGTGTTGCTAGAGGAAGCCATCGAAATGGCCCGCGACGGCACTATCCGGGACGGCATGTCCGTTCTGGGGCTGCTCTGGCTAGGAAGCCAGCCCTAGCCGGGCGTTAATTTCCGCGAATCGGCTAGCCGGAGTTGACACCACGGGTGCGGCATGTATTTTCGCCGCCCTCAATTCACCCCCAAGTCGCAAGCCATGGCCCACACGCAAGTCATCCTCAAGGAAAAAATCATCAACCTCGGCGCTGAAGGCGACCTAGTGAAAGTTCGTGCCGGATTCGCCCGCAATTTCCTCCTGCCCCAAGGCAAGGCTTTTGCAGCCACGAAGAGCAATCTCACCCAACTCGAGAGCCTCAAGAAAATTCGCGCCGAACGCGAAACGAAAGAACTCGAAGAAGCGGAAAAAACAGCCGTCAAACTCCGCCGCCTCAAGCTCAAGCTCACCCTCGCCACTGGTCAGGGAGGCAAAGCTTTCGGCTCCATCACCGCGATGGACATTCAAAAAGCCGTGGCCGAGAGCAGCGCGAAAGTCGATCTCGAGAAGCATCAAATCGAACTCGACAAGCCAATCAAGAGCACTGGCAGCTTCGATATCCCAGTCAAACTGCACAACGATATCGAGTGCGTCATCAAGCTCGTTGTTTCTGCCGCTGATGGCAAAAACGCGGGCGGCGAAAGCTCCGAAGATTCCGAAGGCTAATTCAGTCCGGCTCGTTAATCATCGAGCACTAATCTTTAAAACGACGGTTTCATCACCGTCGTTTTTTTGTGCCTATATTCGAAGCGCCTAGCCGTATTGAGTTATTCACATCAATTCACATACGATGATGGTTGCTTCATGCGCGACACGCGGCAAATTTTATTCCCTTTATTATGTCGGAACCTTCTAACATCGCCCCTTTCGACCCCAACGCAGTAGCCGCCCCCAGCGCCCCTGCTTTGCAAAAGGCCATCGCGCCCAGTCCGCGCGGAACAGAGTCCATGCGGGCCATGCCTTACAGCGATGACGCAGAGAAGGGCGTGCTCTCCTGCTTCCTGCAGAACCCCGTGGATGTGCTGGACGATGCACAGGTGAATCTTTCCGCAGAAGCTTTTTATCATCCGGGTAACCGCCTCATTTTCGAGGAGCTGATGGGCTTCAATAACCAACTAGGTAAGGCACTCGACCTCGTCACTTTCTCTCAGCATCTCATCGACAAAAATCTCATGGACAAGATCGGCGGGCCTTCCACGCTTGCCGAATTGCTGAACTTCGTCCCCACACCCGCGCACTATCCTTACTATCGCGGCATTCTACGGGACAAGCATCTCCTGCGTCGCGTCATCGGCGCCTGCACCGAGGGCATCCAGAGTGCCTACGAGTATCAAGAGGATGTGCCCGGTTTGCTCGACCGCGTAGAGCAACGCATCCTCGCCGTGCGCGAGGAATCGCAGACGCGGGACAACATCAAGCCGCTCAAAGACCACGTCTCCGAGGCCATCGACGCCATGCAGGAGATGATCAAGAATCCCGGCATGTTGCGCGGGCTTTCCACCGGCTACGGCCTGCTCGACAAGCTGACCAACGGCCTGCAAAAAAGCGAAATGTTCGTCATTGCCGCAAGGCCTTCCATGGGCAAGACCTCGCTGGCCATGAACATGGTCGAGCACATCGCCCTTGTGCAGAAAAAGCCCGTCGCCGTTTTCAGCCTGGAAATGAGCGCTTCCATGCTCGTGCAGCGTCTCATTGTCGCCCGCGCAGGTGTCAATATGGGGAAAATCCACGGCGGCCTTCTCGCTCGCGAAGAAATGCGCGCCGTCATGAAAGCCTGCACCGAGCTTCAAGACGCGAACATTTTTATCGACGACACACCGGGTCTCGAAATCCTCGAACTACGGGCCAAGGCGCGACGATTGAAAAAGCAATACGGCATTGAACTCGTCGCCATCGATTACCTCCAGCTCCTCACCTCCGGCAGCAAACGCGGCAAGGAAAACCGCCAAATCGAGATCGCAGAAATCTCCGCCGGCATCAAGGGTCTCGCCAAAGAACTGAACATCCCCGTGCTCGTGCTCGCCCAACTTAACCGTCAGGTGGAGCAGAATAAGAATCAAAAGCCCATGCTCAGTCACCTGCGTGAATCAGGTTCCATCGAGCAAGATGCTGACGTGGTCGGCCTGCTCACCCGTTCCGACTACGCGGGAGCCAAACAGGAAGACGCCGACGGCGCAGAAGATGAAAGCAAGAAAGGTGAGTCCGAACTCATCATCGCCAAGAATCGTAACGGCCCCACCGACAGCGTTCCACTCCGCTTCAAAGGCGAACTCATGCGCTTCACCGAGCGCGAGTTCGAGCGCGGATCAGATCATTGAATTTCTCTGGTCCAACTCAGGGGCCGGGTTGCTTCACATCCATGACTATCACGCATCACGCCGCAATCCCACGAATATACGTCGCCACATAATCCACCACGCGATCGAACACGCGTTTCTTGCTGGGTCCTCGCTCCATAACCCTCAATGGTATTAGGATGAGTTCGGCAATGTCCGGGTCCGGCAACGGCTCTTTGCCGGTATAGACATAGCGGTCGATGACCTTTTTCAATTTGTCGGCATCAAGATGTTCTTCTTCGACAAGCCGATCGAAAGCTGCCAGGCGTTCTTTTTCCCAAAATGCTTCAAAAGTCTCGGGAATCTCCGCCGCGCTACCTGCCGCTGGTAAATTCGTTTCGATAAACTTCTCAATCAGCTCTTTCTTGCTCCGCAGTTCAATGTCGCTGGCTACGCTGTCGAGAATGAGCTTTCTGATCGCAGGTGCTTCGGTTGCATCCGCTCCGTAGAGTTTCGCCAACAGCGTCAGGATATACTGCACGTTGATTACGTCGCGGTGGATCAGTTCCAGTTCAAAGTCCACGTCGTTGAGGATGGATGCCTTGTCCTTCGTGTTGTCAGTTTTGACCTTGTCGTAGAGGTCCAGATAAGCGCTGCGATAGTCGGCGAAACGCTGCCCAGTCATCGCGAGGTCGTCGTTTTGGAACTCGGAAAACGATTCGAGGATGTTCCGCAGACGCATCAGCTCGCGGAAAATCTTCACGAACAGCATCTCCGCCTCCTCGTCCTTCAGTTCCTTCACGCTCGCCACCGTGGGTGTGAGTTTGCGCAGTTCTTCAACAACCTCGTTGAACCGCTTCACATACTCCTCATAGGGCGGGACAAAGATTTCCTCCTTCGCCTTCACATTGGAGAAGAGCGCGATGGCCTCATCCGTGCGCTTCTTGAGGTTGCGGAAGACAACGATGTTCCCCTGACTCTTTACCTCGTTGAGGATGCGGTTTGTTCGAGAGTAAGCCTGCACCAGCCCGTGGAAGCGCAGATTCTTGTCCACGTAGAGCGTGTTCAGCGTCTTGCTGTCGAAGCCGGTGAGAAACATGTTCACCACCAGCAGCAGGTCCACCTTCCGTTCCTTCACCTTCTTGGCGATGTCCTGATAGTAGTTATAAAAGCTCTGCGTGTCCTTGGTGGAGTAGTTCGTGGCGAACATTCCGTTGTAGTCGCCGATGAAGCGCTCCAGCTTGTCGCGGGTGTGCGGGTTTCCGCCGTCACCGCCGATGATCTCGCTGTCTCCGTCCAGGATACCGTCCGCGTCTTTGTCCTCCTCATTGCTGGTGTAGCTGAAGATCGTCGCCACGCGCAGCTTGTGCTTTCCTTCGGTCTTCCGCTTGGCGAACAGCTCATAGTATTTGATCAGCACATCCACGTTGCTCACGCACATCATCGCGGTGAACTCCTTGTTCCGCGTCTTCACCGCGTGATGTTCAATGATGTAGTCCGTGATCTTCTCCAGCCGCGCCGGGGACTCCATCAACTCGCGCGTGTCGATCCCTTCCACCTCAATGTCCACTTCTGTAGCCGTGCCGGGCTTCTTCTTGTAACGGCCCACATACTCCACGGCAAACTTCAGCACATTCTCGTCCTTGATCGCATCCGTGATCACATAGCTGTGCAGCTTCTGGTGGAAGAGGTCTTTCGTCGTGTGCTTCTTCCCGTCCTTAGTCGCTGCGTTGTCGGCGAAGATCGGCGTGCCGGTGAAGCCGAACATCTGGTGATTGCGGAAGAAGCCGGTGATCCGCTTATGGGTGTCGCCGAACTGGCTGCGGTGGCACTCATCGAAGATGAAAATGATCCTCTCGTCTTGGAGCTTCGCCATCTTCTCCAGATACTGCGGCTTGCTGATCGCCGCGTTCAGCTTTTGCAGCGTGGTAACGATCAGCTTGGTGTCGTCGGTGAACTGCTGCACCAGCTTGTGTGTGTTGTTCGTGCTGTCCACGCTCCCTTTGCTGAAGCCGTTGAACTCTTTGATCGTCTGATAATCTAAATCCTTGCGATCCACCACGAAGACGACTTTATAAATGCCGGGCAGGCCGGTGAGAATCTGCGCCGCCTTGAAGCTCGTCAACGTCTTGCCGCTGCCAGTTGTGTGCCAGACATAGCCATTGGCGTCTGTCTCCGGTGGGAACTTCACTCGCTCCACGATGCGCACCACCGCGTAGTATTGATATGGGCGCAGCACCATCAGGATTTTGTCCGTCGCATTGAGCACGATGTATTTCCCGATCATCGTGCCGAGGTGCTCGCGATTGAGGAAGGCGGTGGCAAAGGGCGTCAGTTCACGGATCGTCTTGTTGTCCTCAGCCGCCCAGTAAAAGGTTTGCTTGAAGGATTGCCGCCGCGCGTTGGCGTAATACTTTGTGTTCACCCCATTGGAAATCACGAAGAGCTGGACGTAGTGAAACAAGCCTTGCCCGCTCCAGAAGCTGTGTTTCTGGTAACGCTGAATCTGGTTGAACGCTTCCTTCATCTCCAGCCCGCGCCGCTTTAGTTCGATCTGCACCAGCGGCATGCCATTGACGAGGATCGTCACGTCGTAGCGATTCTTGTAGCTGCCCTCCATGGCTACTTGCTGCGTCACCTGATAGCGATTCCGCAGCGGATTCACGGAGTCGAAGAACTCCAGATACGTCACCGTCCCGTCATCGCGGTTCAGCTTCATCCGGTCGCGCAGGATTTTCGCCTTCTCGAAGACACCCGCGCTTTTCGTGAGGTGATGCATCACCTGTGTGAACTCGCCTGCCGTCAGCGCCACGCCGTTGAATGCCTCTAATTGCGCCTTCAGGTTCGCCAGCATCGAAGCCTCGTCCGTCACCGCCGCCTTCGCGTAGCCCATGCCCACGAGCTGCGCGACGAGCGCATCCTCCAGCACCTGCTCGGGTTGGGTCATCGGAACAATGTTGAGGGAGGTGCTCACGCCTTCGTGTAGGCTTGTTTTTCGTGGTTGGGAGTGTCTGGGAAAGCCCTTCGGAGACGCTTGTCTTTACACAGCTTCGATAGAAAATCCTGCCGGAGTGTTCTCTCTCCTCGGTCCATGATTTTTGCCAGAGAGCTAATCGTCACAAAATGTCCTTCACATACCTGAACAATCAGGTCCTCCAGTTCCTTCCGGTCGATTTTTCCTTTTGTTCTTGGGAGAGTCGCCATCGCCTCCAGTTTCTCGCGGAAATCTTGAGTCAGTTTATCCACGGAATCCACAAAAGGCAGTCGAAACTGTTCGGCGACCAGCCGCCCGACTTCATCGCGTTTGAGAACCTGTTTGCCCTCGATAATTGTGGAGCTAGGCCCGATAATTGTAGAGCTGCCCGTCAAAATTGTAGAGCTCGGATCGATAATGATAGTGCTGCCGGGACCAAAAATGTCATCAGGGTTGGCGGTATCGAAAAGCACTTTCAGAATCTTGTCCGGCTTTTCAATCGAGTTGAAGGCGAACTTCCCCTCCTTCTCCTTCACCCCCAGCAGCACGATCCCACCATGCATATTCGCCATGGCTGAATAGCTTCTCCAAAAGTCCTGAGGCAATTCTCCTTTTCCATCACGTCCAGCCGCCAACTTGCATTCGAGTTCATAGTACTCGCGCAGTTGCTCTAGGTCAGCCGTGTTTTGTAGTGGAAACGAGATCATGGCGGTTGAACAGAGGCAAGGTTAAACAAACATTTGCTGAAGCAACCCGCGTTTGAAGGTTTGGGTGTGGGTGATCTGCGCGGCCACGGTTTCTATCTTGCGGTCGAGCGCTGTGAGGAAGTTGGCGATCTTGGTTTGTTCTGCTTGGCAAGGAAGCCCCATTTCCAAACCAGAGATGTCTTCTTTTGTGAATCCTTGAATCGACGTCCCTTGGTTGAAAGTTAGAAGTTTGTTCAGTGAAAACTTCAAGAAGTAAGCAACAAAGTATGGATTAGCATTCGAAGGAATCAGGCTGGTGAAATCCTGACTCGTGCAAAGGTCCGAAGGAGCGACGACTGCCTTTCCGACCCCGACCCTTGAAACAATCAGAACGCTGCCTTTCGGAACCAGTTTAGTGGCTGATTCTGCAATGGCCTCGCTGGTGATGAAGCGATTAATTCTGATTTGTGTGATGCTCTCTTGCACAAGGTCGGAGCTGGAAACCCAAGGAATACTTCCGCTCCAATATTTTTTCTCGGATTTGCTGGGTGTTCCTCCGCCAATGAATTTGCCAAGCGTTCCGAAGGTAGTCTCCTCCCAATCGGGGAATTCATTGCCGTGGTCGTCTTGGAAGCGGAGGGCTTGGGTAAAGAGTTGTTGCATCACGCCTTTCTTGTAAGCCTCCAGCAGAGCTTTCTTTTGGCTCAGTTGCGCCAGCCGCCCATCCACCGCCGTCAAGAAATTCGCAATTTTCCGCTGCTCGGGTAGGAAGGGGGAACTAATGCTGTAACCTCCGATCTGTGGTCCAGTGAGTTGAGGAACGCCCGTTGATTCAATGAAAAATGGTATTCTGCTTATCGCACTCTCGAAAAAGTTGACGTCACCAGCAGCCCGAGGCCGGAGCACGAGCAGCCTTACTATCGGAACGAATCGCTCGTGACGAGCGTGGGGCGTCCCAAGGTTTCCTCTTCCCGAAACCGTAACACAGCCTCCTTCCTCTTTGTAGTAACTCGCATAGCCGTAGAACCCCTTGTCAGTCTCCGCGTTTGCAAAGACTGGATATGGAAAATCGTCTGTCTTGGTTTTAGACAGCCTCTCTTTGTCGATGTCGCCTCCAGCTCCAATACGGAATACTTCACTGAGTTCATTAGTTTCCCAGCTCTCCGTAAATTCGGAAAACCTCAATTTGGGCACGCTCATGGTCTGCTCCATCTTCATTCCGTGTCCTCCTCTTTGGCCTCAAATCTGGCCCTTGAAAGCTGGATGGCTTCGTGGAGTTTTTGTTGCAGGAGTTGACGGTCGGGCAGACCGGTGAGGTATTCGGCGACGTGGATGCCGGTGCCGCTGAGTTCCAGCAGCTCGATCTGCTCAGTCTTTTTTCCGGCGCAGAGGATGAGGCCGAGGGGCGGTTCCTCGCCGGGCTGTTGTTCATGCTTAGCCAGCCAGCGGAGGTAGAGTTCCATCTGGCCTTTATACTCGGCTTTGAAGTCGCCGAGCTTGAGGTCGATGGCGATGAGGCGCTTGAGCCGCCGGTGATAAAAAAGGAGGTCGATGTAGAAATCATCCGAGTCGATCTGGATGCGGAATTGTCGGGCCTGAAAGGTGAAGCCGTCTCCCATTTCGAGGAGGAAGTTTTCCAACTCACGCAGGATGGCGTCCTCCAAGTCCTTTTCCAGATAGCGGTCTTTCAGCCCCAGGAAATCGAGGATGTAGGGATCGCGGAAAACGAGTGAGGGGGTGAGTTTGTCCTCTTCTCTCAAGGCGGAGAGTTCGGCCTTGGCGACTTCCGCTGGCTGCTTGGAGATGGCGGTGCGCTCGAAAAGCATGGAGTCGATCTTCGAGCGCAAGGTGCGGACGCTCCAGCGCTCAATGCGGCACATCTCGGCGTAAAAGTCCCGCTGGAGGTCGTCTTTGAGGGGTATAATTTCTTTGAAATGGGACCATCCCAATTGTCGCGACAGTGTAGCAACAATTTCACCCTCCGAGAACACTTGGTTAAACCTGACCATCCGGGTGAGGGCGGAGTAGTTGTAACCGCTCCCAAACTCTGCCGTCAAAGTTTGCGACAGTGTAGCAAGAATCTCCTTCCCATACCCAGCCCGCTTGTTTCCAAGGACTTCAGTCTGGATGCGCTTGCCGATGCGCCAGTAGAGAAGCGTCAACGCCGCGTTGGCAACTCCGGCCAGCGCGGTTCGAGTCTGCTGGATCATGCTCCGCACATCGGAGACGACACCGGCTGGGCTTTCGATGATGGTGAAGTCGGCGTCCTTCATGACTCAAAAAGGTGGTTTGATTCCCAACTCTGCACAAAAGGCTGCGATGGTAGCATTCGTCCCGCTCATTTCCTGCTCCAGCGTGGCGAGTTGGGCGGAGACGGCGGCGAGGTCGATGGATTCCTCCGCGTCGAAGGTATCGACGTAGCGCGGGATGTTCAGGTTGTAGTCGTTGGCCTCGACCTCGCTGCGCTCGGCGACTTTGCTGAATTTCTCGATGCTCTCGCGCTTCCGGTAGGTGCTGACGATGCGCTCTATGTCCTCGGGGCGGAGTTGGTTTTGATTGCCGACTTTTTCAAAGTGCTGGCTGGCGTCGATGAAGAGGATGTCGTCGGGATGCTCGCGCTGCTTTTTCAGCACGAGGATGCAGGTGGGGATGCCGGTGCCGTAGAAGATGTTGGCCGGGAGGCCGATGACCGCGTCGAGGTAGTTGCAATCCTCGATGAGATACTTGCGGATGTGGCCTTCTGCCGCGCCGCGAAACAAGACGCCGTGCGGGAGGACGCAGGCCATGGTGGCACCGCTATCGAGGTGGTGGACCATGTGCTGGACGAAGGCGAAGTCGGCCTTGGTTTTAGGAGCCAGTTTGCCATAGGCGCTGAAGCGGTCGTCGCTCTCATGGATGGCGCTGGCGGACCAGTTGGCGGAGAAGGGCGGATTGGCGACGATGGCCTCGAAGCGCAAATCGGCGTGCTCGGGCGCGGGATGCTCCAGGGTGTCCTCGTTCTTCAGGTCGAAGCGCTGGTAGTGGACACCGTGCAGAATCATGTTCATGCGGGCGAGGTTGTAGGTCGTGGGGTTCATCTCCTGCCCGTAGAAGTGGCCCACGTCCTCAACCTCCTTCGCCACGCGCAGCAGCAACGAGCCGGAGCCGCAGGTGGGATCATAGACGCTTTTTAGCTTGGTCTTTCCGGTGGTGACGATCTTCGCTAAAATGGTGCTGACCTCCTGCGGCGTGTAGAACTCGCCGGCCTTCTTCCCCGCCCCGCTGGCGAACTGGCCGATGAGGTATTCGTAGGCATCGCCCAGCACGTCGGCCTCGGTATCGGCGAGGCGGAAGTCGATGCCATCGAGGTGGACGAGGACTTTGGCGATGAGTTCGTTTTTCTGGTTCTCGGTCTTGCCGAGCTTCGACGAGCCGAGGTCGAGGTCCTCGAACAAGCCCTCGAAGTCGTCCTCACTGTCATGGCCCATGGTGCTGGCCTCGATGTGCTTGAGGATGGCGGTGAGGTCTTCCAAGATGAAATTGTCCGTCTTCTGCGCACCCTTTTCGGCGACCTTGTGGAAGAGTTCGGACGGCTTCAGAAAATAGCCCAGCCGCCCGATGCATTCCTCCTGAATGGCTACGAGCATTTCCTTCCCCTTCTTGGTGGACTCGTCGATGTCGGCGAATTTGATCCCGTCATTCTTCAGGATGTCATCCGCGAAGAGGTGCATCCGCTCGGAGAGGTATTTGTAAAAGATGAAACCGAGGATGTAGTCGCGAAACTCATCAGCCCCCATCTTCCCGCGCAGGGTGTTGGCGATGTTCCAGAGCTGGGATTGGAGCGTCTTTTTGTGGTCGTCGGACATGAAGTATTTTTAAGTGTGGCTCGGCATTTATATCTAAGACAAGTCGCAGAGAAGAAAGAACTACACGTCAGCGAACAGACAAGTCCAGAATTTTAGACCACACGGTATAAATTTTACCTTGGAATATGTTGCTCCGCGGGCAGATGATCTTCATTAACGCAAATCAATCGCGGCAGGCTTTCACGACAAAATCCAAAAGCGCAGCACTGAGCGGCTGGACACGCAGATCAATGGGTGCCAGCAGACCGTCGTTCATCAGAATGATGTTGCCACGATGCGTGTCAGAAATCACCACGTTCCTTTCAGGATCAAAGTAAGCCACTTCCCCGCTGACTGTGAAGCGCTTCCAGCCGTTACCGGTGAAAAAGTCGTTGATCTGAGCCAGCGTTGCTGGTTCTCCTTCGATGGCCTGCTGCTGGATCACCAGCCTCAGTCTGCTATCCGCTTCCCACACTCCGAGAAAGCTCACCGTGTCGCCAAACATCTCGTTGTGCAGTTGCCATCGTTCAAGATAGGCGATGGGCGATGACCGCTCATCTTCGTCCTGCCGGTAGAGCACCTGCATCCCGAAAAAATCCGGCCATGTGATCTTCAAATAAGTGTTCTTATCCGGTTGAAACCAGACCTGATGCTCGTTGCCCTCCTCATCGGGCTTCCGGCTCAGTTCTGTGGGCGGGCCTGATAGGAGGAAGAATCCTCTCTCACACGCGTAGTCCCTGAAGATTCTGACCTCTTCGAGGTAATGGGTAGAACCGCCCTGAACATGCGAAGCTGCTTCACAGCGGCTTCGTAGCTCTTCAACGTGTGCTTCGAGCGGGATTCCCGCAATTGATCGGCCAGACTCATTGGAGGACATTGGTTTGGAATTCGTTAAAGTTCAAGTGCCATCATTCAGACAAACATCAACAGAACTTAGCCCTGCTTCGCAAAGCCGAAGTATTGTTGGTTAAAAATCGTTGCTCAGCATAAATGCAACCCACTGTCCATGTTCCTACTGAACAGGTTATTGCCACTTGCTCACAAGTTATTCACAACGCGCCAAGCCTTGATTTTAGGGGCTTCGGGCTATGCCACGAACGCTTTGCCCTGATTTCATAAGGCTTGCGGAATGAAGCCTTGATGGAACTGCATTTCCCACGCCGTGGAACGCCTGCTTTTGTGCTGTGGAACGAAAACGTCACATTGGCGAATAACTGCCTATCCCCATAAACAGGCCCTTCCAGCGCTTTTTATGGAATAGACGCGAAATCTCCGCTCCTCTACTACTGACGTAAAACGTTGCCGTTCAGTGTTTTACTGTTTCACTTTTCCGATGTGACATTCGTAGCACACAACAACAAATTTGAACCAATTCCTCATTCATGCCGACATCCATTGCTCGTCGCCAGTGTCCCTGTCTAACAAATCCGTAACCTGCCCGATTATCCCGCCAAATAATAATTCTCCAATTTTTTCGGCACGCATCGTAGCACTATACTTCTTCCACTGCCCAGTGCGTCAGCATCCAAATGGCTAAAAGGTTAACAAATAGGCAAGTTATTCACAGCCCGCGCATTTACCCTGTAAACGCACGATCAGCCACTGCCCCTTACCTTGTCCGATCCTATTTCCCCCACTGAATCGCACCGAGGAGATCGCCGAGATCGCGGGCGGCTTTGGCCACGCGTTCTTCACCCCAGACACGGAATTTCTCCTTGGTGTCAGGCTTGAGATTCAGATAGAGCGTCCAATAACTCCCGGTGCGCGGGAAGCGTTTTCCGAACTTGAGTTCCGCATAGATCATGCGCGAAGTCTCGGCAGAATCCATGGCCCACTGAGGCGGACATTCGCGGCAGGGGCCGTTGTTGGCGGGTTTGAGCTCCGCCATTTTCTTGCGGATGATGACAGCGAGCTTGACCTCAGTCTCTGCGGTCATGGCCACGACGTTTTCGTCCCAATACCGGTGCAGTGGAAGTTCCTTGGTGAGCAGGAGCTTGTTGCCGCCGCTGTCTTTGGCCTCGGGATTTTTCGCCGCCTCGTCGGGACTAGTGATGAGGGTCGCGCGGCCATCGTCATCGAATTTGAAAAATCCCGCCGCCACATGCAGTGGCTGATGCACGTCGCCGCCCAGATGAACGAGCCAGCGCAAGGCATCGCGCTTGCTCATGAACTCTGATTTGCCTTCGAGAACATCGATGCACTTCCCGATAGTGGCCACAATGTCGTTATCTGCGATGAAGCGTTTGTCTTGGGCGTATGTTTTGATGTCGAGCGGCAGGTCCAGATAGTGCCACGAGGAATTGTCCGGGTGGGCTTCTGTGAAGGCTTTGCCTTCGGGAGTTTCGGAAAACCTGCCAGAGCGCGATTTCATTTTCGAGTGCCGGATGTCATCGGGCCAGATGGATGCGTCCTCAATGCTTTCGCCTGCGAGGATTTCCTTCACCTTAGCGGCTGCGACAGGATTCGTTTTCTGAAGTTGCTCCAAAGCCAGTGTGGCAATGGTGCGGTGGCCCAGCGGCCCCCAAGCAAATGCAGGTGCGCTCATCAACAAGGCCAGAGCGGTGATCAGAAGGGCGGTTAGTTTCATAGGTGAAGAATGATGGATTATATACGATTTGTCCCGCAAATTATTTCATTCCACGCTGGCCTCGGCGATTTTCGCCAATTCTTCCCAACGACTGTAAAGAACGGGCACGGACTTTTTCGTGATCTCCAGTTCCGCGATCAAACCACCAACCTCACTGGCACGCGTGATAAAAAATTCAGAGTCGCTCAGCATGGTCTCTAGTTCGGACACGCGCGACTCCGATTTAAGTATCGTCGCTTCCATGCCTTCAAGTTCCTCGCGTTCTTTAAAGCTCAGCTTGCGCGGGCGAGCTTTTTTTGCTGCCTGCTGCTTTTCCAGCCTGCTGACTTCCGCGAGATAATTGCGGTCACGCAGTTCACGCTCTTTGCGCTTCTCCAAATAATACGAATAGTTTCCCGGCTGAACAAAAACGCCCGCGTCTTCAAACGCGACGACCTGATCGCAGATGCGGTCGAGAAAATAACGGTCATGGCTCACCACCAGCACACAGCCGTCGAAGTCCGCCAGCGCCTCTTCCAGCATTCGCAGACTGGGCAGATCGAGATCGTTCGTCGGTTCATCCAGCACGATGACATTGCCTCCGTGACGCAATACTTTCGCCAGTGTGAGTCGGGCACGCTCGCCGCCAGAGAGCCGGTCCACGCGCTCGTTCACGCGATCATCAGTGAACAAAAATCGCTTCAGATACGACCGCGCGTTCATGCGCTGATTGCCGAACATGACCGTCTCCGCGCCGTCCGCCACTTCCAGGAGCACGGTGCGTTCGCCATTTAAAGTCATGCGCGTCTGGTCGATATAATTGAAGGCAACTTTTTTTCCGATGGTCACCTCGCCTTCATCCGGCGCCCGCGTGCCGAGGCATTGGCGTAGCAATGTGGTCTTGCCCGCGCCATTGCGCCCCACGATGCCAGTGCATTGACCCGGTTTCATGGAGAGCGTCAGACCACGGAACAACCAGCGCTCGTCCGCGCCTTCGCCAACTTTCGCACCAGCGTTTTCCAGATTGATCGCGATGTCGCCGATCTGCGGTGGCGGCGGAATAAGCAAATCCATCTCGCGTTCTTCCGGCGGAGCCTCCTGACCTTCGATTTGATAAAAGGTGTCGAGCCGATGTCGCGCCTTGGTGCCGCGCGCTTTCACGCCCGCGCGAACCCATTCAAGTTCCACGCGCAAGAAGCGCTGACGCCGACGCTCAGATTGTTCCGCGATCTGATGGCGCACGGCCTTGGACTCCAGATAGGCGGTGTAGTTTCCGGGATGCGAAAAGCATCGTCCATCGGCCAACTCGATGATGCGCGTCGCGATTACATCAAGGAAGTATCGGTCATGCGTAACGAATATCACCGCACCTTTAAAATCATGCAGGAACTCCTCAAGCCAGCGAATGGACTCCGCATCGAGATGGTTCGTCGGCTCATCGAGCAACAGCAAATCCGGCTCAGCCACAAGGGCGCGACACAGCGCAACGCGACGTTTCTCCCCGCCGGAAAGCGGCCCGACCAGCGCATCCAGCGGCGGCGCAGAAAGTGCCGTGGCCTCCGACTTGATGCGCGTTTGCAGATTCCATCCGTCCGCCTCATCAATGCGATGATGCAGATCAGCCAGCACCTTCTCGCTGCCCTCTCCCTCTTCGTATCGGCGAATCCACTCCATCAGGTCCGCCGCGCCAGCCTCGATGTTTTGCAGCACCGTCATTTCTCCATCGAGCTCAAACTCCTGCGGCAGATAACCGACGCGCAAGCCTCGGCGACGCGATACGGTGCCGGAGTCTGGATCATCTGTGCCCGCGAGAATTTTCAGCAGACTCGTCTTCCCGCAGCCGTTGCGCCCCACCAGTCCGACCTTCTCACCCGGCGACACCGCGAGCGACACGCTCTCCAGCAAGGCCTGATAGCCATAGGCCAGGGCGATTTCATTGGCGGACAATAATGGATGCGGAATAGAACTCATATGATATGGGGGCCATTGTGATAACGCTGGCAAGCCCACAGGACAAGCCCTAGGGTGACAAAATGAAATTGCAACAAAACCAAGTCTGGCGGCTGCACGACCAATTCATCCGGATCGTTAATCTGGAACGGATGTGCGTGGACTACAAAACGATGACTGATCTCGCCAATCGCACCGGCACTCATCGCCGCATCACTAAAAAAGAATTCTGCCGGATGATGAAAGGCGCTGTGCTGTTGACGCCCGAAGAGGATCAAGTGCTCAGGGCCGTCTTGCAGACGAATGAGGTGGACGATTCCGCCAAAACTGAAACTGATCCTGCTGTCGAAGATATTGCGGAGGACGCTGAGGCGAAATGCTGAAAATTTACACCTACAAGTCTTGCTCCACCTGCCGCAACGCGACCGCATGGTTAAGAGCGCAAGGCATCAACTTTGAAGAACATCCCATTCGCGAGACGCCTCCGACATTGCTCGAACTCCAGTCCATGCTTGCAGCGCGTGAAGGAAATATCCGATCACTCTTCAACACCTCCGGTCTCGATTACCGCGCCCTGAATCTCAAGGACAAGCTTCCTACCATGAAGCCGGACGAAGCGCTCCGTCTCCTGCAAACGAACGGCAATCTCGTGAAGCGCCCCTTTGCACTCGAAGAATCCAAGGGCATCCATCTACTCGGCTTCCGCGAATCAGAGTGGAGCGCGACGCTCTCGTAAATTCGCCAGCTTCATTTAACTCCCCGCATCTCATGTATAAAACCGGCCAGCGCATTGTCTGTATCAACGACGACTTCGAGCCGTGGGTCTATGATCTCTACCGCGCCTTGCCCAAGAAGGACAAAATCTACACTGTGCGCGCCATCGGCATGGGGCGATCTAATCCGCAGTTTACCGTCAATGATGACGCGCAGATCAAGCTCACTGGTGCCGAGTTTGATTTCCTCATTCTCCTAACGGAACTCCTCAATCCCGACGATCCGCATTCCAGCGCGAAACAGGAACTTGGATTTCGCGCGGAACGTTTCGCACCCTTGCAAGAAGACTATGAGGAGGAAAAAGAATACGAACTCGTCGGCGCTGGGAAAGCCAAGGAGTGGGAGCCGCAGCCCAGTTGAATGATTGATGGATTTAGTGACTAAGAAATGCTTGCCAAGGCTCCAATCTCCACTCAAATCTCAATCCTTATGTTCGTTCGCACATTGTTAGTCCTATCAGTCGCCGTTACCATGCCGTTCCAGTTGAATGCGCAGAACGCATCCGCAAAAAAAGGCTGGGGAGGTGATCCGGCCTCGGCCACCAAACTTAAGGCGCACTGGCATTACAATTGGTGGACAAACGGCAAATCAAGTCACGGCTTGGAATTTGTCCCGATGGTAAAAGGAAAAAAACAAGTGAACGACACGGTGCTCAAAGCTATCAAGAGCAATGGCGCGAAAGTCATCCTCTGCTTGAACGAACCGGAACGCGCCTCGCAAGGCGACACCACTGTTGAAGAAGCCCTCAATCTCTGGCCAAAGCTTATGAAGACTGGCCTGCGCCTCGGAAGTCCCGCGCCCTCATCCGATGCTGCTGGTATGGCTTGGCTGGATACTTTTATGCAGGGTGTCGAGAAGAAGAAACTGCGAGTCGATTTCATCGCCCTACACTGGTATCGCAGTTCCGATCCCGACAAGTTTGAGGAATTTTTAAAAGAGATTCACGACAAATATAAGCGCCCCATTTGGGTTACAGAGTTCAATTCCCAATACTCCAAAGGAGACCGTGACCAATTTGCCGCTCAGGCCTTCAAAATTTGTGACCGCCTCGATTTCGTTGAACGCTACAGTTACTTCACCACCAAACCCGGCGAACCCGGCAGCTTGTGGAAAGATGGCGGACACAAGGAACTCACTCCGCTCGGTAAGGACTACACATCCCATTGAGTGCTGGTTGTAACAGTGAAGATGAAATGCTTGCCAATTCTCCAATTTCCACACAAATCCCGGCTCTTATGTTCCTTCGCCTATTCTTAGTTCTGACGATCGCTGTTATAACGCCATTTCAGTTGAATGCGGAAAACGCTTCTGCAAAAAAAGGCTGGGGAGGTGATCCTGCCACCGCCACCAAACTTAAGGCTCACTGGTATTACAACTGGTGGACAAACGGCAAATCAAGTCCTGATCTGGAATACGTTCCGATGGTAAAAGGGAAAAAACAAGTCAATGAGAAGACGCTCGATGCCATCAAGGCCAGCGGCGCAAAAGTTCTGCTCTGCTTGAACGAACCGGAACGTGACTCGCAAGGTGACACCACCGTTGACGAAGCCCTCAATCTCTGGCCCAAGCTTATGAAGACCGGCCTGCGCCTCGGAAGTCCCGCGCCCTCTTCCGATCATGGCGGCATGGCATGGCTGGATCGCTTCATGCAGGGCGTTGCCAAAAGGAAGCTCCGGGTCGATTTCATCGCTTTGCACTGGTATCGCAGTTCCAACCCCAAGGAGTTTGAGGATTTTTTAAAAGAGATTCACCACAAGTATAAACGCCCCATCTGGGTTACTGAGTTCAATTCCCAATACTCCAAAGGGGACCGCGACCACTTTGCAGTGCAAGCCTTCAAAATCTGTGACCGCCTAGATTTCGTCGAGCGCTACAGTTACTTCAGCGCCAAACCCGGTCACCCCGGCAGCTTATTTAAAGAAGGCGGACACTCGGAATTGACGCACCTCGGAGAAGACTACCTCCGGCATTAATGACATTGTTCGTCGATAGCTATCGACAGCAAGAATCGGGTGGGATCACGGCCCAGATGCGATTAGGATCGGTGGATGAATGACTATGACCGGATCGCCGCCGTGATTCGATTTATGGACGGACATCACACCGTCCAGCCCTCTCTCGCCGATCTCGCCGCGGCAAGCAATTTGAGCGAATCTCATTTCCACCGGCTCTTTCATCGCTGGGCCGGTGTCACGCCGAAGGACTTTCTGCAATGCCTCACGCTCGAACATGCGAAGCACCGCTTGCGCGAATCGGCCAGCGTCATGGATGCCGCGCTCGATACAGGCTTGTCTGGGCCAGGTCGCTTGCACGATCTGCTCGTGA
This sequence comes from Verrucomicrobiales bacterium, assembly GCA_038230495.1. GTDB lineage: Bacteria > Verrucomicrobiota > Verrucomicrobiia > Verrucomicrobiales > Verrucomicrobiaceae > VFKE01. Next base: position 61,059 of record JBBRNC010000008.1, read on the forward strand.
CCATCGAAGCCGCATCGCCAGGCGAGTTCAAGAGCGGTGGTCGCGGCCTGAGCATCGAATGGGGCTTGGCTGAAAGTCCTTTCGGTTCATGCAGTCTGGGCTGGAACTCACGCGGCATATGTCATCTGGTTTTTCGTGAAACGGATGAAGCCAGCGTCGAACCACCTGAACTTCGTGCCATGTGGCCTAATGCGGAGTTGCGCCGCAATGACAAAAAAGCGCGGCATCAGTCGGAAATCATTTTTCATCGCGCCGCGTCGTTTGGCACCACGCTAAAAACTATTGTTCGCGCCACGCCGTTTCAATTGAAAGTCTGGCGCGCCTTGCTCCGCATTCCAGAAGGTTGTGTCACGAGTTATGGCTCAATTGCGGATTCCATCGGCAATCCCAAAGCATCACGTGCAGTCGGCAGCGCCTGCGGCTCGAATGCCATCGCCTATCTCATCCCGTGTCATCGCGTCATCCGCGAGACGGGCGTGATTCAGGGTTATAGGTGGGGCCAGACGCGCAAGCAGGCGCTTCTGGCGTGGGAATCGTCGCGCACTTTTGAAAACTCGTGACCTGCACCCACTCCTGTTTAACACAGCACAAACATACAGCGTAAATTGTTCTAATGATTCCTGCCAGTGCCGGGGAAAAATCTCCCGGCACTGGTCCACATTTGCCGTCAGTTTTTATGCTCGGGCATAGGCACGTTCAGCAGCATGTTCGGATGACTCAGTCCACCCATGAAATAGGTGGGGAAACGTCCATCCCACTTATCATACTGCTTCTGCTGTGTGTCGAGCGTGCGGAGTTGTATGAAGATGGGACTGCAGTTGGCGAGCGATTCGTTCACTAGATGGATGGCCTTGGCCTCGGCTGTCGCTTCGAGTGTCCTGCGTTCTGCGTCAGCAGTGGCTTTCATGGTAATCTTCTCGGCATCGGCTTTTGCAGCAAGAAGAACGCGCTCGTTGGTCTTGGCCTGGGCTTCAAACTCGGCAAGTGCCACGTTCTTCTTTTGTTGGGCAACGAAGACCTCATCAATGGACTGCTGAATTTTCGGATTCTCATACGTCATGCCTCCGAACATGCCGATGGTGGTGATGCTGATGCCGCGTTTGCTGAAAAATGGCACAAGGTCGCCGTCGAGAGCGCCCATGATGTCACTCTTTCTTTCACGCAACTGATCCAGAGGGAACTTTGCCGCAGTCTCCGCAGCTAACTTTTGAATACGCGCGCGAATCTCTGAATCCATGACGGACTGGAGCGAGCCGGAGGGATACATGTAAAGGAACTTCGCAGAGTCTTCCTCTTTGATATAGGCCGTGCAAGAAACACCCATGCTAAAACCAACACTGTCGGCTGATTCAATCCAGATGGCTTTGTCGCTTCCCTTTTGGCTGGCAGCCGAGGAGTTCCACTCACGCGTGACTGGCGAACGATCAACCTTCAAGACCGCAACGGTGGGAATCCAAGTTCCGCTGAACCAAAGACGTCCATTAGCCTGCCAGCGATGCGGCACCTGGATGCGTTTGGTCAGCACCTTGGACTGGTTGAGATATTCCTCGCTATTGAACCGGACTTGAACATCCTGTTTTTCCTTCGCGTCCTCCAATGGGATGACGAAGGCCGTTTCGTTGTTATTTACCTGAAGATATTCCACCTCGTCATAGGGCTTGCAGCTTGGTAACAACAAGGTGCCCAACGCGAGCATGACGACAGTGCTAGTCACGCGACGCGATTTCCGATTCATCCACACACTGCGCACAATGAGAAGCGCGATGACTCCTGTTAACAGGCCGAGGAGAGTATTCAAGACCCGGAACAGCTCCACGTTCGTCCGGGCCGTTGTGAATTCCACACTCCCTCCACGAGCAGCATCGAGTGCGGAGGCGGTAACTAGATGCGGTTGCACCCAGACATCTGAGATGAGCTGACTGCCACAGAGCGTAAGAGCACATAGGGCAAGAAATAATATTTTCGTTTTCATAATGGTGATTCTATTTTTACAGATTGATTCCGCTGATGTTGGAACGCAGCCGCACAATCCCCAGCGAAATGGGATGGCGGAGTTTTTGATTGTCGCGGCAAAACTTGACCGCGACTCTGACTCTAAGGAGTCAGATGATAAGTGACCGGTGCACACCTAGGGTGGCCCGTCGCGTCGTCCTGTGTCTGTATGCATGATAGTAGCGCCTCGCGTTAATGATCCGCGGTCTGCGCTGCGCATGGCACTCGCTTCCCGTGAATCGTTGTCTCACGGGGCGAACATGACCCCCACCACTCGGTGGGGCAGAGGATCGCCCTCCCAATACACCTGCGAGGTTAGCTGTCGGACTAGGTCTTGGAAGTGACCCCAAAGTATGTTACCACACTTCGTGCGCCCCTTCCCAGCGGCTTTTGGAAGGCTGCTGGGAGTTCGGTTCCCCCGTGTCAGCCCCCAGGAAGGAAGGCCGACTTCGGCTGCGTCTTCTTTCAAAGACACGATGAAACTAATAGCAAGAATCAATGGGAAATCAAATGGAATCGGATAGTGCAATTATCGATTCTGCACTCGTATGAGTTATCGCGGGGTTATTCACTCGGGCTGAAAAAACAGCGTGAACTCGTGCCGGTTGTAAGTCAGGTGCGTCTGCGCGAACAACTTCAATCCACCGATGGCTGCTGCTCTTACGATTTCATCAAAAAGTTCCAGCGGTGCATGCACTGTTTCTATGCGCGGAATTTTCAGAGTGAAAATAACCAGCCCATTCTTCTTCAAAAATACTGACAGCCTGATGACCTGATTGATTGATTCGTGAGGGTCGCCATTCATGTCTGAAAGCAACGCATCATATTTCGCGCCCGTCTCTGGTTGAAATTCCGCCACGTTACCACGCACAAATTTTAGCCCGCGCTGATTATGCAGCCGAGCATCTAAAACCGCTACATCTAGCGCCGTCACGCGCTGTCCCCGCGCCAGCAATTCCGCCGTCATCCCACCGGGACTCGCTCCAAGCTCCAGCCAGTGACTGCCCGCAGGCAGCGGCATGCGATACAGTAAAAGATAATGCAAGGCCTCGGCGATCTTCGCCCCGGCGCGACTGATAAGATCAGGCGATTCCACGCCGATGTATTTGCTCCCTCCGGCATAGAAGCCGTTGGCTGCGCGAGGACTTTGCATACCGCAGAACAATCCTTCCTTACCTACGAGACAGAACAACGTCTCCGCCTCAGGATTCTGCTGCTCCACCTCCTTCACTCGCAGAGGCGGAAAAAGTTGGAGCACGCGACCGCGCAGATTCGTGGCCAGACTTTTGTAGTAACGATCCGGCGATCCCGCATTGATCTGGCCGACGAGAATCGTCTGCGGATTCCGCACCCCGAATTTCTTGAACAATGTCTGCGCCGCCTTCTCGACGAAGCCTTCCATCTTCTGAGGATTGCAGGGCCACGCGTGTTCTAATGGCAGGTTCCAGCGGACAAATTTCGCTGCGCCCGAGTGCCTCACAGCCTCGGTCTGCTGCGTCTTGATCAAATAATATTCGTTGCCCAGCTTAGTGCAAATTTGCGCATGGAAGCGTTGCAGAATCTCATCCGCGATGCCTGAAAAAATCTCCGGGATGCGCACTAGCCACGCGACCACATTGTTCTGATCTGCATTCATAGCGTTATTTTCACAAGCCGCGCGAGTTCCGATTCAATCTCCGCAAACAAAGGCCGCGCTGACACCTCTGCCGCAATGCAGCGCGCTTGCAAGGCCCGCAATCCATCCATGACCGGCTTTTGTGCTGGCTCCAATACCACGCGATCCAATAACTCTTCCAGCAGACATGCAAACGCGCGGACTTCGATTCGTTGCAACGCGGATGACGCCCGGTTCTCCATCGCTGAATAGAATGAGGCCGCGCCGAAGTCACCCAAGAGACAGTGCCCGTCTTCATGCCACAACACATTATGCGCGTAGAGATCGCCGTGCATGATGCCCCGCACATGAAGCCGTTGCGCCGCAGAAGCAATACCACGCGCGATACGAAACGATACGGAGAGGGTAAAGTTTTGATCTTCCGCATAAAGATCGCGCGTGCACGAATCAAAATCTGGCGGCCCGGCGAGTGTGCGGAATTCGGGTTCAATCAATGACATCACTAGCCCTTCGCTTCGCATCGGATGATTCACGATGCGCCCCATCACCTCGATCAAATTTGGATGCGCACCGGCAGCGAGACACGCGGCCATTTCGCTAGCAGGCAGTCCGTCACTGGTGACTGCGCCTTTGAAAACCTTCACTGCCACCGATTGCGACACATCACCGCTCGCTGATCGCCAAGACGCACGATGAATCACGCCCGAGGCTCCCTCGCCGAGTTGCTCATGCAACTCAATCTGCGCCCAATCAATCTCCGCCATCACGTCTGAATCATTATCCAACGCGTTCGCACAAGGATTGCCCGCCAGTGCCAGCCATGACAACTTCGGCAGCGAAAGCAGCCACTCCGGCAAGGCGCGGAGATTGTTAGCCGCCAGCCGGATGAGTTCCAGATTCTTGCACGCCGCCATCTCCACAGGTAGCTCGTCGAGTTGATTGCCAGCGAGCATCAGCTTCTGCAACCGAGTGCAGCGCCCGATGGTCGGCGGCAACTTGCGGATTCGATTGTCCGTGAGACTCAGCCAGCGCAAAGCCGGAGAAAACGCGCCCTCATCCACGGAATCAATGCGGTTTGATTTGAAACCGATCATGCTCAGATTCTCGCAATCGCTGAGCACGGCGGGAAGATGAGTAAAGTCGTTCGATGAACAAAAGAGGATGCGCAACTTGCGCAGTCGGCCCAGATCATCCGGCAGTGTGGAGAGCCGGTTGTTCGTCAGACTGAGAACCTCCAGCGAATCCGCCAGATCAAAAATCTCTCGCGGAAACTCCGTTAGCCCGCAGGCCAGTTCCAGCCGAGTCGCCCCGGCCAGCTTTCCGGCGCGCAATAATTCAAGAGTGTCCATCATGAATGGCGTCGTGCTGTTCGTGGCGAGAGCAATGTTACGGACTCAGCCGCGAGCGCAACCAGCCGCCTTCCTTTCGCGAGAAGCTAAACCGATCATGCAGGCGGCTCGGTCTTCCCTGCCAGAATTCGATTTCATCAGGAGCGAGCACGTAGCCGCCCCAGTTCGGGGGGAGCGGGACTTGGCCTTCGGGAAATTTTTCGGTGAGTTCGCGCTCACGATTCTCCAGCCATGCGCGATCCGGGATGCGCTCGCTTTGTTCGCTAACCCACGCGCCGATCTGGCTGCCGTAAGGACGTGATTGAAAATAGGTGTCTGATTCTTCATGACTGAGACGGCTGACGATGCCGCGAACGCAGACCTGTCTTTCGCGTTCTTTCCAGAAGATGGTGAGCGCAGCCTTTGGGTTCGTCGCGAGTTCGCGGCCTTTGCGGCTGTTGTAATTCGTGAAGAAGGAGAAGCCGCGCGTGTCGAAGCCCTTCAGTAAAACTGTGCGACAAGATGGCTGGCCATCTGCGGAAACGGTTGCGAGCGTCATGGCGTTCGGTTCCACCAAGGCGGCTGCGATGGCGTCGTCGAGCCAAAGTTTGAAAAGCACGAAGGGATCACCGGGCAGCGTGGCCTCGTCGAGTGCACCTTTTTCGTAATTCAGGCGCAAGTCGGCGAGATTCGGTTTGCCAGAGGGCGATGCTGATGGATAGAAGACGGACACAAGACAAGGATGAAGGATGAAAGATGGAGGAGCAAGTAATCTAAGCAAACCATGAGCACGACCCCCGGAGTTTTATCAAGCCTCGAACGCGTGCTGCTGGATGCAGGCACGATCCAACGTCGTGTTGCAGAGATGGCTGCGGAGATCGAGCGCGATTTCGCCGGGCGTGAGTTGAGTGTGGTGACGCTGATGGACGGGGCTTTGTTCTTCGTGGCAGACCTGCTGCGGGCTATTAACTTACCAGTGCGGCTGCACACGCTGACGGTCAGCAGCTATCATGGCGGCACCAGTTCCAGTGGGCGTGTGCATTTGGCGCAGCAGCTTCCCTTTGATCTGACAACGCGCCATGTGCTGCTGATTGACGACATCCTCGACACTGGCCTGACGCTGGCGACCGTGCGTGAGCGCATCCTCGCAGAATGCAAACCGATAACGCTGCGTGTGGCCGTGCTCCTAAGTAAACAGCGGGAACGTGAACGCGAAGTGCCAGTGGATTACGCAGGATTTGAGATCGCAGATGAGTTTGTCGTCGGCTACGGCATGGATTATCAGGGACACTACCGGAATCTGCCGTGCATCGGGATTCTGAATCCGGGGAAGGCAGAGTGAAGAAAGGAACGATGGAAGATTGGAATGTTGGAATACTGAAAGGCATGTGATGAAAGTTCGTGTTCTATTTTTTTCCGTGCTTCGCGACATCGTTGGCACTGACGAGTGGACAATGGAAATGCCTGATGACGCATCGGTAAGCGATCTCCTCGATGAGGCCTTCACGCGTTGGCCAAAGCTAAAGGATTGGGACGCCAGCCTACTGATCGCTGTCGATCAATCCTACACAAAACGCGATACCACGCTGCATGACGGCGCAGAAGTTGCCCTCATGCCGCCGGTGCAAGGAGGATGAAATAATGAGTGATGAATAGACTTCCAGCCCGTTCCATAACTCATAACTCATAACCCGTCCTCCCATGCCCTGCCCTTTCCTCCCCCTGCCCTCGCGCGTCTTCACACACGATGACATGCACGCGCTAGGAAAAGATCGCAGCGCGGTCTTTTATCATACTGCGCTGAATTACGGGCAGTCGCTGTGGCTGACGGGTTTCCCGGCGAAATCACTATTACTGATCAATCGCGCGCTTTCCTGCAAGCTGCTGGATGTTGCACTCGATGGTGACGCGAAACCCTATCACGCCATTGCGTGGATTTTGCTGAATCGCCCGGCAGATCGTTTCATTGGAAATCCACGCCGTCACTATCAGCATCTCGCCACGCGAATGGTGGAACCGCACAAGGAACTGCGGACTTGGCGCGCATGGGCTTGCTGGTATCTCGCTAAACAATTGCTGGATGAAGGAGAGTTCCCACCCGATGTGGTGCAAGTGCGCGAGGAACTAATCGTCAAGCCGCGCCGCGCCGACATTGCCAGTAATCTTGTGAAGTTGAGTCCCAGCGATGATTTGATAGCGTGGCAAGCCGCGCTATCTTGGGCGCAGGAACAAACGGGCCAGCTTCATCGCACAGAGCCGACATTGGTAGATTTTCATCTCATAGGTGAGGAAGACTTGAATGAAGTGTGGCGGCTGGCACAACTTATCTGGCACGCTGTTTATCCGGACATTATCAGTGTGGCGCAGATTGATTACATGCTGAAGGAAAGGTATGCGCCCGCAGTATTGCTAAATGATCTGGCGCGCGGAGTTCACATGTCGCTAATTCGCGAAGGCCCGGATAACATCGGCTTTATAGCGTGGGAGGCCTTGCCTGACGGAGTGGCGTTTCTGCATAAGCTCTATGTGCTCCCCGCCCGACACGGATGCGGCGTAGGTGCGCAGGCTTTGCGTTGGGTCGCAGAACAGGCCCGCACTGCCGGCATGACTTGCGTCAGCCTGCGAGTGAACCGCAAAAATCTGAAGGCGATCCGGGCCTATCTCCGCGAAGGATTTTTATTTGAGCAAGACGTGTGCACTGAGATCGGTGAAGGCTACGTGATGGACGATCATGTGATGACGCGTCCACTTTGAATCGCGTCACTGTAATGTGAGGCGTTCTATGAGGAATTTAATTTTCTCGTAACTGAAGTTCACCACGTCCGCAGTGGGGTGATCCTGAACATCCTGCCAGTGGCGCTGAAGCTGGTCGAGCAATACCCCAAGACGGGCAATGGATTCATCGGCGCGAACGGGAGCACTGAGCTTATTGAATTGTTCACTCAAATCTTTGAGCAGACTTATGGAACCAATGCAGATGGTTTTATTCTGCAAGTCTGGATCATTGCTAACAATGCTAGAACTGATCTCCAATAATCGCACCCACACGCCCAAATCCACGAGTAACGCTAGGTCTTCATCCTTCTGTTCATTGAGCAATTTTACGATCTGCGGCACGGTGTCAGAAATCTGCTTACGCACCGCAACCCAGTCGCCAGTCTCCGCCATCTTCGACTGCGCAAGTATGCTCGGAGTGACCTTCTCACTAACACCTAGCACTTTGCAGTAGCTGAGCAGTTCCTGATTGTTGTTCTTGAACTGCTGGGCGTCCGCTGCCTGCATGGCCAGAAAAGAATTTGCGACCAGACTGCCTAAAGTAAATGCGACGCGCAAGCGCTCAGTGGACGGTGTTGGCGGAGGCGTGCGGAAAAGCTGACGCCAACGCGCTTTGGTTTGCTGGGCCAGATTATCGAGGAATTCAGTGGGTGTGATCCGCTTCTCGATTTCAGGTGCTTTGTCCTGCCCTATGACTGGTTGAAAACAAAAAAGGCCGCCGACGATCATGATGGAGCAGGCGATGATGCGCGGAAATTTTCCGCCTATTAGCTCGGTTGCCATCACTCTACGGTCACGCTCTTGGCTAGGTTTCTGGGCTTGTCCACATCGCAACCGCGCGCTACGGCGACGTAGTAAGCCAGAAGCTGCAACGGGATCACGGTGAGGAGCGGGCTGAGAATGGACGGGCACGATGGTATGTAGATGACATCATCGGCGATTCGTTCAAGTTTCGTCTGCCCCTCAGTCGTAATTGCGATGACCGGACCCTTTCGCGCCTTGACCTCCTCGATGTTGCTCATGTTTTTATCGAATACCGCATCATCTGGCGCTATGAACACGCTGGGCAATTCCGGTTTCACCAAAGCGATGATGCCGTGCTTCAATTCCGCGCTGGGATGGCCGCTGGCATAGATGTAGCTGATTTCCTTCATCTTCAGCGCACCCTCCATGGCCACGGGATAATTGTTCTGCCGGCCCATGAAAAGCATGCCCTCAACGTGCGCGTATTTGTTCGCGATCTCGCGGATGCGATCTGCCTGTTTCAGAATGGAGGCGATCTTATCGGGAATGGTCTCCAGTTCGTCAATCATGTCCAGGCCGTCGGTGGTGGACAGATGATGGATGCGGCCAAAGAGCAGCCCCAGCAGAGTGAGCACCGCGACCTGGGAAGTGAAACTTTTCGTCGCTGCCACTCCAATTTCTGGTCCGGCATGGATGTAGATGCCGCCGTCCGTCTCGCGCGCGATGGTGCTGGCGACGTTATTGACGATGCCGAGAACTTTCATGCCCTTGCGCTTCGCCTCGCGCAACGCAGCTAGAGTATCAATCGTCTCGCCACTCTGGCTGATGACGAACTGTAAAGTGTTCTTATCCGTGGGCACGTTGCGGTAACGGAACTCGCTGGCGAACTCCACCTCGGTGGGAATGCGCGCGAGCGACTCCATGAGATACTCCCCGACCATGCACGCATGATGTGCCGTGCCGCAGCCGCTAAAAATGATGCGCTCGATGCGCCGCAGTTCGAGCGGAGACATCTGCAAGCCACCCAGCACTGCCGTGGCCTCCTCACGCGAAAGACGCCCGCGCATGGCATTGCGCAGCGAGACCGGCTGCTCGTAAATTTCCTTGAGCATGAAATGCTCGAAGTCGCCCTTCTCCGCTTCCTCCTCACTGAAATCAACTCGGCTCACCAGCACATTCGCCACACCGCCTTCCAGCGATTGCACCTCAAAAGTATCTCGCCGTAGCGTAACAATGTCGTAGTCATTCAGATAAATCACATCGCGAGTGTGGGCGACGATAGCAGACACATCACTGGCGAGATAATTCTCACCCTGGCCCAAGCCGATCACCAAAGGGCTGCCAAGCCTCGCACCCACGATCACATCCGGCGCATCCACATGAATCACGGCGATGCCATAAGTTCCCTTGATCTTGGCGAGGGCGTTTTGCACGGCAGACACCAACCTTTGAACAGGTTCCTTCTCGACTGATGAATCATAATTCGCCCCTATCAAATGAGCGAGCACCTCAGTGTCAGTCTCCGAAGTGAAGACATGCCCGTCGGCTGCCAAGCGTTCGCGCAGCGTGATATAATTTTCAATCACTCCGTTGTGAACCAGCGCCAGATTGCCCGACTGGTCACGATGCGGGTGCGCGTTTTCATCAGTGGGTGCTCCATGTGTGGCCCAGCGGGTGTGACTAATTCCAACATCGCCCTGCGGCTGACGCTCAGCCACCATCTGTCGCAAATTTTCAATCCGTCCGGCGCGACGCAGCACTTCAAGCTTTCCCTCATGCTGCAAGGCCATCCCCGAAGAATCGTAGCCGCGATATTCCAGACGTCGTAATCCATCCAGAAGAATGGGACTCGCCTGCCGTTTGCCGATATATCCGATGATGCCGCACATGAAGTGAAAACTTAATGCCGAATTGAGAAGGGTCAAATTGCCGCTCGAGTTTGTAATATAAATTGACGCGCGAATTCAACTCCGCATCATCCAAAATCATGATAATCTGGAAAGGCCGTGGTCTATTAATTCTACTATTTGCTGCACTTGGCGCCATGGCCTTTGCCGCAGCGTTTAAAGCCATATCACATGGCCCCCTAAGCGAATGGAATACCGTCGCGGGTATGATTGGAGCAAGTGTCGGAATCTGGGTATGCGCCATGACAGTTTGTAAACCTAACCAACAAACATTTCTCGATCCAGCAACGCGCAGTCCGATCGTTCTCAAGCGCACACATGACCTCTATTTTCTATCTGCTAGGAGTTGGGCGATCCTGATCAGCCTTGTTACAGTGGCCACCATTATGCTCACTTTAGCAGCGGTTTCGCCGCTGAATAAACCTGCTGAACCGTCATCTTTATCGGGCAAGACCACATCTGAATTTACTAATGCCAATAGACTGATTGATATTTATAAAGACAAAGTCGCGCACGGCAACACAGCCGCAGCAGAGAGCCTCGCAGAAGTGTTTGCAACGAATCTCTCCAGCCTGCGCGATGAAGCCATTAGTAAAGGCCGATCATCCTCCTTTTCGGCGACCAAGGGACGCTTTCTTACTTACTGTCACATCGCTGGTAATGGTGTGTGCTTCATGGTTCATGTGCCTGAACTGCGCAAATTTAAGACTGACGCAAAAGACGCTATCGCCCAGCTTGCCTGGATAGTCGCGAGTGCAGCCGCCAAAGAAATGAACCCTCCAGCAACTAGGATTGCGATAGGAATTCGTGGCGCGATTCTCTACGACCGCACATGGGTAGGGACTCCTGTGAAAGATATTGATAATCCCGAGGCCACCATTCAGAGCCGCTCTAGCGATTCCGATGATGCTAAAAACTTGCTATCGGATTTCCTCGTTGAAATTGAGAAAAGAACTCCTCCAGTTTTGGAAACCACGCCAATATCTAGTCCTGGAAAGAAGAAACCAAAATTGGTGAAATCCAATTCTCCAACTTCAACTGTTGTCGAAACGGTTAAAACTCCTGTCACCGCCGTTGTTGTTCCAACTCCTATTGCAACAACTGAGCCAAAGCCAACACCCGCAACCGCGCCGGAAGTCCCATCAATAACGCCACCTCCTGCACCGCCAATTCTACCCACCGCCGTCCGTGAATGGAATGACAGTGCGGGACGACCCTTGAAAGCGTCACTGGAACGATTCACTTCACCGGCTTGCGACACGGCAGAATTCAAGCGAGAGGACGGTCAAGCGTTTCAAATTTCTGTCAGTAAATTTTCTCAGAAGGACCAGGATGACATCAATAAAATTGCTGAGAAGGTGAAGGCTGAGCAGAGCGGAAAGTAGAACCATTCTCAAAAGCTTTTCCACGCGCGAAAACACTCGACGAATCCGCTGGCGAAGTCCTGTGGTCTTGCGGTGATCCAGGTGGCGATCTGATCAGGCTTGAAGAATGCACCGCTCGCGATTTCATCGGGCGCGAAATTCATTGGGCCGTTGTGCTGTGCGCGATGAAGCTCGACGAACTCCCAGCCAGTTTTTTGGGTCGCAGGAATCTTCGCGATGCATTGCGTCTCAGCTTCGATGCCGAGTTCCTCTTTCAATTCCCGCACGGCTGCGGTCGCATAGTCCTCGCCCGCATCGAGATGACCGGCGGCGCTTGAGTCCCAAGCCAGCGGATGCACATCCTTCAAATGCGAGCGCTGTTGCAGCCAGAGTTCGCCGTGTTTGTTGAAGACAAAAATATGCACGGCGCGGTGAATGAGATTTTTTGCGTGGACTTCGCCTCGCGGAGCCTGGCCGGTAACTTCATTGAGTTCGTTCACCACATCAAACATCTCGCTGGCCTTCTGACCGCGATCTTCCTCATGCCGTCCTTCATAGTGTCGCGTGAGCTGAACCCACTCAGCGAGTGAAAGCTCCTCGGCGCGGAGCATGGGCGTCTTCCCAAGTTCGGCAAACAGCGGCTCCCATCCGTCGGGCGGCGGTGGCATAACATTTTTTAATTGCTTCCTTCTCTGGGAAAATGCCACACGCACGAGACGGTCGAAGACCTTGCGATCAAACACTGGCAGCGAGCCTGTGGCGCGCGGTGTGAGTCGAACGACGGCAGAATCCACTCTCGGCCTAGGTTTGAACGCTTCCGGCGGCACTACACGCAGCACTTCGACATTCCAATGCTGTTGCACCAACAAGCTGAGTGCGCCGTAGCCATCCTGCCCGCACTGGGCAGCTAGCCGATCACACACTTCCTTTTGTAACATGAAGACCGCCTCGTTCACTGGTGTGGGCGAAGCTAGAAAGCGGCGCAGAATGGGCTGTCCCATTGAGTAGGGAAGATTGCCGATGACTTTCAGTCCTCCGAATCGAAAGAGTGGTCGCAAATCATAGCTCGTGGCGTCGCCATGCCAGACTTCTACATCGGCACGCCTGGAATACTCGACGTGCAAATTGTCGGCGAGAAAATTATCTTTCTCGATGAGCAACAACTTCTCACAACGGCCCACGAGATATTTCGTCAGCGCTCCCTGCCCCGGCCCGATCTCGATGACCAACGGTGCACCATCAGGCCGGATTTGATCCGCGATCCAGCGCGAGATGCTTTCATCGAGCAGGAAATTCTGCCCGAGACTTTTCTTGTGAACAAATGACATCGCGGAGACTCGCGCAGAGAAAGGCGTGAAGCAAATCCAGCGAGCAGGTAACGCCATACACGCGCTACTATTTATACTCCATTTATGAGATCAACTTCCGTGCTTCAGCGAGCGCGGCATCGACCTTCGCAACATCTTTACCACCGCCTCGCGCGAAGTCTGGTTTGCCGCCGCCTTTGCCACCGACAATGGGCGCAATGGCTTGGATGATCTTGCCGGCTTGCACCTTAGCTTGGTGCTCTTTTGAGACGGATGCAATCAAGGCGACGTTGCTGCCGCCAGTGGTCGCGAGCACGACGATGCCGTTGAAGTTGCCTTTCAAGGCATCGCTCACGGCGACGGCGTAATCGGCATCGACATCGCCGAGATTCACGATGATGGCGTTGTTCTCGGCTTTGCTCAGGAGGTCTTTCGCTCGGCCTGCGGCTTCGCGTTGTTGCGCGGCCTTGAGCGTCTTCTCGAGTTCCTTCTGCTGCGTAAGGAGTTGATCGAGCTTCTTTTCGAGATCAGCCGCGCCTTGTGCACTCACTTTTCCAGCAAGAAGTTTTATCAACTCCGCATCGGCACGCGCGGCGTTGTAGGCTTCGAGTCCGGCGATGGCTTCGATGCGGCGCACACCACTCGCGACGGCGCTTTCACTGACGAGGCGGAACAGGCCGATCTCACCAGTGCTTCTCGTGTGAGTGCCGCCGCAGAGTTCCATGCTGTATCCATTGAGCTTGTGCGGCTGGCCGCCGATCTGCACGACGCGGACGAGGTCTCCATACTTCTCGCCGAAGAGCGCCATGATGCCGGGATTGGCCTTGGCTTCGACGTAGGGGACTTCGCTCCAGGAAACAGATTCGTTGGCGACGACGCGTTCGTTAACGAGACGCTCGATGTCGGCGATTTGCTGCGCGGTGAGTGCGGCACTGTTGAAGTCGAAGGTGAGCTTGTCGGGCGTGACGCTGGAGCCTTTCTGCGTGGCGTCCTTGTTCACCACTTCATGCAACGCCCAATGCAAGATGTGCGTGACAGTGTGGTGGCGCTCAATGGCGTGACGACGCGGCGCATCGACGAAGAGTTTCACCGTGGCATCGACGGCAGGAGCTTCATCACCTTCGAGGAAGTGCAGCCAGGTGTTGCCGACTTTGGTGGTGGCGCTGATCGGATAGGTGTTCGCGCCAAGGATGAGCTGGCCGCTGTCGCCGATCTGCCCGCCCATCTCGGCGTAGCAAGTGGAGACATCGAGCACGATAGCGGTCTTGTCCTTCATCTCGACGACCTCGAGCACTTTTACATCAGCTTCGAGCGTGTCGTAACCGATGAACTTGGTCGGCGCCTTGGTCTCGATTTCACTGACGGAGACGACTTGCTTGTTCTTCTTGCCGGCTTCGCGCGCCATGGCCTTTTGCTTCTCCATGAGTTCGTTGAAGCCATCGACATCAACTGTGAGACTGCGCTCGCGAGCCATGAGTTCAGTAAGGTCGAGCGGGAAACCTTGCTCGTCATAAAGTTTGAAGGCGAAAGCACCATCAATGGTTTTCCCAGAGTTGGCCGCATCTTCAAACAACGAGATGCCTTTATCCAAGGTCCGATTGAAACTCTCCTCTTCCACCTTCAGCACCGCTTTGATCTGCTCCTTCTTCGTCCGCACTTCGGGGAACACATCGCCCATCTGCGTGGCGAGAACATCGACGAGCTTGTAGAAGAACGGTTCTTTGAACTCGAGCGTGCGGCCATACTTCACGGCGCGGCGGAGGATTCTTCTCAGGGTGTAGTTGCGGTCGGAGTTGCCGGGCTGGATGCCGTCGGCGATGGCGAAACTGAGGGTGCGCAGGTGGTCGGCGATGACGCGGAAGGCGACATCGATTTTCTCCTGCTCGGTCACGGGCACGACGTGGCCTTGCTCATTGGCCTTGGGCAGCGTGCTCGCATAGGTCTTGCCGCTGAGCTTGGTGAGTTCGTCAAAGATGGGTTTGAAGACGTCGGTGTCGTAGTTGCTAATCTTCGTGTTCTCGAAGTCGGTGAAGTTCTTCGTGCCTTGGATGATGCTGCACACGCGCTCGAAGCCCATGCCGGTATCGACGTGCTGCGCAGGCAGCGGGACGAAGCTGCCGTCGGGGTTGGCGTTGTATTGAATGAAGACGTTGTTCCAGATCTCGATGCAGCTCGCATCGCTGCCGTTGACCAACAGGGCACCAGCACGCTGGCGATCTTCATCGAGCGCGATGGGGCCGGGGGTGAGGTCGATGTGGATTTCAGTGCACGGGCCGCAGGGGCCGGTGTCGCCCATCATCCAGAAGTTGTCCTTCTTATTGCCGTTGACGATGTGGATGTCGGGATCGAGACCGATGCTGCGGAATTTTTCGGCCCACATGTCCCAAGCTTCCGTGTCACGCTCGGCGGGGTCGTTTGGACCGGGATGGTAGATGGTGGCGAACACGCGGGTCGGTGGGAACTTCCAGCGCTCGATGATGAGTTCCCAGGCCCAAGAGATGGCGTCTTTTTTGAAATAATCACCGAAGCTCCAGTTGCCGAGCATCTCGAAGAGCGTGTGGTGGTAGGTATCAAGGCCCACGTCTTCGAGGTCGTTGTGCTTGCCGCCAGCGCGAATGCATTTCTGTGTGTCCGCCGCGCGAGTCGGCAATCCTTTGTGCAAGACGCCGGGCCAGGTATCCACATCCGCACTGCGCTCGCCGAGGAAGATGGGCACGAACTGATTCATGCCTGCATTGGTGAAGATGCGCGCGCCATCGCGGCTGGTGTAGCCGACGTTGTCACTCGGGACGATGGTGTGTTGCTTCTCTTTGAAGAAGTCGAGGAAGCTTTGCCGGATTTGCGCGGAGGTCATCATGGGGCGGGCATTGAAAACCAGAATGCGCGGGTGCTCAAGGCATTGTTCTTGCTTGTGAAGGTTGCTTGGAGCAGTAAGATCGAATCATGCTGCTGGCATTCAAGATGCTGGAAACTCTCCAACGAATCGAAGCTAAACAAAAATAACCTGCATAATAAAACTATGAGCACACTAGAAGACCAATCCAATCAGAGCGCACCGTCCACCCCTCCTGCGGTATCAACCGGAGGCAGCTTGAGTAAGAATGAGCAGAACATGGGAATGCTGTGTCACCTTCTGGCACTGTCGGGTTTCCTCATCCCCTCGGCAATCTCATTGGTCCGCTTGTCTTGTGGTTGGTGAAAAAGGAGGAGATGCCCTTCGTCGATAGCCAAGGTAAGGAGTCGCTGAACTTTCAGATCACGACCTCGATCTTTGCTGTTGTAGGATTTTTACTGTGCTTTGTCCTCATCGGATTTCTGGTTCTGCCTCTGGTTCTGATTTTCGATCTCGTCTGTGTCATTCTTGCTTCCATCGAGACATCCAATGGCAAGCCCTATCGTTATCCGTTCTGCATTCGCCTTATCAAATAAAGGCTGGGCACTTATGAAACTGACCGCCATTCTCACCTCCATCCTCATCGCCACCGCCCACGCCGGCAGCCCTGCCATCATCTTCGATGGTGAAACGCTCAAAGGTTGGGAGGGTGACACGACACTGTGGCATGTGAAAGATGGCGCGATCACCGCCGGCTCGCCGGATAAAAAGCAGGAGCGCAATGAGTTCCTCAGCACGAACAAAAGCTACGGCGACTTCGAGTTGCATCTGAAGTTCAAGCTCGAAGGCGATCCCAAGACTGGTTTCGTGAACAGCGGCGTGCAGTTCCGCAGCGAGCGTCATGCCGACGGTCACGAAATGATCGGTTATCAAGCCGACATCGGTGATCCGAAATACTGGGGCGCACTCTATGACGAGTCACGTCGCAAGAAGGTGCTGGCGGAGCCGGACATGACCAAATTGGAGCCAGAGCTGAAGCGCAACGACTGGAATGATTTAACGATCATCTGCCGGGGCGCGAACATCAAAATCATCATCAATAACGTGACCACTGTGGACTACACAGAAGAAGACAAAAGCATTCCGCTGACCGGAAAGATCGGGCTGCAAATCCACGGCGGCGCAAACACTACGGTGTCCTTTAAGAACATCATGATCGCCACTTTGAAGTGACTGCTGGCGCAGCCCGGAGGTCACGCCTTTTTATCTTCCAGACCCTGCTTGATCACGAAGATGATTTGCGCGTGATGCGGACGGTTTGATTCAACGACGTCAGGCTCTTCTGCTTCCATCTTTTTCTGGATTCGCTGCAATTCATAAAGCGCGACTGAGCGGGCGGCGGCAAAATGGGTTTTGCCTTTCACGATACTGATCAAGCGATCCACATAGTCGATCTGCAAATTCTGCCGGACGGTGCTCACGGGCGCGTTCGCGGCCTCGCCATTCATGATCGTCAGAGTGAGGTCGCGCATCATCTGATGCAAGGGATAGCCATTCCCATAAAGTGCGCTGTCGAGGATGCGGTTCTGCGTGTTCGCGTGAAGCAGATGATCGAGCAAAGCGCGCTGAAAAGTGAGCACGCGTGTATGAAGCTTGGGGTCTTCTCCGGTTTCTCTGAAATCAAAGCCGCGGCGTTGCTGCTGAAGATGGCGCAGCAAATCTTCTGGCACCTGCCATGAGTCGGGGCCAAAAGCGAACTTGGCGAGCGCAGCCATCGCGGCTTTCTGCTTCTCAGCTTCCACAGGCTTGAAGGGATCAGGCGTGTTTTCTTTGACCTGCCCGACGAAGGCACGCTCCACATAAACTCCGCCAACGTATCGACTGATGGCGGTTAGCGCATTGCTCTTCTCTGTGCTGAGCGAGATGTAGCTCTGCAAAAGTTCCTGCCAGCTCCGGCCTTCTTTGGGGCGATCAGCCATCAGCTTTCCGATGGCCTGCTGCACGATCTCGCATCGCTCCGTGCCATAAGCGACGGGATCGCTGCTCATGTCGAACACTTGGGCGCGCGGATCAATTCCCTTGCCGGGCATACGCATGTCATCCGCATCATTGGCGAAGCCTAACTGCGGTTCATTCGAGCGACTCGCGATTACGGCCAGTCGCTTAGATTCGGCTACTGCATCCGGCAAAGCCTCGCTGTATCCGTAGGCAATAGCCCAGTCATCATAGACACCTGGGGCGTCCATGTAATACTGGCCCTGATGCTTTTTATCGGGGCCGAGGTTGAGCGGCATGTAATCCATCACGGATGCACTTAGCCCGGTTTTCTCAGTCAGAGCGCGGTCGCGAAGATCTGCAGGAGAGTGGAGATGGCTGGCGCGGAAATTATGATTGAGACCGAGCGTGTGCCCAAGTTCATGGAGGATGAGCTGGGACATGGACTCCTTCAGCATCGTGTCAAAATCTACCTGATCTGCTTTACGCAAGCGCAGCATGTTCGATCCGAATAGCAGACCCTGCTGGGTCATCGTGGCCGCCATGCAAGCGTGTTGATCGAACGCGGCATCGCCATTGCTTTTCGACAGTCCGGCCATTCCAAGTTCATCCCAGAGGCGGTGCGCCATCACGCGATTCTTCACGAAACTGAACTCAAACATAATGTCCGCACCGAGAATCTGTCCCGTGCGCGGATTGGCAAAGCTCGGCCCGTAGCCGCCGAACGGAGCCTTGGGCGAAGATGTCCAGCGCAGGACATTATGATCAAGGTCGCCAGCGTTCCATTTGGCGTCATCGGGCTGCACATTGACGACGAGAGCATTTTTAAATCCGATCTTTTCAAAGGACTTGTTCCAGAGTAGTGCGGCATTTTTGATGGTCTCGCGAAACTCAAGTGGCGTGGTGTTCTCAATCCACCACACGATTGGTTCCACCGGCTCGCTCAAGGCGGCCTCGGGTTCCTTCTTTTTTAGATTCCAGCGATGAATGAAATCGCGATAGGGCGTGGCCTCGGTCGAAATCTGGTCGGTGAGATGCGTCATGAAATAGCCCACGCGCGGATCGTCGGAGCGCGGCTGGTAATCATTCTCCGGCATGGCCACCAGCGTGTGCTGCACGCGAATGCTCACGTAGCGCGGATCAGCCATGTCCTGCAATCCCTTGGCATCATCCTCCTGCTTAGACGGCGTGGGATTTTCATAAACGTAGTCAACCACGAAAAACGTATTGCGAGGATAGGAACCCCAACGGGTGAACTTGGTCTTCGATTCGGAGAGCTTTCCGAGCACCGCCTTGCCTTCGGGGCCGGATGAACTCGGCTTCACTTGCATGAATGCCTCTCTCAAGAATAGACTGCCCGCGCTGACGAGAAAGCCTTCATCGTTCGATGCGATGATCGGTTCCGAGGCCACAATCGCGTTGCTGATGTTCGCGTTTGCGGCGCGAGCCAGCGGATGTTCGGGATCAAAATAATACGCGGTGTTTTGCAGAATGAACTCCAGCTTGCCATAGAGCTTCGAGATCGTGAAAACTTCACTCTCAGCAAACTGTCCCCGGTTGCGCCCGGCTTGCACCACTCCGTCAACCACGTGCGAGAAATAGATGAACTCCCGTTTGATCTGATCTTTTTTAACAAAGAGATAGAGCGCTCCAGTTTCGCGATCGGCGAAGACCTGAAACAGTCCTTTAAATTCCTGACAGTTCTTCGTGACGTCAGCGATGCTCTTTTTCTTAGGTGAAGCATCGGCTGGAGTAGCGTGATCGGCTGGCTTCGCGGGGGCGACCTGCGGCGCGGGTTGCGGCGTTTCGGGTTTAGGTTGTGGCTGCGGCTCAGGCGTCTGCGCGACTAAGGACGCGGCAGAAATCGCCGTTGCGAGAAAGAGCTTTAGGGTATGTTTCATTAGTAGATAAGGTATAAGCGATCAGCACTGGTGTTCTTACCAGAATCAATTCGGGCAATCCATTTGATCCCTAGCGCTTTGGTCTGCGCACTCTAAAAAACAGAAGGATTGCCGCGCTGCCAACTAACAGTGCCGACGAGGGTTCGGGCACGGCAACAATGCTTTGAATCTCCGCTGCACTGCTGCTCACACGCGAAAGATAAAGTGATGATGGGCCGGTGACCGAAATCCAGATGCTGCCGTTTTGCTCATAATATCCGCTGGTATCGAACAGCGCCGCCGTGAATGAATTGGAACCATCCGCACTGGCCGAGAACGGGCCATTTTCAACTCCGTAATTGATGCCCACGAGTTGCCACACTCCGCCCACATTGATAAAGGCTCCGCCACCGGAGTCACCGCCCGAAAGGGTGAACTCTTCCAGACTCGGTAACGGATTAAAGTCCGCCACCAGCAATGGCCCTACCCCGCTGCTCACCGAGCCGGTGAAGTTGTTCACTCCCCAACGTGCGACGCCGTCGCTCCCGTTGGTGCTGTAGCCTTTCAAGACGCTGCTCAGTGTGACATCCGCGCCGCGCGGCCCGCCACGCCCCGTGCCCACAAATTCTGCCGTCAAATCCGCGTTACCAGTATATACTGGCGCGTAGGTTGAAAATATTCCTCCAGTAATCTGATAAATGCGTAAGTCGGTGCCCGCGATGTCCCAGTAGCCGGTGCCGCCATTGGCGCTGGTGTTAATGGAATAATTCACCGTGGCCGCACCGCTGAAAATCGTGTCGTATGAAAACGTAGAACTGTTCACTCCGATGTGTTGCGCAGTGATGAACATCGTGGGCGAAATCATAGTCCCCAGATAACTGCCGAAATAGCCTTCATACTGCCATCCAGAGTCTACATACGTCCCAGTCGGAGCAGCGATGTTGTGCGAGGCATCGCCCGTGTCGTAAAACAGAATGCCCTGAGCCACAGGCGCGAATGCCATCAAAAACGACAGCACTACAATCGGAAAAATGAGAGGACGACGCGACATGAAACAGGAAGTCGCTTAATTTATAGTAATTATAAGCAATAGCAAGCCACATCGCTCTCACGAAGGACAACGTAGGTGATGCGTCTCGCTTCACTCACCGGTTCCCGTCCCATGATAAACGACTTCACTCCCACGTGGTCATGGGTCTTTCGTGGAGTGAGTGAAGCGAGACGCATCACCTACATTCTAAAGCCGCTCCATGAGCTTTTGATGTATGCCTTCAAATCCGCCGTTGCTAAAGACGATCACCACATCGCCCGATTTCACCAGCGGCTTCAAGCGCGCGATGATCGCGTCCACTCCGGTTTCATGAAAGGCTTCGCGACCCGCCGCTCGAACTGCTGCAGCCACGGCATCCACATCCAGAAGCTGACCGGCAGGAACTTTCTCTGGTGTGTTCACCGCCGCGATGATTGAGCCATCGGCCTCCTTGAGCGCGGTGATGAGTTCGTTCTGGAGAAGATTGCGCCGACTGGTGTTGGAGCGCGGTTCAAACAAGGCCCACAAACGCGCGCCCTTGTATCGCTGGCGCAGACCGCGCAAGGTCTCGCGGATAGCGGTCGGATGATGGCCGAAATCGTCAATGATGTGAATGCCATTCACGGTGCCGCGTTCCGTCTGACGTCGCAGCACACCCCTGAACTCCAGCAGCGCCGCGCGAATCTGGGCATCGCTCAATCCCGCATGACGCGCCGCGCATACGGCCATCGCAGCATTGCGCACATTGAACTCGCCGACCATCGGCACGATGAAATTTTCGCCATTCAACTCGAAGCCTGTGTGCTCCGCCGCTGCATCCGTGATTTTGATTTTGATCTCGCAATCTTCGCCAATGCCAACGGTTGAAACCGGCGCGGGACAGTCCTTGATCAAAGCCCGGCAGTTGTCTTCGTCGCCATTCAAGAAAACACGCCCTGTTCGCGGCACGAGCTTCAACATGCGCGTGAACTCGCGCTGAATGTCCTTCACGGACTCGAAGATGTCCGCGTGATCCATTTCGAGATTGTTGACGATGACGCACTCAGGCAGGTAGTGGATGAACTTCGAGCGTTTGTCGAAGAAGGCGGTGTCGTATTCATCGCCCTCAATCACAAAAAACTCCGAGGCATTGAAGCGCGCGCCCACTGCAAAATTGTCCGGCACACCGCCGATGAGATAGCCCGGGTTTTTGCCTGCGTGCTCTAGCAGCCAAGCTAGAATCGAGGTCGTGGTCGTTTTTCCATGGGTGCCAGTGACGACTAAATTCCGTCGCCCTTGCAGAACTTGAGAGCGCAGCAGTTCCGCGAGAGAAGTAAAAGGCAATCGGCGTTCGAGCACCGCCTCGACCTCTGGATTGCCACGCGAAATGGCGTTGCCCACCACGATGCAGTCTGCTTCTGCGGGCAAGTTTTCTGGCTTGTAGCCTTCCATTACTTTGATGCCGCACTTCTCCAGCATCGTGGACATCGGTGGATAAACTTTTTGATCCGAGCCGGTGATGACATGTCCGGCCACGCGCATGGCCGCAGCCGCAGAGCCCATCGCCGTGCCGCCGATGCCGATGAAGTGAAAGTGTTTGGGGGAAGCCATCAGAGCCGCGTTCCTTACTTCGCGATGAGCGAAGCGCAACTTTGGAGTGAAATTTGGAGCGCGGCGAATTTGACTGGACGGACGTGCGCAGTTCCATCATCCTTTCCGACAATGAAACGCCACTCCTGCCTCCAGCTTGAGATGTTTTCGATCCTGCTCCTTCTGAGCACCAGCGTCGTTGCGCGAGAATGGAAAGACAGCGCGGGCAGAAAAATTGAAGCTGACATTCTCGGCATCGAACAAGGCAACGCCGTCGTGATCGTGCAAGGCAAGCAACGCGCCAAGCTGCCTCTAGCCAAACTGTCTGCTGATGACCAAACATGGTTGAAGGAATGGGCCAAGGATAAATCCCCCGCGCAACAGCTCCCGCTTCCGATCTGGCCCGAGACCGTGCTCCAGCCAGAGATCAAGCTCACAGGCGGAAAATCCAAAGATGGAGTCTTCGTTTTCCACAGCCCGCATTATGAATTTAATTGCGACGCTGAAGTATCCGCATCCGTGATCAATGACTTCGCCACCGTCGCTGAAGGCACACTGAAATTAATCTACTCGTTACCGCTGCGCTTCGCTCCATTGGAGGGCCGCACCTTTGGCGCACGCATCTGCCAGAGCCGCACGGCTTACGAACGCGCAGGCGGCCCACCCGGCAGCGGGGGCGTGTTCATCATGGGAAACATGAGCGGCCAAGGCGTGCTCCTCGTTCCATTCGAGAGTCTGGGCATCGAGAAATTCGCGGGACACAATACTAAGAGTTACAACTATCACTCCACCGTGCTCATTCATGAGATGGCGCATCAGACCACAGCGGAACTGCTGCCGCTCATGCCCAAATGGGTTGCGGAAGGCCTGGCCGAATACGCAGGTAACATGATCTATCGCAACGGAGTGTTCTATCTCGGTGCCCGCGACCGCTTGCAGGCCTTGCACACGCGGCTGGATACCTACGATAAGCTCTCGCGAGAACAAGACGCGCAAGTAATGGCCTCGCCCTCTAATAAACCGCCCGCTCCCGCGAATGCTACGCCGACTCGCCTACCGGAAAGCTGGATCATGCGCCCTAGCGAACTGGTGAAAAAAACTGACCGCGACTGGAGCACTAATGTCAATAATCGCGCCGCTCATATCCAGCTCCATCGCATGTATCTCTCCTCCATGTTCCTCGTGCATTACTATCTCCACATGGCCGACAATGGTGAAGCGCGCCGCATCCGCTTATACTTTGACGAACTGGCCACCGACTCCGCCTGGTTCCGCACTCAGGGACGCGGCGGCGAACCCGCCCCCTCTTACCTTAAGAGCGATTCTTCCATCGAAGACATTCGCAGTCACTATGCGCGTCATCTTTTCTCAGCAAGTGATCTCGCCGCGCTCGATGCGGATTTCCGCGCGAAATATGTTGCTCTGGGGTTCAGGATTCCGGAGTGGAAGTGAACTGGCTGTTTTTTTGATAAAATACTGGAAAATCCCCGTGAATGAACAGCTTCCGGCTCATCCAAAAGTAACTCCATCTGGAGATCAGCGTCAGATAGTGTCTGTGCTGCTCCGCGACACGGTTCTGCGTGCGCCTTGACTCGTGATGCCAAAATAGCTAACTTCCCAACATGAATTACCGAGAGCGTATTATGATCGATCCACGCATTCGCAGCGGCAAGCCCTGCATACGCGGCACACGGATCGCAGTGGCGGACGTTTTCGATTACCTCGGTGGCGGCATGACCATTGCCGAAGTGCTGGACGATTTTCCTGACCTGACCGCCGACGACATTCAGGCGTGCTTTGCGTTTGCCGCTGACAGTGACCGCCGCCTAAACGTCGTTCCGCATGCAGTTGCTCTTTGATGAGAATCTTTCTCCCAAGCTGCCTCGCTTGGTGGAGATGCTTTTCCCCAACAGCACGCACGTCCGCGAGTGCGGGCTGCTTGGCCAACCCGACGAGGAAGTGTGGGAGTATGCGCGCACCCACGGCTTAGCCATCATCACGAAGGACTCCGACTTTCATCAGCGCAGTATGCTTTACGGCCATCCACCCAAAATCGTCTGGCTACGTATTGGCAACTGCACCCGAGAGCAACTCGTCCAACTAATCACGGCACACGAACTGGTTATACACGCGCTCGACACAGACCCCTTCGAAGCTGTGCTCATCCTCTCCTCACCCTAACTCCCCGCTCCGTTGAGAAACAGTGAGCGGTTTTTATAAAAGTAACTCCAGCCGGAGATCAGTGTCAGTGAAACCATGATGGCGAGACAGGAGAAGCCGAACACGTGGGGCGAGAACCATTTCCACTCGAACGCATGGGCGGCCCATTGCATCATCGGTTCGCCACCGCCAGGGCCGGGTGGCTCTGCGCTGGCGCGCGCGGCCATGAAATAGACGACGGTGATCATCTGCCAGAGGGTTTTGTGCTTGCCGAGTTTCTCTGCGGCCAGCACCGCGCCCTTGTTCATCGCGAGCAGGCGAATGCCAGTCACGAAGAACTCGCGAGCTAACACCACGATCACCGTCCATGCGGGTAGTCGCAATGGCTCGCGCGGCTCAGCCGCCAGCATCACTAGGGCCGCAGCCATGAGAATCTTGTCTGCCAGTGGATCCATCAGCTTGCCGAAATCCGTGACGAGATTCTGCCGACGAGCGATCTCGCCATCGAGGTAATCCGTGAATGATGCGACGAGGAATATGATCAACGCCCACGACACTCGGTTTTCTAGCGGGACATAAAACAACACGACGAACACCACCGTCAGCAGAAGACGGGCAATGGTGAGTTTGTTAGGAAGATTCATGCGCGTTGCGTCGAACCGTTGTTAGAAGCAGACGATGCAAAGTCAATTCACCTTTCGGAAAACACCGGCTTTTTCCAAATAGGCACGCTGGTCTTGATCTCTTTTAGATACCACCGGCACAGATCAAATGAGAGCGCACTGTGCTTTGTCCGCACGCGAATGATGATGCTCGGTTCTTTCGCGGGAACAAAGCCAAGCCGATGCCTGATCTCGACATGATGCGCCCCATGCTCGACTTGGGCGCGTTCGCAGAGGGCCGCGAGTTCGTTGTCGGCCATCGGGCGATAAGCGCTGTATTCGATCCCGCTGATCGGCTGGCCATCTTCCTCGCCGCGCACCACCCCGAGAAATTGCGTCTCCGCGCCCTCGCCATCGGCAAATACCGTAGGCCCGGCGATGATCGGGCTTTCTGAAAGATGGATGGTGAACGCGGGCATGAACACACGATCCATCGCGATTTCTGCCGCAACATCAAGCTTGCCGTTTGCCATCGGAGTCTGTTAATCTTAGCCTCATGAACTCGCACAGACTTTGTTTCAAGCCGTTAGTTATCGCGATCTTGCTGGCCGCATGGGCTGATTTGGCCAGCGCTCAAGTCGTGCCCGCGTCGCCGAAAGGATTCACCACCCGCACCACTGGCGGCGGCAGTTCGAGCAATATCGGTGTGACCAGCCAGCCCAAGCCACAGGAAAAAACTGTTCGCACCATCTCCTACATTTCGCTGAGCGAACCCCGTCAGTGGAAAAGCGCCGATGGGAAATCGCTACTTGGAAAGCTCATCGCCTTCGAGGATTTGATAGTGGAAACAAAAATCGCAGCGGACGCCAAACCATCTCCCTCTGCGCCACCGCTGATGCCAGATCATCCGACCGTGGTGCGCGATGCCAAAGCGCGGCTCTTCATTGACAGCAAACCCGTCGAGGTGGCGCTAGCTAGGCTCAGTGAGGACGACCAGAAATTCATTGAAAACATCCGCGCCAGCATCACGGCATCGGCCACTAAGAAGAACTGAGCTGAAGATTCATGCGATGCATGAAGAATTTCCCAGTTGCCAAGCGGCTGGTTGAGGCTAGTTGAATCCCCGCTTTGTCAGAACGACTGCGGATAACTCGACACTAAAAAAGAACATGAGCAACAAAAGTGATTTCGGATTGATCGGCCTCGCCGTGATGGGACAGAACCTAGTCTTGAACGTGGAAAGCCGCGGCTTCCAAGTCAGCGTCTTCAACCGCACCACCGCCACCACGGACGAGTTCATCGCCAAGCATCCCGGCAAGAAACTCGTCGGCTGCCACACGCTCGAAGAATTCGTTCAAAGCCTCGCCACGCCGCGCAAAATTCACATCATGGTCAAATCCACCGCCACGGCCGACAGTGATCGCGATGCCGTGGACGCAGTGATTGAACAGCTCATTCCGCTTCTCTCGAAAGACGACATCATCATTGACGGCGGTAACTCCTTCTACAAAACCACCGAACGTCGCGATGCCTATCTCACCGGCAAAGGACTGCGCTTCATCGGCGCAGGCGTGAGCGGTGGAGAAGAAGGCGCGCGCAAAGGCCCGAGCATCATGCCCGGCGGCCCTGCGAGCACTTGGGAAGTAATGAAGCCCATCTTTGAGAGCATCGCCGCGAAAGTGGACGGCGAGCCTTGCGTCATTCACATCGGCCCCGGCGGCGCTGGCCATTACGTGAAGATGATCCACAACGGCATTGAGTATGGCGACATGCAGCTCATCTGCGAGGCCTACAACATTTTCAAACACGCTGGCTTCACCACCGACGAAATGGCCGCGATCTTCAACGAATGGAACGATGGCGACCTGCAAAGCTATCTGATCCAGATCACCGGAAAAGCGCTTGAACAAAAAGACCCTGAGACCGGCAAGCCCATCGTTGAACTCATCCAGGACAAGGCCGGACAAAAAGGCACAGGCCAATGGACACTGATCAATGCTGCGGAAAACGCCGTCGTCATCAGCACCATCAACGCCGCCGTGGAAGCCCGCATTCTGTCGAGCCAGAAGAAACAACGCGTCGCCGCCAGCACTCAGCTCGCTGGCCCTGACGGCACCATCAAGACCGATAAGGCTGCCCTTGTGAAAAAAGTCCACGACGCTCTCTACGCCTCGAAGATCATCAGCTACGCCCAAGGTCTCGACCTCATCAAAACGATGGGGGAGAAAAAGAACTGGGGTCTCGACCTCGGACGCATCGCCGCCATCTGGCGCGGCGGCTGCATCATCCGCGCGAAATTCCTCAATCGCATCACCGACGCCTATCGCAGCAATCCCGCGCTAGTGAACCTCATGCTCGATCCCTTCTTCAAAGACCTAATCAGCAAGACCCAGCAAAACTGGCGCGAGGTCGTCGCCCTCACCACTCTCAACGGCATCCCCGTCCCCGCATTCTCCGCGAGCCTCGGTTACTACGACAGCTACCGCGCCGAACGCCTCCCCGCGAATCTCCTCCAAGCCCAAAGAGATTTCTTCGGCGCTCATACCTACGAGCGCACCGACAAACCCGAAGGCCAGTTCTTCCATACGGAATGGCCGGAGGTGATTGGGTAGGCAACCACAAAACGATCTTTTCATGCCGCGAAAAATCCGCCAGCTTGCCCAAGACCTGATGGGTGCCGGTTTCGCTTTGCGATCTGGCGGCAAGGGATCCCACCGTAAATTCACACATCCCAATTTGGACGGATTTGCTTTGTTATCGGGAAAAGATGGCGAGGATGCAAAACACTATCAGGAAAAGCATGTTCGTGATAAGATACGGGAGTCAAAATCATGAGAACAACCATTCAACAGCTCGCCGACAACTACGTGAAACTCGTGCGATGGAGTGACGAGGACAGTTGCTTTGTGGGCAGCATCCCGGACTTGTGTGGCGACTGCTGCCACGGTGATACACCTGGCGAGGTTTACGATCAGCTGGTGGAAATCGCCGAAGATTTGGTTGCCACAGCTCAGCGCGATGGCCTTACTCTACCCATAGTCCGCACAAAAGTTATGATGGAAATGGCGTCTTGAATCTTTTAGCGCCTACACCACGAACGCACCGACAAACCCGAAGGCCAGATGTTCCACACGGAATGGCCAGAGGTGATTGGGTAGGCCGCCGCTCAAGAGACGGACAGGAGCATCCGACTTGTCAGTTCACGTCTGAGGAAATATTAAATCCTCGGCGTGATCCCCTACCTGATTCCTGAGTTCGTGAATGTAGGGAAAGCCCATGGCCATCCAGGTTTCATCCTGATCCAACGGCGATACAAACTCATCAAGTCGATCCTCTTGTTCCGCGATTACGAGACGCGTCAGATGCTCGGATACCGCCGGAACAAGCCTTTCAAGAAATCGACCGAAAGCCGGTTGATCTAAAAATTCAAATGCAGCCGTCGTCATCCGAAGCATTTTTTCAGAATCCGCGACAATGTCAGGTCCGTCCAGCAGCACGGCAGCTTGAAGACCTTGGGATTGCTGAAGAATCTCGAATCTCGTGACCAACATCATGACCCGCAGGCGCTCTGGAAGAAGTTCCAACGCCTTGAACTCCTTTTGATGCGACTAAAGAAACTCAGCGGCCTTTTTCGTGGAAACCACCCATCACCTTGGTTATCCTCTTGCCAATGGCTTCCGACCTCACTCCTGAATATATCGCCACGCTGCGTCGCATGACGGGTGCACAAAAGCTGCGCACAGCTTTCGGACTCTACTGGTCCGCGCGGAAGCTGAAAGCGGCTCGCTTGCGGGAGCAGCACCCCGAATGGAGCGAGGACAGGGTGCAGCAGCGCGTGAAGGAAATTTTCAAACATGCCGTTACCTGAGCCATTTCTCATATTCACCCGGAAGCTCAATGAACTGGGCCTTCGCTACATGGTGAGCGGCAGCGTCGCAGCGATCTACTACGGCGAGCCCCGCATGACCAATGACGTGGATATCATCGTCTTTCTCAAGCGCGAAGATGCAGTCCGCATTGAACAAGCATTCCCTGCTGACGAGTTCTATTGCCCACCACAAGAAGTCATACAGATCGAACTGTCACGCCCGCAACGCGGTCATTTCAACCTGATCCATCACGATACCGGATTCAAGGCCGACATCTACCTCACAGGTCACGACAAACTGCATGAATGGGGTCTCGCCCATGCCCGCACCGCAGACCTTGAAGGCGACTACGTAATCTTCGCCCCACCGGAATATGTTATCATCAGGAAGCTCCAGTTTTACCGCGAAGGAGACGCAGCGAAACATCTGCGTGACATCAGCCGGATGTTGTCGAGCCTGGGTGATGAATGGGATCACCAGCCATTGATCGAACTCATTCAGCAGCATGGTCTGGAACATGAGTGGCAGAGCGCACTGAAGTTCAGTGATTAAAGCAGTGCATTGTCTGGCCTATGAATCTGGCAGCGCCTTCTCAGCGATGACCATGTGGAGGCGGTGCAGAAAAGCTTGAGAGGCGTGGCGCCACGCGTAACACAACTCGTCCCGACTGTGTTACTCCACTCGACGCGATAATGAATCTCACGCCTTCACCGCCCAGCGCAGTTTCGCGGGCGCGGCTCTGGAGTTGAGACGGATTTCTTCTGCTGTGGGACGCTGCACTTCATCGCTGATGGCTGAGAAAATGCCGCTGCGCTCGGCGGTTTGGAAGCATTTTTTTACACGACGATCCTCGCCGGAGTGGAACGTGAGAATTGCAACCCGTCCACCAGAACGGAGACAGTCTGGCAGTTCACGCAGGAAGGAATCGAGCGCGCTGAATTCCTCATTTACAGCGATTCGCAAGGCTTGAAACACGCGGCGCGTGGTGGTCGCTACAGCATCTTCACTCATATGACGCGGCAGGTTCTTTTTCACTGCCGACGCGAGAACTTGAGTGCCAGCATAATTCTGGCCAGCTAGCACTTCAGCGAGGGCTGAGGCATGGGGTTCGTCAGCGTTTTCTTTGAGCAAGGCTGCTAATTTTTCGGCACTGATTATTCGCAAGAGATCACGCGCGGAGACTCCGCGCTGTGGGTTCATGCGCATGTCGAGCGGGCCGTCGTTTTTGAAACTGAAGCCGCGTGCGGGGTTATCCAGTTGCATGGAGGACACGCCGAGATCGGCGAGGATCACGTCTGCTCCGACGCTCCATCCTATTTCATCAAGAGCACGGCGAACTCCGGCAAAGTTCGTGCGCTGCACGGTCAGGCATTTGTCAGGAAACCCGAGCGTGCGCAGTCGCGTCTCCGTCTTCACTATCTCAATGGGATCCTGATCCAGTCCGAGCAGACAACCCTTGGGCTGCAGCGCGCGGAGCAGCGCCTCGGCGTGACCGCCATAGCCGAGTGTGGCATCCACCACTCGTTCACCCGGCTGCGGTGCAAGCACTTCCATAATTTCCGCGAGCATGATCGGCACATGTTGCCCAGCGGGTGTCTTGCCGGATGCGCGCACTTTGGCAACGGTATCCGCGTATCGCTCCGGCTGATGTTCTTTGTATTTGTCCTCGAAACGGCGCGGATTTTTTCCGCCATATCGCTTTCTACGCTGATGCTTCGGCGCAGGCACATCGGCATTAGATTGGTCGGAAGGATCTATCATCTGGATGACGAGACGCCGGATGATCTCCGAGGTCAAGTTTTCCAAGAAGCGGTTGCGTGGCTTGCTAGACTCAGTGTTCTTCTCCGCTTGCCTGAGGCTAAAGTCAGTAACAATGTCATGTCATGAATGCATCACGATTCGCCACTGCCGCCGTCTTATTGCTAACCCTCGTGTCAGCAGGTCACGCCGCTGATACTCTGCTGAAAAGCGCGACTTATTGCCGGACGCTCGATGAAAACCAGTCAGCGAAAGACAAGGCAGAATCGTTTTATCCCGATGAAAAAATTCGCCTCTCGATTGAGTTGAAGGGACGGCCGAAAAGTGGAATCGCGACAGCGAAATTTTTCTTTCAAGACCAACTGATCGCGGAAGCCAAGGTGGATGTGGCGGAGGTGAACAAGGGCGTGATGTTTTCCATCGGTCAGAACACTTTTGTGGGTTTCAGCTTGAAGCCCAACGCGGCTCTGCCGGTGGGCGCGGTCTATCATACAGATGTGACCTTTGATGGTGCAGCACTGGGCAGCTTTCCCTTTGTGGTCGCGCCACCGAAGGATTCTATCCCGAGCAAGATCAACTCCGTGACATTAGCGCGCGGCATTGATGATAAGAGCGCCCCAGTGGATGAGACGCGGGCATTCACGAACTTGCAAAAAGTTGTGCTGGCTGGGCGCGGCGACCTCGGGAACGGCTCATGGCTGGAAGTAAACTGGATGGTCGGCGGCAAACTTGATCCGGCGGGAACGAAGAGTTTCACGATGGAGGAAAACAAAAAGGATGTGCCATTTTATTTTTCATTCTTTCCGAAAGGCGGTTGGCCGGAAGGCGCGCATGAAGTCGTGGTCGTGGTGAACGGAAAGGAATCGTCCAGAGAGAAGTTCTCGGTCAAGGCCGACGCGAATGTGAAGCCGGGCAAACCAGCAGTCGCGAAGGTTTCATTCTTCCACGACAACGGCAAAGGAGCGCCCGATGAAGCTGCGAAATCTTTTGGAACGGACGATAAGATATTCCATGCTGAGTTCTCGCTGACCGCGCCCGCCATAGTGCAGGGCACACGGGTGATCTGGACTCTCGTGGAAGCAGCGGGTGAAAAAAATCAAGAGATCGCGGTGGCTCCTATCAAGGCCGAAGGCGCACAAAAATCTCTCACCAGTTTATTGCGGGCCAAAAATGGATTGCCGCCGGGGAAATACCGCGTGCAACTTCTGCTCGGCGACGAGGAGTTGGGCATACAGGACTTCGATGTGGTGGAGGCAGAGAAAAGCGTTCCCTCTGTCGGTGGTGGTTTAAAACCCAAAAAATAGAATTGATTCAGGTCAATTCCAAACTTGCAATAATCACTGCTGCGGGACCAATATGCGTTTCGGACTCCATGAGTTCACGACTTCGACAGTCGTTCCTACATTGACATGATCGAAGATGAACTGCGCACTCTCGCGAGGCATCCGTATGCAGCCATGTGAAGCGGGATAGCCCGGCAACAAGCCCTCATGCATGCCGAACTCGGTCTGTCCCATGCGCATCCAGAAGGGCATGGGACATTTGTAGATGTTGGAAATCTTGCCGGTTCGGACTTTATCCTTGATCGCGAATGCGCCGCGCGGTGTGCGGAAGCCAACCACAGCGCTGGAGATCGGTGTATCGAAGGCGACTTGATTGCCATTGATAAGATAGATGCGCTGAGTGCCTATGCTCACAATCATGCGCAATTCTGCATTCGGTGTATCGAGAACGCCGGGATAAATATGCGGTGCATCTTGCACGAGCTTCTGGGAGTTCACTTGCAACTTGGTGCCGTTCGGACTTGCGAAAGCCACAAGCTCATCCGCGAATGCGCTTCTCCCGAAAAAAATTACCAACGCGACCAAGCTGATGACACCAGCTTTCACGCTGCGATCGCGCTGCCGTGACTGCTGCCGCTGCTGAGAACGCGATGCACGACTTGCGAGAGCATGGAGGCCACGTAGGGCTTGGGCAAGACCTCGGCAAAGCCCGCTGAAGTATATTCTTGCCGCATCTGCTCCACGAGTCCGCCACTGGACGCGATCACTTTGGCACGCGGATCAAAGGCGATAATTTCCCGCATGGCCTCCTCGCCGCTTAATCCACCGGCGAGCGTGAGATCCATGATGACTACATCTGCCGGGTCATTCGCACGGGCGAGTTGCTGATAGGTGCGCACGCCGTCTTCGCCATTATGCGCTGCGAAGACACGATAGCCGCAGCGCTTGAGCACGGCGACGGTCGCGATCAGAAGATCGGGTTCATCGTCCACCAACAAAATGGAACCAGTGCCGCGCATCAAAGTTTGTGGCGCGCGTGATTCCACCTTCGCGGGTGCCAGATGAGTAGCTGGCAGAAAGAAGGTGAACTCGGTGCCGGTGCCGATCATGGAGGACACGCGAATGTCTCCGCCATGATCTTCAATGATGCGCTTGCAGGTCATCAAGCCGACACCGTTGCCGCGTTGCTTGGTCGTGAATGATTCATTGAAGAGTCGCAACACTGTCTCTGGCGACATGCCTGCTCCACGATCGCGCACAATGATTTCGACATAGCGACCCGGCGCGATTTTTTTGTCGCCTTGAGTGATGTGGGCGTTACGCGCGATGATCTCCATGCGCCCTTCTCCCTTCATGGCCTGAATGCCATTGATGATGAGGTTTTGCAGAACCTGGCCGATGCGCGCTGCGTCAGCGATGGCCGACCAGAGATTATCCTCCACGAGAACTTCGATGCGCACAGCAGTTCCGCTGCGCACCACGCTCGTGGTTTCGCGAATAATGTTCTGAATATCCAGCGGCTCGATTTTTGCCGGGATGTCTTTCGACAATTGCAAGACTCCATTGGTCAGCGTTTGGGCGCGCTTCACAGCATCGAGTGCATTCTCTAACAAGGCGCCGACTTCCGTGGTCGCTGGCATGCTGAGCGCAGCCTCGGAAACGCGGACACCGATAATGCCGAGAATATTGTTCACGTCATGCGCCATCCCGCGCGCGGCGAAAGCGAGGTTCTCATTGCGCAAGCGCAGCGAAGCATCGGCATCCGCCACACATGACTCTGCGACTGGCGTAACGGCCTTCGCTTTCTCTTCTAATGGGCACACCGTAATGGTGTAGTTCATGAGCAGGCCGTGATTATTCTGCACGGCGCGAATGCGCCAGCGGCAGGGAACAACGCGCGAGTCATAAAAGGT
Organism: Verrucomicrobiales bacterium; assembly: GCA_038230495.1. Classification (GTDB taxonomy): domain Bacteria; phylum Verrucomicrobiota; class Verrucomicrobiia; order Verrucomicrobiales; family Verrucomicrobiaceae; genus VFKE01. The sequence continues at coordinate 94,983 of JBBRNC010000008.1, forward strand.
TTTTAATCCGCCACTCCACTCTGCCGAGCCGTTGTTGGCCGCATCGTTTAGCACCTTTACCAGATCGTCCGCTTCCTGCTGGGTGGCCACGAGTTGTGTAATGAACCGCTCGCGCAATCCCTTCACGGGATCAGCGCCCACCATGCTGGCCATGGGCGTGTTATTGAAAAGAATACGCGGGCCAAAGCCGGATGCATTTTCGCCCTGCAAAATCAAAACGCCATCCGCAACCTGATCGAGCGCGGTGCGCAAAAAGAAATTCGCACCTTTAATTTGTTCGATGATGGCCTGTGCCGATGCTGCGTCCGATTCCGGCTTGCTGGTTACAGAAGTGGATTCAGGAGCAAGGGTGGGCATGGTTTAAATAAATTTAATAAGTCCTAACTTTTAGCATTTATGGATGATCATATCAAATATCTTTTTTTATTTCTGATAATTTCTCACAAATGAGAGCCGATTGCTGAATTCCGCCAGTTTCTTGCGCCGTCCTGAGTTGCTCAAGGCACGATTCGTGCTGCCAATTCCAGCATGTAAATTTCGTGGATTTTGGGGATTGGATTTTTACCGTATTTTCTTTCCTCGCGAGTAAGTATTTTTCCTCTTGCATCCGAGCGTATCCCAACTAGCCTTCGCGCCCTTATGTCCAAAAACGCAGGCATCGCCAAAACTAGAAAATCCGTTTCCAAACGGTTCAAAATCACCGGCACCGGTAAGATTCTTCGCCGCCGTCAGGGCAAGCGCCACTTGCTGCAAAGCAAAAACCGCAAACGGAAAAACCGCCTTGGTAAGCCTGCGCTGGTGCATAAAAGCGATGCCAAGCACATTAAGGAAAACATGCCTTTCGGTTGAAATTTTACGGCCGCCCGACGCGGCCACGGCGCTCAGGCCTGGTTTGGATTTTTTCAAACCTTCGAGCAAGTGAGGTCCGCGCCGCATCCATAACAACAGCCTGCTCATTAGAAAAATAACATGCCCAGATCAACCAACGCTGTCGCCAGCCGCAAGCGCCGCAAGCGCGTCATCAAAGCCGCCAAGGGATATCGCGGTTTCCGCTCCAAACTCTATCGCTACGCCAAGGACGCCGTCCGCAAGGCGATGGTTTACAACTATCGCGACCGTAAGAATCGCAAGCGCATGTTCCGCCGTCTGTGGATCCTGCGTATCAACGCCGCCACTCGCCCGCATGGCCTTACTTACAGCCGCTTCACTGAGGGCTTGAAAGCCGCTGGCATCGAGATGGATCGCAAAGTCATGTCCGATCTCGCCATCAAGGACGAGGCCGCGTTCCTGACTCTCATCCAGCAAGCGAAGCAAGCTCTGGAAAAGAAACGCTCCGCCGTCGCTGCGTAAGTGGCGCGTGTTTGAAAAGACACGCCATTCATCGAATAGCCGAAAAGCTGGGGCCGCAAGCTCCGGCTTTTTGTTTTCATTGATCCCCACTGAAAACTGATTACCTGAAACAATACCATTCCGCCATGCTCAACCAGCTTGATCAAATCCAGACCGACGGACTCGCCGCGCTATCATCCATCAATGATGAAACTGCGCTCGAAAATTTCCGAGTAAACTATCTGGGTAAAAAAAGCAGTCTCAATTCTGTGGCCGCAGGAATGCGGGACGTCCCGCCTGATCAAAAAGCCGCGGTAGGCGCCAAGCTCAATGAAGTGCGCACCGCCATCACCGTCGGCATTGAACAGAAGCAATTCGCTCTTCAAGCCGCAAAAGATTCAGAGGCCGTGAAGGGAATTGATGTGACCTTGCCCGGTCGGCCCGTTTGCGGCGGTGCGCTGCATCCGCTCACTCGCCTGCGTGACCGCGCGGTGCAGGCCCTGCGCCGCATGGGATTCGCACTCGCCGAAGGCCCCGAAATCGAAACCGAATGGCACTGCTTTGATGCGCTGAACACACCTGCCGACCACCCCGCGCGCAATGAAAAAGACACGTTCTATCTTCCCGATGGTCGTCTCCTGCGCACGCACACCAGCACGGTGCAAATCCGCACGATGGAGACCGTCAAAGCACTCCCCGTTCGCATCATCGCTCCTGGCGCAGCTTATCGGCGCGATGAAATTGATGCGACCCATCTCAGCGTCTTCAACCAACTCGAAGGTCTCTATGTGGATCGCAATGTGAGTCTGGCCGATCTCAAAGGCACGCTGGAGTTTTTCTTCCAGGAAATTTTTGGGCCGCAGATACAGATTCGTTTTCGCCCGCATTTCTTCCCGTTCACCGAGCCAAGTTTTGAAATCGACATCAAGCTCGAAGCAAAAGGACGGGACGCGCGCTGGATTGAAATCGCTGGCTGCGGCATGGTCGATCCCGCCGTTTTCGAAGCGATCTCATCCAAGCGCGGCGACAAACTCTTCGATCCCGCTGAAGTCACCGGCTTTGCCTTCGGTCTAGGGCTGGACCGCCTCGCGATGATCCTGCATGGCATCACAGACATTCGTCATTTGATTGAAAATGACGTGCGGTTTCTTGCGCAGTTTTAACAACGAATCTCCGTTCCATGAAAGTCTCCCTAAGCTGGCTCAAAACTCACATCGATCTCGGCGATACGTCGGTCGATCAAATGCGCGATCTGCTCACCTTCGCGGGCATCGAGGTCGAGGGCATCGAAGTCAAAGGTATTGACTCCGACAAGATCGTCGTCGCGCAAATTCTCGAATCAGTTCAGCATCCCAATGCCGACCGCTTGAGCGTCTGTCAGGTAGATGATGGCAGCGGCACACCACGCCAGATCGTGTGCGGCGCGAAGAACTACAAAGTAGGCGACAAAATCCCGCTCGCACTGCCCGGCGCGTCATTGCCCGGCGGCATCGTGATCAAAGAAGGCAAGCTGCGCGATGTGCAGTCCAACGGCATGATGTGCAGCGGACGTGAACTGGGACTGACTGATGATACCGCGGGCCTGCTCATTCTTGATCCTGACGCGCCAGTCGGAAAACTCTTCCGCGACATTTCGCCGCCCGATGTGATTTTCGATCTGGAGATCACACCCAACCGCCCTGATCTGCTCAGCCACTACGGTCTCGCTCGTGAACTGGCCGCGCTGACTGGCAAACCGCTTTTGCCTTCCGCATCGATTGTCACTGCTCCAGTAAAATCTGCCGCCGCTACAGAAGTGCGTCTTGATGCGCCCGATGCTTGCCCGCTCTACACCGCGCGCCTCATTAAGAATATCCGCGTCGCGCCCAGCCCCGAGTGGCTGCAACAGCGCCTCCAAAGCGTTGGTCTGCGCCCCATCAACAACATTGTTGATATCACCAACTTCGTGCTACTCGAAACTGGTCAGCCGCTCCACGCCTTCGATTCCGACAAACTCAATGGCGGCATCATCGTGCGTCACGCGACTGCGGATGAAAAAATCACCACGCTCGGTGGCAATGTCTGCGAACTAAAGGAAGACGATCTTGTCATCGCTGATGCCACGCGCCCGGTCGCCATCGCCGGAGTGATGGGCGATGAAACTTCCGGTGTGACTGACGGCACAAAAAATATCTTGCTTGAGTCCGCATATTTTAACCCGCAACACATCCGACGCACTGCGCGTCGGCTCGGTTTGAGCAGCGATTCCAGTTATCGCTTTGAGCGCGGCGTCAATCCTCAGCAAGTCGCCGACGCTTCTGCGCTGGCTGTGAAACTCATTCTCGAACTCGCAGGCGGCGAGGCCGCGAAAGAACTGATTGTTGCCGGTGAAGCGCCGAAGCTGGCCGGAGAAGTCGAACTTGATGAAAAGCGCGCGCTACAACTCATCGGCATTCCTGATTTAGCGCGGGAAGAAATGCACGGCGTGCTCACGTCGCTCGGATTGCAGAAACTCTTGGATGGAACTGACAAATCCACTTGGCGCATTCCTTCGCATCGTCTCGATTTGCCGCGCTCGATTGATCTCATTGAAGAAATCTCGCGCGTCATCGGACTGGAGCGCGTGCCGGGTCGCGCGGTGGGCGTGTTCACGCAAAGCCAGAGCACTGATCGCGCCTATGATTTCAGCATGTTGCTGCGATACGCGCTGGTGGATCGCGGTTGGTTTGAGGCGCAAACTCTGCGACTTATTTCGCCCACACAACTGTGCGATGTGCTCGGCCATCCTATCGCAACAGACAAGGCTGTCGCCGTAAAAAATCCTCTGAGTGAAGACCACGTCATCCTGCGCCCCAGCATCGTTCCCGGTTTGATCTCAACTGCGGCGCTGAATATCCGCCAAGGTCAGGCGCGCCTGCGCTTTTTCGAGATTGGCCGCGTGTTCATCTCAAATCAAAATGGTTCATCGCGCGAAGAAGAACGCATCGCCCTGCTGCTCAGCGGCCCCTCGCAGGCATCGAGCTGGCACGCGAAGGAAAGTCCGGGAGCGAATATCTTCGATTTGCGCGGCGCATTGGATGCGCTACCCGGCATCGCGGGCGCGTCGCTAGAACTGGTGCCGAAGCCGCTCGATGGCTGGCTGCTCAGTGCGGAAGTGAAACGCGGTAGCAAGACGCTCGGCTGGATCGCTCAGTTGCATCCTTCACGCGCGCGGGAGATCGACGCCCGGCATCCAGTTTATGTGGCAGAACTTTCCCTGAGCGCACTGCAACAGGGCGCTCAAGGCGTGACGAAATTCAGCGATCTGCCGCGCTTCCCCGGCATCACGCGCGATGTGGCGCTGGAAGTGCCAGCAGATTTGCCGAACGCGAAGCTCAGTGAGTTCTTCATCGCCCAGCAGAAGAAGGAACCCCTGCTGCTGAATGCGGAAGTTTTTGATGTCTTTGCTGATCCATCCGGTGTGAAACTTGAGAGTGACAAAAAGTCCTTGGCGTGGAGCTTGACGTATCGTTCGCCAGACCGCACACTGGAATCGAAAGAAGTGGATGAAGCTCATTCGCGTGTTTTACAAGCTCTGCTTGGCACGCTGCCAGCTACCATCCGCTGAGAATTTAGATCTTTGACAGTCCTGTGAATTTTCCTGAAAAGGAATCCCCTCTCCTGCGGTGTTCGTTGTTGCAGTCGCACATGGCCCGAACCGATAATTGATAGCACCGGAGGCCGCGCCCTGACGCATATGCCACGCCTTAACTGGACGGCAGCGCGTCATCAGGCGGGTCTCCACTCTGTCGCCCTTAATGGAACGGCAGCCAGCTACTCAAACGGCACCCGTGGGTTCTAAACCGCCTCGTATGTTGAGCTTGCTCCGTGCGAGGCGGTTTTCTTTTCTAGGCGATTCATCAAGTGGAGATCGACTTTAATAGTCGTCCTACTGGCAGGCGCAGCATCAAGCCTGTGGGCCACGACGTGCGCGCGGAACGCGGGCACGAAAGGGCTTGGCCTGCGGAGGTTGTTCCGAGGCGGGCATTTCCGCCGCGCGCTTAGCACTGCGCTCTTGCAAGTGAAGCAATTGCTCCGCATCACGTTCACTGAGTTCGCGCCAGCCGCCTTCGGGGAGTCCTTTGAGATAAATATTTCCAATGCGCACGCGCACCAGTCGCCGAACATCATTACCCAGATTGTAGAGCATGTGACGGATTTGACGCTTGAGACCCTGCTTCAGCACCATGCCGATTTTGTAGTTGCCGATGCTCCAGGCGCGCTCGGCCTTGGCGAAACCTTCCGGCGTCAACATACCTTTCACCAACTTGGCCAGACCCGCTTCTTCAAAGGGCTTTTCCAGCGTGACTTCGTATTCTTTTTCCACTCCGTGACGCGGATGCATAAGCCGGTGACTGAGTTCACCGCGATTGGTCAGTAGGATCAAACCGGAACTGTCCATGTCCAGCCGACCAACGTGGTGGAGCATTTGAAATTTATCCGGCAGCAGCGCGTAGATAGTCTCCCGATCTCTTTCATCGGCACGAGTGCAGACATATCCGCGAGGCTTGTGAAACGCGATGACAGTATCCTGTTTCGGGCGCGTGGGGCGTCCATTGACGGAGACGCTGTCTTCCGCATTGACCTTGGTGCCGAGATTAGTGCAGGGCTTGCCGTTGATCAGAACGCTCCCATCGAGCACTAGAGCTTCAGCTCCGCGCCGCGAACCAAGTCCGCAGGCGCTGAGATAACGGTTGAGTCGCATCGGGAAGTCCATCGTCGGAGGCCGGTTAAGGTGAAAAGAAAAGCCGCGATCCGTGAGATCGCGGCCTATTGCTAAAAATTGTTAGTGAGCGGTCTGCCTATTCCGCCTTGGTCTTAGGAAGATTGTAGAGACTGCGACCATCTTTCCACACGCCACGAGCTTTGAGAATCTTGATGCGTTCGCCGCGCTTGAGAACACTGCGCTTGGAGCCAACGGCGCCGCTGGATGCTTTGAGACTTGGATGCTGGGACATGTGCTAGGAGGTAGGGGGTTCGGAAAAGGTGGACGCAAAGAGTATCGAGGGAGAAGCAGGGCGCAAGGTGTTTTTGAAGCTTCAAACTTCAAACTCCACAGCCGCACCAAAGCCAGCATTGGAATTGTAAATGCAAGCTTTCTTGAAATTTGAAGCTTGAGCCTTGGAGATTTTCTACTCCTTGCCCTTCCAGGTGCCAAAATTCGCACCCTCATCAATCCACTTCTTGAGCAATTCCTGTTCGGGC
>JBBRNC010000009.1:0-97658 GCA_038230495.1 Verrucomicrobiales bacterium
GAGGACAATCAGTTTGTCGAAATACAAGGCAGCGGTGAAGAGACCACTTTCAGCGAACCGCAGTTGAACGCGATGCTGGTGCTTGGGAAAAAGGGGATCGCCGAGCTGTGCAAACTGCAGGAGCTAGCCATTGATCAAGGCATGGCGGCACTGGCGGACAAGACTGCGGTGGAAAATCCGCATGCTGATCTCGCGAAGTTTTTCAAATGACGTTCAATTCGGAGGTAAAAACCACGGATTGATAGTGATAATGAATAGCCGCGAGAGAACGCAAAGATCGCAAAACAAAAAAGCTTATTTCTTTGTGTTCTCTGTGAACTTTTGCGGCCATTCTTCATAAGTGTTCATCCACTGTAGATGCAGCCGATGGCCTTCTTCGCGCGTAACTTCATCTGAGATGAATATAACCGTTCGGAAATCCAATGAGCGCGGGCAAGCCAATCACGGCTGGCTCGACAGCCGTTTCAGTTTCAGCTTTGCGGATTACTATGATCCAAAGCACATGCACTTCCGCACGCTGCGCGTCATCAATGAAGACCGCATCGCGCCCGGCGGCGGATTCCCGGAGCACCCGCATAAGGACATGGAAATCTTCAGCTACGTGCTCGAAGGCACGCTGGAGCACAAGGACAGCTTGGGCAATGGTCGGGCACTAAAACCGGGTCAGATTCAGCTCATGAGCACGGGGTCGGGCGTGACGCACAGCGAGTTCAATCCTTCGCGCGATGAAACGACGCACATGCTTCAGCTTTGGATTTTCCCCAATGCGCGTAATCTTAAACCGAGCTACACCGAGTGGCATCCCCGGCCGGATCATACCGATCAGCCCAAGGTGCTGGTCATCTCGCCCGATGGTCGCGAGGACTCGGCGGTGATTCATCAGGATGCGGACATCTACCGGATCAAGCTCAAGGCGGGCCAGCAAATCGCGCATGATTTGAAGGCTGGGCGCGGCGCATGGCTTCAACTCGCAAGAGGGGCTGTGACCTTGAACGGCGTCGCCTTGGATGCCGGTGATGCTGCGAACACAGAAGACGCGGGCACACTCACGATCAATGCGACGATAGATGCCGAGGCGATCTTGTTTGATTTGAACTGATCGAATTTATTTGCGCACTTCGATGCGATAGAGCGCCTTGTCGCTGCGGATATAAAATGCACCATCAACTGCGGCGGGTGATGCCATGACCTGACCTTCGATCTTGTTGTCCGCGATCTTGCGGAAAGTTTTTCCGGGCGCGATCACATGCGTCACGCCTTCGCGATTGAACACATAAATACGACCGTCCGCGAAGACGGGGGAGGCATTGTAAGTGCCGCCCATGCGCTTGCTGGTGTCGTTCGTGAGACGCTCGCGATAGTGTTCCGTGCCAGTCTTGGCATCTAGGCAAACGAGGATGCCGCCGTCACTTATAAAATAGAGATCGTCTCCAACCAGCAATGGCGAGGGCATGGTCGGTGCGCTCTTGGTCGAGGTCCAAGCGACCTCCGGTGTGTTCAAGCCATCGTATTTCACGCCCATCATCTGCGGCTTCAAGAAACCGGTGCTCATGAAAAACATGCCGTGGCCCGCAACTGGGCGCGCGCTGAGCGAGAAGCCGAGCGTGCCGTAACTAACCTTCCACAATTCTTTCCCGTTCGCAGGGTCGTAGCCGTAGAGCCAGTCTGCGCCTTGCGAGAAGAGCACGGGCTTGCCGCCCATCTCCAGCATGAGGGGTGTGGTGTAGGTTTTTTTGAGCTGCGGATCCTTGTTCAACTCTCCTGAGCGTGCAGTTTTCCAGACGATTTTTCCGCTCAGCTTATCGAGTGCCACGGCGAACTGCACGTCGCTGCCATCGCCGTGGAAAATGGCGAGGTTCTTCCAAAGGATGATGGAGCTGCCGGGGCCGTTCTCGTGATTCAGTTTCAGCTCCGTGTTTTTCCATAAAACTTTCGCGCTGCCCGTGTCCACGCAAAACGTGCCGAAGGTTCCGAAGTGACAGTAGAGCCGTCCTTCTTCGATAACGGGAGTCGGCGAGGCGTAACTGTTGAGTTTATGCACCCACTGCGGTTCGTGTTCGCGATGCAGTTCGATGTCATGCAATATTTTTCCGCTGATCTTGTCCACGCAAACAGCGCGCAGTTGCACTTCCTCAAGCAGCGTGAGCGGCTGGCCGCTGGTATTGGCCTTGCTGCGTTCCTTTTCCTTTTGCGGAGTGGTCGGGACTTCTATCGCAGTGGTCATCCAGATTTGATTTTCCCATATCACCGGTGATGACCACCCGCGCCCAGGGATGTCGGTGCGCCACGCGACGTTCGATGATTCGCTCCAAGTCTGCGGATAACCGGAGCCTTCGGCGCGGCCTTGCCCGTCCGGTCCGCGCCACTCAGGCCAGTTGGAAGATATGGCGGGTGTCGCGAGACACGCGAGGAGTGCAAGGCCGAGGACGATACGCTGGAACATGATGGCAAAGGAAACTACACATGACGCGAGCTTCAAGTGGAAGATGAAGCCACTTGGAGACTCGGATGCTACCGCGATGTTTATTTCGCAACTGGCATCAATAGGTATGCATGTTCATCGGTTTTAATTTGCATGCCCGCGAGTTCAGCGATGTAGCGCAATGCTACGCTCAAAGGAACGTCGCTCAGGCTCAAAGTGAGCTTTGCGTCGTCAGCGGCCTTTGACTTCACGGCGATGATATTGATGCCCTTCTTTTCGGGATCGAGTTCCTTCGATTTAATACGCAGAAATTCGAGCGCCTCGAAGAGAGTCGCATCTTGGAATTCGATTTTCGGGAAGATAATTGCCTCTGCGCGTTTCATGACCGCAGTTTTCGCGCGCTCCGGAGCTATTGCCGGCGCGGGAGCAGCCTTCGGTGCAGCTTGCTCCTTCTTTGGCGCCTCCAGAATAGCCGAGTGCTCGTCAAATCTTAGTTCAAGTCCCGAAAGCTCAGCAACGTAGCGCAACGCTTCAATCAAAGGAATGTCTTTCAGCTCCAACGAGACTGACGCACCACCCGATTCCTTGGGTTTCACGACGATGATATTGATGCCCTTCTTTTCGGGATCGAGATCCTTCGATTTGATGCGTAGAAATTCGAGCGCCTCGTCGAGCGACGCATCCTGGAATTCCACCTTCGGCAGGATGATGGCCTCCGCGCGGAGTTGCGTCGTAGGCTTTGTGACGGCTGGAGGCTTAGCATCCGCGTTATTCTCACTCGGTGCGAGACTGGCGGTGATGAGAAACACGAGTTCTTTCGATCCGTCTGCGTTCTTGCTGGCTTCTGTTTGGAGAATGACTGTGCTGCCGGGTTTTATTTTCGCTTTGCCGTCTATGGTGTGGGATTGAATCACTGGTTTTCCATTGGCTGTCCCCGAGTTCTCTGATGAGCTCGCCGCCACATCCAGATCGATTGTTCCTTCACCCACCTCAGCCTTCAGGGCGAGCTTGATGCCTACGAATAGCTTGTCCTTCGGGTTGGCTGAATCGATGACGATTTCTTTGCCAACTTCAACGATGGCCTGTTGCCCGGACGCGGTAGTCACACTCGGTGTCATCTTTAGATCGATGCCCCTTTTTTGGCTCAGTTTTCTCACAATGCCCTGCAACTGGGTATCCGAAACGACGGTGCTTCCACCCGGCGCCAGCGCGACTTCGCCCATGATGTCGCGCATGGTGCCTATAGGTGCTTCGATGACTTTCGTCATGATGTAGACTTGAACGCGGGGGTCTTTGCTGGTCGCGTCTGTAGGCTTTGGCTGCGACTTGTCAGCGGCGCGAAGCTGCATGGCAGCGCAGAGTGTCAGCATGAGCAGACCGGAAGCCGCGCCTGAAATTTTCATCGCTCGCGAAAGCGGACGACGGTTGCGTGATTCATCCACGATGGACGTGAGCCGCGTCTCCAGCGTGGAGGGCTTGGCCATCGCCAGTGCGAAGGACGGTAGCGAAGTGGATGAGCCGAGCGATTTCGCCGCTTGGAGCAACTGCATCGCGTAGCCTTCCGCATTGGACCCGGCTCGCAACACGAGATCATCGCAGGCCAGCTCCTGCGCGGTGCGCCAGGATTTCGCCGCGAGCCACACGAGCGGATTGAACCAATGGATCGCGCAGACGATCTGCGCGAAGAGTCGCTTCGCCGCATCCAGGTGACGGACGTGCCCGAGTTCATGACGCAGCGCGGCATCAAGCTGCGCGCGATTCCAATTCAATGCGTCTGTCGGCATCAGCAAGGAGGGACGGATCGTTCCCCAAGTGATCGGCACGGACACGGCGTCGGATTGCAGCAATGTGATGGGGCGCTTAACTGCGATCTCGTGGGCAAGATCGGCGAGACGTTGTTTCACGGCAGCATCTTCGATCTGCTGCGTGCGACGTTTCAACAGCCGCAGTCGCGCGATTCCGATGATGCGATGCACGAGCACGAGCAGAACTCCCATCAACCAAATGGCGGCGGCAGTTTCACCTACGCTGATCCGCCAATGTGGTTTCACGATGACTTGTGGTTCTGACGGAATGACATCCGGCATCGCAGCCGCACGCTTGATTTCCGGGAGAGCGGTGACACTCACGGCGGGCTGCTTTTGTGGCAGCAAATCCCAGGCGACGCGTGGCTTGAACAATGGGGTCAATGGTAGCAGAGCGAGCACGGCAAACGTCGCCAGCCAAATAAAGCCGCGCTGCGCGGCAGAGGCATGACGCCAGATACTTTGTGTCGCGAACGCGAGAATCAGCAGGGCAGTGGATTTCAGAACGAGATCCAGAATGAGGAGGGCAGTCGGGGTGTTCATAATGCGAGTGGTCAGCGGTTGCGGGCTTGTTTGATGATGTCTTCGAGACGTTGGATCTCGTCAGTGGAAAGTTTTCCGTCTTTCGCATCCACCAGTGCTGCGACGGCGCTGGAGAGCGATCCTTCAAAGAACGTGTGCAGCACCTGCTGCAATGCGGAGCGGCTGGCCTTCTCGCGCTGCTCCGTGGGAAGATAAACGTAGCGCGGTCCGTCTTCGCGGTGTTTGAGGTGCCCCTTCTCTTCAAGAATACGCAGCAAGGCGCGAACTGCTGAATAGCTCGGTGCATCCGTCATCGCTTCGAGGACATCGGCAGTGGTCGCCTCGCCACGGATGAAAATGACATCCATGATCTGCCGCTCGCGTCGGCTGAGTTCGTGCAGTTTTCGCTTCATGCTAATTTTTTAGCAGAACTGCGGAACTGGCGCAAGATAAATTATGCTAAAAATTTAGCACATGGCTTGCGCCTCCATAATTATGCCCGCTTCCGTCGTGAAATGAATTCGTTGGAGTCACGGTTTAACTTGTTCACGCCAATTAGTTCCAAGATGAATTTTTCATCATGGGCATAGCACAGGTGAACAAGCTGAAGCTTGAATTCGCTACGCGGCTTCGCACCAACGAATAGCTTATGCATGATCATCCCAAGTTATTCATGCGTAAGCTCTGACATCGATGCGGGAAATGACGTGTGATGCTTGACACCCATTCGCGCGCCTGTCATTTACCACATGATTATAGGCGTTCCCAAGGAGATCAAATCACAGGAAAATCGCGTCGGACTGCTACCCAGCGCAGCTTATCAACTCATCAGACGTGGGCATCAGGTGGTGGTCGAAACCAGCGCGGGGGCGGGGACCGGATTCCCTGACAAAGAATATCTCGATGCTGGTGCGGAAGTGGTGATGGGGCACGATGAGGTTTTTGCTCGGGCGGACATGATCGTGAAAGTGAAGGAGCCGTTGCAAGACGAGTATGCCTTGCTTCGCCCCGGTCAGATTTTGTTTACCTATCTGCATCTGGCCGCGAGCAAGCCGCTGACAGAAGCGCTGCTCAAATCAAAGGTCACCGGCATTGCTTATGAAACGGTGGAGGTGAATCGCCGTCTTCCGCTGCTGGAACCGATGAGCGAGATCGCGGGGCGCATGAGTGTGCTCATGGGCGGTTACTTTTTGCAAAAGCATCTCGGTGGCTGCGGCGTGTTGCTCGGCGGTGTGCCGGGCGTGCTGCCTGGCAAGGTAGTGATCATCGGTGGAGGTGCTGCTGGCGTGAATGCGGCGCGCATGGCGCAAGGTCTCGGCGCGGATGTGACAATTCTCGAGGTGGATGTGGAGCGGATGCGATTTCTCGACATCACGCTGCACACAGCGCACACGCTTTATTCAAACCGCGCCCATCTTCTCGAGATCTTGCCCACTGTGGACTTGCTCATCGGCGCAGTGTTGGTGCCGGGCGCAAAGGCACCGAAGCTCATTGATCGTGAAATGATGCGGGTGATGAAACCGGGCAGCGTCTTCGTGGACATCGCCATTGACCAAGGTGGCTGCGCGGAAACTTCACGCGCGACGACTCATCACGATCCGGTCTATGTCGAAGAGGAGGTGACACATTATTGCGTGGCTAACATGCCCGCCGCCTTCGCGCGCACCGCCACGCAAGCGCTGACGAATGTCACCTATCGTTATATCGAAACACTGGCTGACCATGGCGTGCCCGGAGCGTTCAAGCGTGATCCCAATCTGCTCGGCGGATTGAACATTTTCGATGGCAAAGTCACGCATCTGGCCGTGGCAGATGCGCATGGCTTGGAGTTTGCCGATCCGCGAGCAACGTTTGGTTTGTGACAAAGCCGGGCCGTGTGGTAAGCTGGGCGGATGTCCACTGTCGAAGTCAGAAACAAGCAGGAGCCGATCCCGGATGAGATCATGGCGTCGCTGGGACTGCAAGAAGGCTCGAAGCTAGAAGTGCAGCCGTGTGGCAATGGTATCCTGCTCCAGCCGAAGACGAGAATAAAAACTGGTTCGATCAAGGAATTGTGGGGGATACTCCCAAAACCAGAGCGGCCAGTGACTCTGGAGGAGATGGAGGAAGCAATCTCTTCGTGCAGCGAGGAATGATCGGAGTGGACACCAACATCTGGATCCGGTATTTCACGCGCGATGATCCGGCACAGTCGCCTGCAGCGAAGCAATTTCTGGATGCCTCATGCAGTCCCGAGTCTCCCGTGTGGGTGTCTGCAATCGTGCTTTGCGAGTTGACCTGGGTCCTGCGGAAATCCTACAAATACTCACGCACAGAAATCAGCGGTGTTATTCGCCAGCTGCTCGATAGTCTCGAGATCGTCGTAGAGAAATCGAGCGCAGTCGAGGAGGCGCTCGAAAGTTATTCTGAGTCGAATGTGGATTCTCCGACTGCCTCATCGTGCGATTGAACATTCACAACTCAGTGACGAAGACTTTCACATTTGATAAACGTGCCTCGAAGCTTGACGGCTTCGAGCTTTTGCAAATCGAACCCTCACCCGAACCCACATGACTACCCGCCGCCAGTTGATCAAACAATCCGCCCTCGCCAGCGGTTCATTTTTTATCGCGAAGAATTTGTCCTCTTGCGGCAAGTCAAGTGATGCCGTCCGCATGGCGGTTGTCGGTTTTCGCGGTCGCGGTGCCGATCATATCAAGAGCATTCAGGGGATTTCCGGCGCACGCATCGTGGCACTTTGTGATATAAACAAAACATTGCTAGAGAAGCAGGCGGGCGAATTGAAGAAGCAAGGTGTCGAGGCCAAAACATACCAAGACATTCGTAAGCTTCTCGAATCAAAAGATATTGATGCCATCAGCATTGCGACGCCTAATCACTGGCATTCGCTCGCAGGCATCTGGGCCATGCAAGCGGGCAAGGATGTTTATGTAGAGAAGCCCGTCTCGCACAATGTCTGGGAAGGGCGGCAACTGGTGAATGCGTCGCTCAAGTATAACAAGATCGTGCAGACTGGCAGTCAGTGCCGGAGCAGTAATGGACTGCGTGAGGCCGTGGCTTGGGTCAAGGCGGGTAATATTGGGAAAATTCAGATCGCGCGTGGGCTTTGCTACAAGCGACGCGGCAGCATTGGCAAAACCACGGTGCCACTTGTGGTGCCGCCTGAGATTGATCTTGATCTCTGGCTGGGGCCTGCGGCGAAAGAACCCATCCATCGGAAGAAGCTCGACTACGACTGGCACTGGCAGTGGGCTTATGGCAGCGGCGACTTGGGCAATCAGGGCGTGCATCAAATGGACATCGCGCGATGGTTCCTTGGCGAGAATGAAATTGCGCCGATGGCATGGAGCGTCGGTGGTCGTCTCGGATATGAAGACGATGGCGAGACTCCGAACACGCAGATCATTTATCAGGCATACAAATCCGCGCCGCTGATCTTTGAAGTGCGAGGGCTTCCGACCTCGTCAGCTGACAACAAAAATATGGACAAGTTCATGGGCGCGGACATCGGCTGCGTTATCCACTGTGAAGGCGGATATGTTGTCGTGCCGAGCTACTCAGAGGCTATCGCGTATGATAAGAACGGTAACAAAATCAAATCATGGAAAGGATCGGTAGATCATTTCGAGAATTTCATTAAGGCCGTGAAAAGTCGGAAGCGCGAGGACTTGAATGCCGATGTGTTGGAAGGACATCTCAGCGCGGCCATTTGTCACACAGGAAATATTTCTTATCGACTCGGTGAGAAGCAGGCGGTGGGAGATATTAAAAAATCGATTGAGTCCCAAACCGGTGCTGCAGAAACTTTTGACCGGATGGTGCAGCATCTTGAGGCCAATGGTGTGGACTTGAAGGCCACACCGCTCACGTTTGGCCCCGCACTGCATTTTGATCCGAAGACAGAAAAGGCTATCGGGAATGAAGCGGCGGCCAAGCTTATGACCAGAGAGTATCGTGCACCGTTCGTGGTGCCTGTGATAGAGATTTAGAGGAGCGTTGGCTCAACTACATAATTCGGGCTAAAAGATCCTTTCCCTAGAAGTAAGGTGAGGGAAAGCCCTAGTCGTATTACTTAAGGAACATAGGAGGTAAAGGAAGTTAAATATGTATTTCCATAATTACAATAATTATCTTGCAATACTTGAAGTAATCTGGTTATGATCGCCGCACAACCATTCCTCAACCTTGAATCTACTGAACAATATGAAACTGCGCTGCGTGCAACCCTTACTGGTTACTGCCTTGCTTGGCTGTCTGCTGCCTCCATCGCTAAAAGCGACTGCCGAAACAGTTCTTAACAAGGAAGGTATTCCGCACCCTGAGATAAATCTTCAGCGTAAAAGCCAAGGATCTGAAATTACTAGTTTAATTGGTAGCAAATTAGCTGAGTTAGCAAAATTCCACAAGCATACCGCAGCGGAACTAAGTTCGATATTGGAACGAAATTCCTCGCTACGAGCCAGTAAAGCAGGTCACCTTCACTTTGTTTGTGCTGGACTTGCAGTGAAAGCAGGAACAGTTGCAACAACTGGCACCACGGCTAAGGCGAGTGCGATTACACTTGCTGATGCCCTCAAGCTGCATAGCCGTCCGGGATCAACAAAAGTGATTTACCTAAATTTCACCGGACACACCACGACAGGAACCTGGTGGAACACAGACAGTAATGTGGCTTCTATCGTAACTCCACCCTATGACATAGACGGTAACCCATCTTCGTTTAGCAGCACTGAACTGAATAACATTCTAGAAATCTGGCAGCGAGTGTCAGAGGATTATGCGCCCTTTGAAGTGGATGTCACGACTGAAGATCCCGGCACGGTGGGCATTGTGAAAAGCGGCACATCCGATCTTAATTACGGCATCCGAGTATGCATCGGCGGCAGCAGTTCGGATTGGTTCGGAGGCGGAGCTGGTGGCGTGACCTATTTGGATTCATTTGGCATGAACACGGACACGCCAGCGTTTGTATTTCCGAAGGATCTCGGCAATGGCTATCCGAAATACGTGGCCGAAGCAGTGTCGCATGAAGCGGGCCATAGCTTTGGACTGGATCATCAGGGCCAGACTAATGGCACAGAGTATTATACTGGACAGGGGAACTGGGCACCAATCATGGGTGTAGGCTATGATAAGTCCATTGTGCAATGGTCTCAGGGGGAATATCCTCTGGCAAATAATAAGGTGGACGAGTTAGCTAAGATCGCGAGTTACATTCCCTTTTCTGCTGACAAGGTAGGCGGCGACATTCTACACGCCACATCTATGGCTGGAACGTCATTCAATGTTCGCGGACTCATCGAACGTCGCACTGACGTGGATATCTACGGATTCGCAACTGGCGCTGGTCCCATTACCTTCACTGTCAGTGGAGCCACGCCATCTCCGAATCTCAATGCGCAGGTTTCACTCTATGATGGCTCAGGCAATCTGGTAACAACGGTCAATCCGGGGGCTAATCTCGGCGCGACCCTTACGGCCACGGTTAAGCAGGGTAATTATTTCATCGCCATTGATGGCGTTGGTTCCGGTTCGCCCACCAGCACCGGATTCAGCGACTACGGTAGCATCGGTCAATACACTTTGACGGGCACGGCTGTTCCCATAACCTCGGGAGGCCAGCCCCCAGTGGCCGTGGCGACGAAATCCACGCCGCTCACGGGCACTGTGCCACTAACGGTTTATTTCTCTAGCAACGGCAGTTACGACCCGGATGGTTCGATTGTGAAATATGATTGGGATTTTGGCGACGGCACGACCTCGGCTGATCCGAATCCTTCACACATATACACCAAGGCTGGCACTTTTACTCCATCCCTAGTGGTGTTTGATAACACGGGACTTTCTTCTTCCACAATGCTCACTGTAATTGCCAAGCCTGCAGTTGTGGCTACTAAAAACCTGCGCGTTGCAGATATCAAGCTCACACTAATATCTTCCTATCGATATGGATACTATGTTTACGCTCAGGTTACGGTAAAGGACCAAGCTGGCGCAGTGGTTCCCGGCGCGATTGTCACGGGTGAGTGGACGGGTTTGACGACCGGAAAGAGTTATGCCAAGACTAATAGCGGCGGTGTGGCTTCATCGGTTTCAAATTCATCGTTCAGGCGCGGCACTTTCAATTTTGCGGTCACCGGCATCAGCCTGACTGGATACACCTACGAATCAGCGCAAAATGTGAAGACCAAAGCATCGGTTTCTACGCCGACTTTGTGATGTGACTGAGAATATGTTTTGAGTTGTGGCGTGATCTCGGCTAGGCAGGACTGGATCACTGCTCATGCTGGAATATCTAAAAATCTGCCGCCCTGACCACTGGCTGAAGAATGTCTTCATTCTGTTCGGCCATGTGGTTGCGCTGGCGCTGGTGCTCGACTTCCACATGGATGCTGGCGTGTGTTGGATGGCCGCGCTGTCACTGGTGCCCGCCTGTCTGATCGCATCGGCGAATTATATCTTGAACGAGATTCTCGATGCGCCCTTTGATGCCATGCATCCGACGAAGCGGCTGCGCGGCATCCCGGCGGGGAAAGTGAAGGTATCGCGACTTTGGTGGCTTATGGCGCTGCTCATCGTGGTAGCCTTTGTTTTGTGCTGGCTCATTGGGTTTAACTGGGCTTATCAAGCTTCACTGGTCCTGCTATTGCTCAGTGGTCTGGTTTACAACGTGCCACCACTGCGGCTGAAGGATCGCGTGTTTCTGGATGTCATCGCGGAGTCTTTTAACAATCCCATCCGCCTTTGGCTCGGCTACTATGCACTGGTCAGTCCCCATCATGTTCCGCCGCTTAGTATTGTGTTGGCGTGGTGGTTCTTTGGCGCTTTGCTCATGACGGGAAAGCGCTACTCTGAATTCCGGTTCATTGGAGACGCGGCGCTCAGCGGGCGCTACCGGAAGTCATTCCAAGTTTACAGCGAAACCACGCTCATCTTGGCGATGATCACCTATGCAAATTTGTTCTGCTTCTGCACGGGCATTGCCATGGCGACTTACCGTGAGCTGAATAATCTGGTGTTCGTCTTTCCGGTCATCGTCATGGCCGTCATCGCATATTTCCGTCATGCCATGAAAGAGGAAACTGCGCGATTGGAGCCGGAGGAGCTTCTGAAGAACCCGTGGATCGTCTTCTGGACGTTCGCGACCGCAGCGGCCACCATCATTCTTTTGCTCACCAAGACCAATTACGCTAAGGCCGCGCATTTGCTGGGGCCATTGCAGTGGTGAATTAATGTTGGGCGGGGATTCGCGGGAGATTTTCAACGCAATTCCATAATACCTGTCCGATGATGAGTATTCCACTATTGCCAAATTAATGAATCCTCCAGCCAACCCTCCGCAGTCATCGTCATTTAAGAAAAAACTTCTCATCTTCGCCTGCATTCTCTTCGGCTTCGGAGGTATAGCCGTCGCCTCTGCGACCTACTGGTATCAACACAACTTTAATGCCTCTCCCTTCAAGGGCGTCCAATTGTCACCAGCCGAGCAGCAGGTGCTAAATCAAAAAATGGCTGTTATCAATGGTGCCCAGCCTGCCGCCGTTCCTCCCAACGATCCCGCAAAAACGCTGGTCTTGAGTGAACGCGAGATCAATGGCTATCTGAAAGAACAGGGCCTAAGCGACAACCTCAAAGTCAGCATTGGGAACGGCAGCATGAGTGCCAGCGCACTCATTCCAGTGGACAAGGAGGTCCCGTTTATCGGTGGCCATACGGTGCGCGTGAAGATTGCCCTTAGTCCGAAACTCGATACCAATCATCGGTTAGCGCTATATCTGTCGGAACTGACCATCGGTGGCATTTCGCCACCCAATGCATGGCTGGGCGACATTAAGGGTAAAAATCTCCTTCAGGACGATGTCAAGGATCCCTTCCTGAAAGGGTTGTCGGAAGGCATCAAAGACCTGCGAGTTCAGGATGGTGAAGTCCAGATTTTGTTAAATGACTGAGATCACAAAAGACACGCGAGTCTGATCTGGCTAACGACGCGGAATGATGATTTAAATTCCGTTCAATAAAATTCAATTTTTTTCTTGCCAGATTGAACGGGCGCTTTAACGTCTGACTTCAATCAACAAACAACACTCCTACACTAAAATGAAAAAAATCGCATCACTCATCATGTCAATCGCGCTTGCTTCTAGCGCCTTCGCTGGTTCCCCCGCCTACTCTGGCAAAAGCGGAAAAGGCCCAGTTATGCCTCTTCCTCCTACCTGTGACGCCTTTGGCCCTGGCTTCAGCCTCGGTGCCTTCGGAACCGGATTCATCCCTAAACAAGGTGGAGACGACGCACTCGGCGGTGGCGCTCTTGCTGAATACTTCTTCAACGAAAACTTCGGCATTCAGGGCAGCTATAGCGCCTCTGCTACCCACACCACCCATCATCAGTTCGACGCTGATCTGATCCTTCGCGCTCCGATCAAGTCCCTCTGCATCGCTCCTTACCTCATGGTTGGCGGCGGATTCAGCACCAACTCGGAAACAGTCGGTGACTGGCACGTCGGTGGCGGTATCGAAGCTCACTTCGCTGCTCTCAAGAACATCAACATCTTTGCTGATGGCGCTTACCACTTCCACAGTGACAGCGACCTGAACTTCACCCTCGTTCGCTTGGGCATCAAGTTCCACCTGTAATAGCTGATCAGAAGCTAATACTTCAAACTTTGAAGGGAGCGGGAAACCGCTCCCTTCTTTTTGTTTTAACGGATAACTACGGTTGTAAAACCGTGGATCAAAGACGGCCATGTTACGTCAAAATGGCGCTTAGGGTGGCGGAATTATGCCATTATGACACTAATATCTAGGGAGTCATGGGTGTAATACGATGGATAAATCTTCATATATAATTGGCTTGTAGTTGTTTATGACTAGTGGTGGGCGCATGGCATGGATAATGCCAATAGAATGCGACACCATCCCCACCATAATAGATATGAGCAAAATTTTAGGCATCGACCTTGGCACCACCAACTCTTGCATGAGCGTCCTCGAAGGCGCGGAACCTGTAGTCCTGGAAAACTCTGAAGGAGCACGCACCACGCCATCTGTGGTCGCTTTTACAAAATCCGGGGAACGCCTCGTCGGCCAGGCTGCGAAACGCCAGGCGGTAACCAATTCCCGCAACACCGTATTCTCCGTCAAACGCCTCATGGGCCGCAAGTTCTCGGAGCTCACTGAGGCCGATAAGCGCATGCCCTACAAGATTGTGGCCGCCTCCAATGGCGACGCCCACGTGCAGGTCGAAGTCGGCGGCGAGAACAAAGTTTATAGCCCGCAGGAAATTTCCGCGATGATTCTGGCCAAGCTCAAGGCTGATGCCGAAGCTCGTCTCGGAGAAAAAATCACTGACGCCGTCATCACCGTTCCAGCATACTTCAATGACTCCCAGCGCAATGCCACCAAAGCCGCTGGAGAAATCGCCGGCCTTAACGTCCGCCGCATCATCAACGAACCCACCGCTGCATCACTCGCTTACGGTCTTGATAAAAAGAAGGATGAAAAAATCGCCGTGTATGACCTTGGCGGTGGAACCTTTGACATCAGCGTGCTGGAAATCGGCGACGGCGTGTTTGAAGTATTGGCCACCGATGGCGATACGCACCTCGGCGGCGACGACTGGGACAACACGCTCATCACTTGGATCGTCAATGAGTTCAAAACCGACACCGGCATAGACCTCAGTGGTCAGCCCGACGCACTTCAGCGCATCAAAGAAGAAGCCGAGAAAGCCAAGATCGCGCTCAGTTCCTCGCAGAGTTACGATTTGAACCTGCCCTTCATCACCGCTGACCAGACCGGGCCTAAGCACATCATGAAAACGCTCACCCGGGCGAAGATGGAGCAACTCACCGACAGCCTCTTCGAGCGCACAATCAAACCCGTCAAAGACTGCCTCACAGCATCTAAGTTGGATGTCTCCAAGATCGACGAGCTTGTTCTCGTCGGTGGTATGACTCGGATGCCGAAAGTCGTCGAAACTGCGCGTAAGCTCGCTGGCAAAGACCCACATCAAGGCGTAAATCCCGATGAAGTCGTGGCCATTGGCGCGGCGATTCAAGGCGGCGTCTTGCAAGGTAGCGTCAAGGATGTGCTTCTGCTTGATGTCACTCCGCTAACACTGGCCATCGAAACCGAAGGCGGCATTGCCACAGCGATGATCCCGCGCAACACCACCATCCCCAAGCGCCAGACCCAGACATTCTCCACCGCAGCCGACAACCAGCCCGGCGTTGAAGTCGTCGTCATCCAGGGCGAGCGCCCCATGGCCCGCTCCGAGGGCAACAAAGTGCTTGGCACCTTCAAGCTTGATGGCATCCCCCCGCTGCGTCGCGGTGAAGCGCAGATCGAAGTCACCTTCGACATCGACGCCAACGGCATTCTCCATGTTGCCGCAAAGGAAAAAACCACCGGCAAAGAAAGCAAAATCTCAATCGCAGGCTCCAGCGGATTGAGCAACGAAGAGATCGAAAAAGCCAAGCGCGAAGCCGAACTCCACGCGGAAGAAGACAAGAAGCGTAAGGAAGATGTCGAGACCAAGAACCAAGCGGAAACCACGGTCTATCAGATCGAAAAATCCCTCGCCGATCTTGGAGACAAAGTTCCCGCCGAGCAGAAGCAGCCCATTCAAGACAAGATTGACGGCCTCAAGAAAGCCATTGCCGACAACGATATTGCCTCGATGAAGTCCAAGCAGGAAGAACTGCAAAAAATATTCTCCGAAGCCTACCAGCAAATGGCCGGTGCCACCGGAGCCGCGCCCGACATGGCCCAAGCCGATGCCGCCCAAGGCAGCGAACCCGCAAAAGACGAAGGCAAAGTCGTCGATGCGGACTTCGAGGTCGTGGATAAGGACAAGAAGGCCTAAATCAATTCCGTTTTCGAGCAACCGCCGCCGATCATGAACCCAGCTCAGAAATACACCGCCTCAGTATTATGGCGGTCGTGCGTCTGCTTCACTTGGGCCAGTGTTAGACGGGCTATGGCAGTGATTATTTTAATCACATCAATGTCGGCTTGTGACAAACCACAACCGCCCTCCGCGGCGGCAAAAGCAAAACCTGCTCCCAAGATTAAGGTCAAGCCAGCATCTTCCAATGACGATCTCGACAAAGTTTTGGAGGCAGTAAACACGGACCTTACAAGAGAAGAGAAAGCCCTCGAAGAACAAGCGGATGCCATCATGGATGCTCACCCCAACATGACTGCGCAGGAGTTGCTGAATGTTCCTGAGGTGAATGTCAAGCTGGCCAATTTCTTGAAAGCGCTGAGCAAAAGTCCGGAGATGCAAAAGCACGTGAATGCTTCCATCGCATTCGCAGCTGCCATGAAGAACCTTGAGGGCACTAAAGAAAACTGGAAGTTCGGAATGGATTTCAGCAGCTATGACAAACCGCGCACCCGCCGGCTTATAACCAGCATTCTCTCTGACAAACCAGAGCGCGTCGTCGATTTCTTCGAGCGCGAAGTTACCCAAGCGTCAGCTGAATTCACTTTTGATCCCGCATCACCTAAATCGACGAACGGAATCACGCTTGAAAAAAAACCCGATCCCGAGCCGAAGAAATAAATTCCCCAAAAACTTTCCCACAGTCGTTTGCATTGTCGCCCATCAGGGCTGCGCTGCCGGCTGAGTGAACTAAAACAAACAAACAACTAACCGGATAGCAAACACCAAACAACATGGCTACTAAAATCACACCACTGGGCCGTCGCGTCCTTGTGAAGCGCGTCGACAGTGAAGAGAAATCCGCGGGCGGCATCTTCTTGCCTGACTCCGCCAAAGAAAAACCCCAAGAGGCTGAAGTCCTCGCAGTCGGCATCGGCAAAGACGATGAAGGCAAAGACGTGAAAGAACTTTTCACCGTGAAGAAGGGCGACAAAGTCCTCATCTCCAAATACGGCGGCTCCGAAATCAAACTCGACGGCGACGACGTACTCATCATCAACGAGACCGACATCCTCGGTATCGTAGGCTAATTATAACCCCAACATTACATACAGTAAAATAACATGGCTAAACAACTCCATTTCGACGAATCCGCCCGGCATGCATTGCTTCGCGGCGTCAACAAACTGGCCCGCGCGGTCAAAGCAACCCTCGGACCTTCCGGTCGTAACGTAATCCTAGAGAAGAAATTCGGCAGCCCTACTATCACCAAGGATGGTGTGACGGTCGCCAAGGAGATCGAGCTTCCCGACCCGTATGAAAACATGGGCGCCCAGCTCATCAAGGAAGTCTCCAGCAAGACCAGCGACGTCGCCGGTGACGGCACCACGACCGCCACGGTTCTCGCCGAGGCCATCTACACCGAAGGTCTCCGCAACGTGACCGCCGGCGCCAACCCGATCTCCCTCCAGCGCGGCATCATGAAGGCGGCAGAAGCCGTCGTCGCCAAGCTCAAGGAAATCAGCAGCCCCGTGACCAAGGCCAGCGAAATCGCCCAAGTCGCCACCGTCTCCGCCAACTGGGACACCGAGATCGGCAAGATCATTGCTGATGCGATGGACAAAGTCGGCAAGGATGGCACCATCACGGTTGAAGAAGCGAAGAGCATCGAAACCACACTCGAAGTTGTGGAAGGTATGCAGTTCGACAAAGGCTATCTCAGCCCATACTTCGTCACCAACGCCGAGAGCATGGAAGTCGTCATCGAGAACGGCTACATCCTCATCCACGAAAAGAAAATCAGCAGCTTGAAGGACATGCTCCCCTTGCTTGAGAAAGTGGCACGCTCCGGCAAGCCCCTCCTCATCATCGCGGAAGACGTCGAAGGAGAAGCGCTCGCGACCCTCGTCGTGAACCGCCTCCGCGGCACCCTCAACATCTGCGCCGTGAAAGCCCCTGGCTTCGGAGATCGCCGCAAGGCCATGCTCGAAGACATCGCCATCCTCACCGGCGGCCGCTGCATCACAGAAGACCTCGGCCTCAAACTCGAGAGCATCGAACTCACTGACCTCGGCCGTGCCAAGCGCATCACCGTGGACAAGGAAAACACCACCATCGTTGAAGGCGAAGGCGGCACCGATGCCATCCAAGGCCGCGTGTCCCAGATCCGCCGTCAGATTGACGAAACCACCAGCGACTACGACCGCGAGAAGCTCCAAGAGCGTCTTGCCAAGCTCGCCGGCGGAGTTGCCGTCATCAACGTCGGTGCTGCCACCGAAACCGAGATGAAGGAAAAGAAAGCCCGCGTTGAAGACGCCCTGCACGCCACCCGCGCCGCAGTTGAAGAAGGCATCGTCCCCGGCGGCGGTGTTGCACTCATCCGCGCTCAAGTCGCCATCGACGGCCTCAAGCTGTCCGGCGACGAAGCCACTGGTGCTCAGATCGTCTATCGTGCGATCGAAGCTCCCCTCCGTCAGCTTGCCGCAAACGCAGGCGTCGAAGGCGCACTCATCGTCAGCGAAGTCAAGAAGGGCAAAGGCAATACCGGCTACAACGTCGCCACTGGCGAATACGTTGACCTCATCAAGGCCGGCATCGTTGATCCTACGAAGGTGACACGCAGCGCCCTTCAGAACGCCGCATCCATCAGCGGACTTCTGTTGACCACCGAGTGCCTCATCGCCGACATCCCGAAGGAAGAGAAGGGCGAACCTGCTCACGACCACGGCGGCATGGGCATGTAATTCAGTAGCGACGGCTTCTAGCCGTCATTGCAAAACCTTGACGGGCCGGAGCGAAAGTTCCGGCCCGTTTTTTTGTGAAGGGAGCGCGGGCGTCTCGCCCGCGTTATGCAGAAATGCACGGGCGAGACGCCCGCGCTCCCTTTGAGTGGAAGCGACGAGGGCGTCGCTACTACCATGAGGCTCAACGGCCATCAGTTTAAGTGCGCCTATTTTAGGCGATTCAAGATCATGCCTCTGAGGGGCACGTCTCCTTTTTCTGGAGGGAAGTAAAATTTGGCAAGTTCATAAATTCCCTTGGCCGAGACATTGCTGCCGGGCTTCAGCGCAATAATATTCCCGAGATCGTAAAGGAGCGATGCCACAATCAGATCGGGCAGCTTCACAAACTGCAGGCGTTCATGCAGTTGATATTTCAGTCCGGCCTCAACTTGATCGATGGTGAGAATTCCAATTCCTTTCGCATTGCCACTTGGTAATGTCTTGGGTGGTTTCGGTTGTGAACCACTGCCGAAATTCAGACCAAGAATGGAACCGTCTTTTGGAAAGTCTCCGTTTTTGGCCAGCACAATCTTCGCTTCCAAAATCTTCACATGAATCCATTCTGAAGACTCATGTGATTTGGAATTCAGTTCAATCCCTTTGCGAATCCATTTGAGCCCCTTCTCGTTCTCACCAGTCAACTCGTAGGCGGTGCCTAGATTACTGGCCGTCTGGTAGAGGGCGGGATTTGTCTTTTCGATACCTTCCAAAATTAGAATGGCGGCCTTAGGGTCCCCAGTGTGAATGAGTGCGCTTGCGAGATCGTTGCGGACTTGATAGTCGCCACCAGCATCCACCTCCTTGCGTAAACGATCTCTGCGTGTCGTCCACGGTTCGACAAGTTCCTCCTTTGTCAGATACTCTAAGAGATTGATTGGTGCGGTATTAGCTTTGTGGTTGTGAACGTAGTCGTTGACGCATGCTTGTGAGTGTGGCGTCAATGTTCCGAGTAAGGTGATTAAAATTAGGAATAGGATGAGATGCTTGTTCATATTGAGAATTTGAATTTTGATATATTGAGCATCCCAGTTTTAGCGACGCACTGCAAGCATCCGTTGGGTGCACAGTGAAGTTGCCAAGAAAAAATAATGCGGACAAGCTGCGAAGCCGCGAAGCGAACGTTCGCGCTCCCTTGTTCACTCCGCCCTTAGAGCGTCGGCCTTTCTGCCTCGGAGAAACAGAAGCATCGTCGGTGTCGCTACGAGCGACAGCACCACGCTGATGCCCAGTGCGCCGATCACCGAAATCGCGAGCGGCTTGAGCATGTCGGCCCCGGTGCCGATGCCATAGGCGAGCGGCAACATGCCCAGTGCAGCGGCGAGCGAGGTCATCAGCACTGGACGTAAACGACGGCGTCCGCTGCGCACGAGAGCTTCTTCAAGGCTCAGTCCTTCCGCACGTAGTTGCTCCACAAGGTCGAGCATGAGGATGCCGTTCTTCGCCACGATGCCTACGCCGATGATTGCGCCAAGGAAGCTGACGATGTTCAGCGATGTGCCGGTGATCCAGAGCGCGGAGACGGTGCCAAACATCGCCAGCACCGCGCCGAAGACGATGGCGATAGGCTCATGAAACGAGCGGAACTCGATGAGCAACACTGTGAATACCAGTATGATAGCCGCAATGAGAACCAGCAGCAGATTGCGGAAGGATTCCTGCTGCTGCTTGTAAAGTCCGCCAAATTCCAGCGTGCCGGGCGGGATGGACTTGTCTTCGGCGAGCTTGGTTTTGATCTCATCTATGGTGCTGCCGAGGTCGCGTCCTTCAAGTTCGCCAGTGATCGCCACGAGTTGACGCAAATCTTCGCGCCGCAATTCGAGCTGTCCGGGTTCGGTTACTACATCGGCGACTTGCGAAAGCGGAATGACCGCGCCCGAGGTGGTGCGCAGTGGCAGGGACATGATTGCATTCACATCGGGCAGACGCTGTTTGTTCACGAGAACGCGGATGGGAACCGTGCGGTCGCCTTCGAGAACGGCTGTTCCAGTTTGTCCGAGCAATGCGGTATTCGTCGCAACTGCGATGTCTTGCGTGGTCAATCCGGCGCGTCGGGCGTCGGCGTGGCGCACTTTGAGATTGATCGTGTCGCCAGTGATGGTGAGTCCGTCAAAGGTATCGACGACGCCTTTCACGCTCTTGATTTTCTCCTCGATCTCTGGGGCCTTTTTGCGCAACCAGTCCAGATCAGTGGAGAAAAGTTTAATCTCGACTGGCTTCGGTGACGAAGTGAGATCGCCCACGAGGTCGCGCAGGATGCCCATGAACTCCCACTGAATGCGCGGCGCGATAGACTTCACTTTAGCGCGGAGTTCAGCTACGATCTCCTCGGTTTCGCGCTTGTGATCGCGCCTGAGTTTGATGAGGAAGTCGCCACGATTCGGTTCGGTGAGAAACGGCCCCAGTTGCGTGCCGGTGCGACGCGAGTAGCCCTCAATTTCAGGAACAGTCTTGATGAGTGCCTCGACCTCACGAAGTTGCCGACCAGTTTCAGCGAGGCTCGTTCCGGGTGGTGCAGTGAAGTCGAGAACGAATCCGCCTTCCTCCATCTCCGGAAGGAAGTCGCGCTTCAGTTTTCCGTAAATGCCCCAGCCGGTGACCAGCACGCCCGCGCAGACGATCAAGGTCAGCACGCGGTTCGCGAGGGCGGCGCACACAGCGAGTTCGTAGAGCTTCACGATGCGACGCATGAGAAAGCCGGAGTTGGCCTCATCATCGTGAGCGGCGCTGCCAGTGGCAGCTTTGTCTCCCCGGATGAACCAGCGCGCGAGCGAAGGCGTCAGCGTGATAGCGAGTGCAAGTGAAGTCAGGAGCGAGACCACCATCGTCACCGCAAGTGCACGAAAGAATACTCCGGTCACGCCATCAAGAAATGCCAGCGGCAGAAACACAACCACCGGCGTAAGTGTAGATCCAACCAGTGGACGGAAAATTTCCGCCATCGCGCTTTGAATCGCTTCGATGCGCGGACGACCCTCGGCTATCTTCGCGTAGATGGCCTCGACGACGACAATCGCGTCGTCAATCACCAGGCCCACCGCTGCAGCGATACCGCCCAGCGTCATCAGATTGAAACTCATGTTCAGCAAGCGCATCGCAACCAACGTCACAAGCACGGTGACCGGAATCACGACGATCGCCGTGAGCGTGGCGCCGACGCGCTTGAGGAAGAAAAAGATGATCGCGACTGAGAGCAGTAGCCCGAAGACCATAGCTTCCCACACACCTTCGACGGACGCGCGGACAAGTTCGCTTTGATCATAGAAGAGGCCAAGTTTCAAATCCTGCGGCAGTTCCTTGCGCAGCGCACTCAACTCGGACTTGATGCCATCGACGATGTCTAGCGTGCTGCCATCGGGCTGGCTGTGGATATTGAACAACACCGCGCGCGTGCCGTCTGCGGTGATGTCGGTATAGACTGGCTCCGCGGAACGCTCGACGTGCGCGACGTCCTTGATGCTCACCGGATGCCCGGCGTGAGTGGTGATCGTGAGGTTGCCAATGTCATCGATCGAGTGAACGCGACCATCGACCGTCGTGAGGTTGAGCTGGTAACCCTGCTCGTGCAGACCGGCGGAGGCGATGAGGTTATTCTTTTCCAGAGCCTCACTCACTTGCGCGAGTGTGATGCCGAGCGCGAGCAACTGCTGAGGCTCAACCATGACGTGATACTCTGGTGCCTTACCACCGACGAGATCAACATGCGCGACGCCGGGCACACGGAGGAAGCGCGGCTTGATTTCGTATCGAGCCGTTTCCCAAAGCGCAGTGATGTCACGCGCAGGCCCGGTAAGGCTCACGCCAATCACAGGGAACGTGGCGAAGGTGAGACGGGAAACATTAGTCGTCGCGCTAGGCGGAAGCGATGAGCGAATCTGCGCGAGTCGGCCAAGAACGTAAAGTTCGCTCTGCACCATATCGACTTGCCAGTTGAAGAAGACGTTCACCTCTGCGCTGCCGCGTCCAGTGCCACTGCGCACGGCGATGGCGCCGGGAATGTCCTTCAATGCCTCCTCAATGGGCCGCGTGATGACGGCCATCATTTCATCTGCGGGCATGACACCGTTGTCCACTAGCACGACCACGCGGGGGAAATCTGTTTGCGGAAAAACGGATGACGGCATTCGTTTCGCGCAGAAAACTCCAGCGATACACAACGCCGCACTGATGAACACGATCGCCATCGTGTGATGCGTGGCGAAGTGCCCCAGTGCTGAGACTCGCGCGATGGACGACGACTTGCTCATGCTTCGTTACTCGCCGGACAGGCGCACTTTCGTTTCCTTCGGCAATCCATAGGCGCCAACGGTGACGACCACATCGCCTTCCTTCAAGCCTTCGCCTTCGACTTCGATGAGTTCGCCTTCGCGCAGACCGGTCTTGACCTCGACTTGTTTCGCCTGATCGCCATGCACCACAGCGATGACCTGCCCACCTTCTTCATTTTTCACAACGCTTGCGACTGGCGTTACTAGGCAGTCTTTCTTTTCCTCGACGACGATAGAAACGTTGATCCATTCGCCGGAGCGGAGTCCGATATCTGTAGGGATTTTTGCGAGCACTTCCGTCGTTCCTGTCTGCGCATTGATATGCGGACTGACGAAAACAATTTGCGCATTCGAGGCGAGCGGAGAGCCATTGCGAAGGAGTTTCACTGTTTTGCCTGCGCTCATGTTTGCCAGATCGCTGCTCGAAATTTCTGCGTGGGCCACGAGTCTTGATTCATCGACGATCTCGATGACCGGCTTGCCCGGTTGCGCGGTCTCGCCCGTGCGGACGCTGAGTTCGGTGATGACTCCGCTGATGGGTGCTGCGACTTGGAGGAGTGAAAGCGCAGTCTGCGCCGAAGCGATCTCAAGCTTCGACTTCTGCACTGCGGCGTCGGCTTCCTGCGCCGCTTTGACTGAAGTGCCTTCAACGGTGAGCAGTTTTTTCTGCCGGTCAGATTGTTGCTCGGCAAATTCCAGCGACTTCATGGCCTCATGCATTTTTGCTTCTGCTGAGCGCGTGTCGAGTTTCAGTAGCACATCGCCCTTCTCCACTTTTTGTCCTTCAGCGCAGAGCACTTCGCTGACCAGACCTTCCGACGGCACCGCCAGTTGCACTGTCGCGGCGGGCTGATCTTTCGTCGCGTGCTCCGGTTCGATCACGGCATAAGCATTCACCGTGCGGTGCAAGGTAGTGCGTGTGAGCTTGCCCACCTTCACAGTCACCTCGGTGGCAGACTTCGATTCTTCTTCTTCGTGTTTCTCTTCATGCTGGAACACGAACCACGACAGCGCACCGAGCGCGGCCAGCACGATGGTGAAAGAGAGAATGTGAAGCGGCTTCATGTTAGCGGAGTTTGATTGACCATGCGGATTCAGGCAGCGTGGCGGGCACCTGCAAGGCGCTCTCGAGTTCGCTCAAAGCATCCTTGACGCCGGACTCGGCTTCAAGCAGCGCGAGCGCGATCGTGTTTGCCTCAAGCTGGCGCTGCGTGAGTTCCACACGACCGATCTCGCCCGCCTGTTTCATTTGTTCAGCGGACTTCACTTGCTTCTGTAAATCATCCAGCAGCTTGCGCACGGTGACTGCCTTATCCTGAGCACCGCGATAATTGATGATGGCCTGCTCGATTTCCGCGAGCGCCTTGGCCTGCACTTGACGGAATTTCGCAGCAGCGGCTTCGCGTTCAGCGCTGGCTTCGGCGATCTTGCCGCGGTTGCGATTCAAGGGCAGTTCAAGCGTGATGCCGACAGTCCATTTGTTGTCAGTTTGATCAAGCTGGTAGCCGGGGCCGAGATGAATGTCGGGATATTGTTTCGCGATCTCCAAATGCAGTGCGGCTTCCGTAATGGCGTATTCCGCGAGCGCACCAAGAATGTCAGCGCGATTCAGCAACGCGGCCTTGCGCGCTTTGGAAGACGTGATGTTTGCCGATGCGTGATTAAGTTCGGAGAAATCCAAGGACGTTCCATCGAGCGCATGAGTTGAGACACCGATAGTCTCCGCGAGTTGCGCGCGAGTAGAGGCCACCTTGCGCTGCGCATCGCGCAACGTCAGTTGCGTCTGGCTTAATGCAATGCGCGCCGCCGTCGCGAGAAACGGAGATGATTCGCCAGCCTTGCGTTGTTCTTCGAGCAGTCGGGATGATTCACTTTGCAGTTGCTCCTGTGTCGCGAGCAACGTCTCGCTCTGCTGCGCGTAGTGCAGTGCGACCATCGCTTTGCGTAGATGGCCGCGCACTGTCCATGCGGCACCGGCCAGTTTCCAACGTGCAGACTGTGCCTTGCGCAGCGCAGCTTCTTTACGGATGGATCGCTTTCCTGCGGTTTCAATCGGCACATCCAAACTCACCATCGGAAGCCACGGCGTGACTCCACGCGCAGAAGTGTCAAATCCCGGCAGTAAAAGTAGCACTGGATTAGGTTTTTCTTTTGCGGTGATCGCGCCAGCCTCTACAAGAGCCTGCTCAGTGCGCGCGACATCTAGGTCGGGATGAAAATACAGCGCCGCCAGTGTCAGTCGCCCCAACCCCCAACCGGTGCCGCTCGCGCCCATTTTGCTAACATTGGCCGCAATGAATTTGTTCAGTCCCGCATCATTCAGCGCACGGTTCTCCAGGTCACCAAGACTCCGCACGGGATCGAGCGGCTTCGGCTTATAGGCCACACAGCCCGACGCGAGAAATGTCGCCGCAACCAACATCGCGCATCGCGCATGACATTTTGATTTTAGCGGAATGGAAAAAAGTGACATCATGATTAACTCAAATCCAGTTAGGGCTAGTGCACTGATTGAAGTAGGAGGCATGATCTTGATTCGTCTTCAGCACCAGCGCAATTAATACATTACTGTTGGGCGGCTGGATTATGGTCTGCGCGGCATGTCGCGCCCTGGGAAAGCATTCTTTTTTGAAGGGAGCGCGATCGTCTCGCCCGCGTTATGTAGAGATGCACGGGCGAGACGCCCACGCTCCCTTTGATTTCACATCAAACTCATCGCGTCCACGTCCCATGTGAGGATCACATCTTCCGGCAACGTCGTGTCGTTGAGAGTTTTTACAATCTTCTTACAACCGCTTCGGACAGGCGGTGCTAGTCTTGGTTTCTATGAAAACGGATGCCGTCAAAGTCATGGTCATGGGTGTGGCTCTCGCCGCAATGGGTGCAGTCAGTGCGCTGCGCGCGGAGGAGGGCCTTTTACGAGGTCAGGTATTTCTGCCACAAGGTGGCCCGGCGGTCGGAGCGAAAGTCCATTGTGCCATAGGCTGGTGGGGTAACAAACCGCTAGAAAGCCGGGCAGTGACGGATGCGGAGGGGAAATTTACCTTGGACGATAAAGCGCCAAATATCCAAGAGGGTTGGCTCACGATTGACGCCGCCGATTGCGCATTGTCCGTCATTCAGTTATCAGGACCAAAATGGCGGGGTGCCTTGGAGAAGTTGGAGTTAAAACCGGGCTATACCGTGTCTGGCCAAGTGCTTGATGAAAACAAAAAGGGCGTGGTGGGTTCGCGCCTCAGCGTCGTGAACCTCCAGCCACACTCCTATAAACCTGGTTTTATCAACGGGACTGATCAAGTCCTCTGGCCCGAGTTGAATACCATCAGCGGCGAAGAAGGGCGGTTCACATTACGCGGGATCGACTTTGTGCGTTTGCGCTGGCTCGACTTGCCCGATAGAATGCCCTCAACCGACTTGTGGGTCGCTCTCGCGGCAGTCGGTCCGGGCGATAAGGCTCGGCTCTTAGGCCAAGAGGAGTTTTTTCCGATGCACTCCAAGGTGGGTGATCCAGAGGTGACCAATCCCGTCATCGTCCTCACCCCGACCATCCCGGTGAACGGCCGGGTAGTGAATGCGGACACGGGGAGTGCGTTGGAAGGGGCCACGGTCTCTTTCTTCAGCCACAGCGTCTTTGGCATGAAGCCGGTGATCACAGGCGCAGATGGCCGTTTTTCCTTTGTCGAGGTGCCATCTTACAGCTCACCTGAAATTTTAGTGACCCATCCAGATTTAGGCCCGGTCCATGTTTTTCGGGCCGACTCGAAGACGGAGGGCTTGCAGCCAGCGGTGGAAAATCTCGAAGTCCACCTTCGCGGGCTACACACCGTGTCGGGGAAGATTGTCGATGCTGAAAGCGGCGGAAAAACACTGGTCCCCATCGAACTCACGGTGCAACAGAATGAAACGTTGAGCGCTGGTTTTGTGCAGCAGATGCAATATGCCTCAAGCCGCGCGGCGAAACTGGAATCCAACGGGAAATTCTCGGTCCAAGCGCCCACCGGGAGCGTGGCGTTTCATGTCGAAGGCTCGACCGTTTCCTGCTATAATCATGAATTCGTCATCGAGGTCCCAAAGGAAGGCAAGTCGGGCTTGCAACTCAAGCTCCCGCGAACCCCGGGGGTTTTGGTGCAACTGGAAGCGAGCGATCCGAAAAAACTGCTGCATCACGGTTATGGCGGAGACCTGATCATCAACGTCCGTGAGGAGGGCATCAACGGCGAAGGCTATGCCGACAGCACCCCGCGCTGGTTCTATCCGGTCAGCGCATGGGGCAAAAAAATGGAGGTTCAGATGGTCCGACGCATCGTCAGGAAATCGGGTTCCTCTCAC
This sequence comes from Verrucomicrobiales bacterium, assembly GCA_038230495.1. Classification (GTDB taxonomy): domain Bacteria; phylum Verrucomicrobiota; class Verrucomicrobiia; order Verrucomicrobiales; family Verrucomicrobiaceae; genus VFKE01. The sequence goes on from JBBRNC010000009.1 coordinate 27,012, forward strand.
GATGTGGAAATCTTGCCTTGGACTGCCATCGTCGCGGATCCAAAGACTTGGCCGGTGCGGCTGAAAGTGCCTTGAGCTGTAGTGCCTTTCCTCTCCGCATCCACATGAGAGGGCGGAGCCAGAACGGAAATTATTCATCGCGGAGAATTAGAATGGCGTCGTCTGGGTGCGCGCGCACCGTCGGACTTAAGGGCGTGATGGGCGCTCCCATTGATTTCACATCAAACTCATCGCGTCCACGTCCCATGTGAGGATCACGTCGTCTGGCAGTGTCATGCCGGCGAGCGTTTTTTGCAGATGCGTGATGAGCGGGCGGATTTTCGCGGTGCGCAGGAGCCATTGAAAGCGGAACTGGCCGTGCGATTTTTCGAGTGGGCTGGCGCAGGGTTCGCCGTGGTGGGTGCCTTCGGGGAGGTCTTGGAGGACGCGCTTGGAAAATGTCTGGAGGGTGAACTCGGCGAGCGTTTGCTGTTTGCCGCGACAGCCGATCATGACGACGTGGGTGTAGGGCGGATAATGAAAATGTTTTCTCTGTTCGAGTTCCTGCTCGGCGTAGCCGGTGAAGTCGGCGTGGCGGGCGAATTGAATGGAGGGGCTGTGGGGCGCGTAGGTCTGAATGAAGACTTCGCCTTTCTGCTCACCGCGACCGGAGCGACCAGCGACTTGGGTGAGGAGTTGGAAGGTGCGCTCGGCTGCGCGGAAGTCGGGGAGGTTCAGCGAGAGATCGGCATTGAGCACGCCGACCAAGGTGACATTGGGGAAGTCGAGACCCTTGGCGATCATCTGGGTGCCGATCATGATGTCGATCTTCTGGGCACGGAAGTTTTTCAGAGTGTCGCGCAACTGATTCTTGCGCTGCATGGTGTCGGTGTCCACGCGGGCGATGCGAGCTTGCTTGAAGACGGCGCGGATGGATTCTTCGGCGCGTTCGGTGCCGTAGCCGCCAAAGCGGATGCCGGGGTCGCCGCAGGCTTTGCACTTCGAGGGCGGCAGATGTCGCGAGCCACAGATGTGGCAGACGAGACGGCTTTCGGTTTTGTGATAGGTGAGTGCGACGCTGCAATCCGGGCATTGTGCGGTTTCGCCGCACTTCAGGCAGGTGAGAGCGGTGTTGAAGCCGCGGCGGTTGAGGAAGAGGATGGTCTGTTCCTGTTTTTGCAGTCGTTGGTCAATGGCGATGCGGAGTCGTTCGCTGAGGATGCTGAAGCCGTCTTTGGTTTTCCGTATCTCCAGGCGCATGTCCACGATGCGGATGAGGGGCATGGATTTCCCATCTGTGCGTTTAGTTAATTCGAGCAGTTCATATTTGCCGGACTTGGCATTTTCATAGGATTCCAAGCTGGGCGTAGCGCTACCGAGGAGACAGGCGCAGCCTTCCATTTTTGCGCGGACTACGGAGAGGTCGCGGGCTTGGTAGCGTGGGGATTCTTCTTGTTTGTAACTTGGCTCGTGCTCTTCATCCACAATGATGATGCCGAGGTTTTCCAGCGGCGCGAAGATGGCGCTGCGCGCACCGATGACGATGTCCGCGCGACCTTCGTGAATCTTATACCATTCGTCATGCCGCTCGCCTTCGGAGAGATGGCTGTGCAGCACGGCGATGCGTTGCTTGCGCTCCGAGAAACGCGCCTTGAAGCGCTCGATGGTTTGCGGTGTGAGACTGATTTCCGGCACGAGCACGAGCGCAGTTTTGTTTTGCTCTAGGACTTTGCTGATGGCTTGCAGATAAATTTCCGTTTTACCGCTGCCAGTGACTCCGTGAAGGAGAAAAGGTTTTGCCTGCGCTGGTTCGGCTAGTGATAGGAGCACTCGCTCCAGCGCGATACGTTGTTCTTCAGTGAGTGTGTGCGGTGCGCTGGCGATGAATTCTTCGTCGTGGAATGGGTCACGTTCGACGCGAACTTCGGCTCGGGTGACGATACCTTTTTTAACAAGCGTGTGAATGATCTGCGTGGCACGGGGGAGTTCCTGACGCAGAGCGCTGAGGGTGGTTTCGCCTTTGCTGGACTGGATCATTTCAATGATGCGGGCCTGAATGGGGGCGGTCTTACGGAGTTTATCCATTTCATCCACAGTCGGAATGCGGGCCAGAGTGAGGTGACTGTCGGAGAGAAAGCTCTCGGGCTTGCGCCGGACGGCCTCGGGCAGCATGGCGCGAAGGACGATGCGCAGCGGGCAGAGATAGTATGATGCGGACCACTGGGCGAGCGTGAGCAGTCCCGCAGTGAAGACCGGACGCGTGCCGATAGTGTCGTGCAGCGGTTTAAGTTTTCCTGTGAATGAAGACTGAGTGATGATCTGCAAGACGATGCCGGTGACCCGGCGGCCTTGCAGGGGCACATGGACTCGACTGCCGAGATGGACTTTTTCAGTCAGTTCTGTTGGAACGGAATAGTCGAGTTCCAACGTGGTGTCTTCAATGAGCACGCGTGCGATAGCGGTGTCACTTGATGCCTGAGCGCGATTTTGCTCTGGTCCATCGAAAAGCATGGACTGAAGGTTGGAGTCGCTCGGTGACTGTTGAGTCATGGCCTATGATAACCCGCAGAAGTTCGCTGCAAAGAAAAAGCCCCGCTGGCTTTCACCAGCGGGGCTTTAAGAGTGGTTTCTAATTTAAATATTAGAAGGTGATGCTCAGAGAGACGCCGCCGTAAACGCGGTCTTTCTCGCCATTGTCCTTCAGGCTGTCATAAGGAAGATTGCCAGCGATGTAGGGGGTGAGGGTTGCGGTCTTGGAGAGCTTGATAGGGGCAGCAAGGCTGAGCTTGATGTGGTTGCCACCGTCAACTCCGTAGTAGTTGGAGCCGAAGGAGATAAGCGCACCGGGAACAAGGCTAAGCCAGTCGTTGATTTTGAACGCATGGGATGCGCCAAACTCATAGTAGTAACCTTCTGCGGTGAAGTCATAGTAAGCACCGGCGCTGAGGTCGATGGTCTTGAGCGTAGTCGCAAGGGTGATACCGATTTCGTTGACGTCCTTAAGGCTGTGACCGGCGTTGCCGACATAGTCATACCAGGTGTATTTCAGACCTGCGGTAAGATTGCTGGTGATTTTCGCAAGCAATGTAGCCGAGAGGTCGAGTTCACCGTAGGAACCACCACCAGCGAATGCGGCGGCGGAGTCATCAACGGAAGCGCCATACCAAGCGTTCAAGTCCAAGGAGAAGGTCTTGTTGATTGGGACAACCACGTCGATGGTGCCGCTGACAAGGTTCTGCGCGAACTGGACGCCGCGGAACATGTAGTCGGTGTCATAGGCAAGAGATGCCGTTACGCCGAGGGGAGCAGCTTCTGCAACAGGTTGAATTGCAGGGCCGGCTTTGCCGGAAGAGCCAGCTTGAGCGGAGACCACGAGGGCCGCACCCAAGATAGGAAGGAGTAGGGAGTTGAGTTTCATGGATTATTGTAGTGTTTTGGTTTGTGTGTTGAGAAACGTGATGCCTTTACTGATTGCAACTTCACTATTGAGGTGAAACGACTTTGAGTTTGGAAGTCACGTTTGGATTTTTTATTTAAACAAATTCTGCGGAATGCGCCACTAGAAATTTGTTTTTTTATCTGGGTATAAAAAATGAGAATTTTCTGTCAAATAAGATCAGAGGACAGGACGGAGCTGGCGTTTTTTTTGGCGAGCGCGGTCGCTTGCTTAATAACTCGGCTGTCTGTCTGGTCAAAAAGGTAGGCATGGCAACTGGGGCATGAAACTGTGCGCAAGGTGACAATGGAGCCGCAGCCCTCACACACCTTATATTGCGCAGGAGCCTCAAGAATTTTCGCCGCCTGTTTGGCGCGATCATCAAAATGAGAATCTTTCATGGTTACTGCTGATATAACGTATGGCGACATCATCTGGTTGCTACTAGCAGCCACAATCATGCCAACCCATGTTTAATTTTTCCCTAAAATGGAATGCGGTCAGCCACGTGTTGGAGGCCGCAGGCAGGGGCGTCGCAACTCAAGCTTTCGCTGTCGTGTCCGCTTTGAAATGCGCTGCGATCCGGCTCTTGAGGCGTGACGCAGTGTTTTTGTGAATGACGTGCTTCTTCGCAGCCTTGTCTGCCGCCGAGGCGAATTCGTTATATGCCGTCTGGGCCTGAGTCTTGTCGCCCTTTTGCAGTGCGGTTAGAACTTTTTTGCGCAGAGTGCGAATACGGCTCTTGTTTGAGCGATTGCGCAAAGTGCGGGTCGCGGATTTGCGGATATTTTTCTCTGCGGAACGGATGTTGGCCATGATGTAAGGGTCGGGAGGGGATTGGAGCCTGCCCGTTTAGCCTTTACAGGGCCGACTGTCAAGCGCGCACGCGTGATTTCCTCAGTTCACTTGTAGCCCATGATCAGTGCGCAAGTGACTGGAATTTTTTTCCCGCCTGATTGGCTGATGGTCACAATATAAACTCCGGTGCGCTTGGGCTTGACATGTAAGACCAGAGCGAAGCCCTTTCCGTCCACCTTGTCTTCGACCTGCTTTCCAGATTCATCCAGCACATGGGCTTCGATCTGCACGCCGCTTTTGGCGGGCACGGCGATGCAGACGCGGTAGTCATTGCCTTTAAACAACTGCAACCGCACGGCCTTGCCGACATCGGGTTTCAGTTCTCGCTCCCAAACATCGGCACGGAAATCAAACCCTTGTTTTTCCAGCGGAATCAAAAGCGAAACCACTGCGCTTTCGGCGGCTTCTTCATCTGAGGTGGCTCCATTCACGTCATTCGTGGCGATGCCCAGAAGCAAGATCGCCAGCACCAAGTGCCGGGCTGCACGCATGGTGGCACCTGCTTTAACTTTTAATATTACGTTCGCACTCATCAAAAACATCGCTATGATACGCACCGCTACACCGGAATCAAACTCTGGACAAACCCCATTTTTATTTTTCAATAACCAATCAATCCCGCACAAAGCATGGCGCGCCTAGTTTTCACCTTAGAGGATGGAACAGAAATCGAAACAGAACTTGATACTGATCTCATCAGCATCGGGCGTCATCCTGAAAGCGTGGTGGTCCTGCCTAGCCCCTCAGTTTCTGCGCACCATGCGACGGTAAAGCGCCGCGGTGATTCCTATTATGTTCAGGATTTAGCCACGACCAACGGGACGAAACTCAATGGTGTGGAGGTCGAAGAGGCCAGGCTTGAAGATGGTGACCGGCTTTCCTTCGGAGATGTGCCTGCCATCGTTCACTTGAGTGATGGGGCGGCTAAGAAAATCACTGATACCCAGACTTCTGAAAAGGAAAAGGAGAAAGAAAATGATAAAGCCAAGGCCGCATCGGCTCGCGCAAAAGAGCCGCAAACTAATGCGGTTTACCCGAAATCATCTGGTTGCGCCGGATTCATCATGCTACTGGCTTTTCTGACATTCGCATTCATCACGGGGATTTGTCTTCGTTACGCGAAAGAGCATGGCGGATTTTTACCGCTGGTCTTGATCGAAAAATTAAGTGAGAAATCTAAGAGTGGCGATTCACCTCATTGAAGAATAAAAAGTAGGACGATGAAATGACTTCCATATCAGGGAGCATTTTAATTTTTCGTGGCACGACAAAAAAATGCGGAACAGCCGAGGCTGTTCCGCAAGATGAACTGAGTTGGGATGTTTTCGAAATGAATGGGCGAATTACGCACCATCAGGCCGCTTGGGTTTATCGCCGCCACCTTCGGGACGTTTACGGAATCCGCCTTCGCCACTCGATCCGGGCGCGCCGCCTGCGCCACCTTGAGGGCGTCCACCTTCTTGAGCGCCGCCTGCGCCACGTCCGCCCATCATTTCGCGCATCTTCTTCATGGTTTCTTCAAGCTCTTCTTTAGTGATCTTGCCATCGTGATTGGCGTCTAATTTATTGAATTGTTCATCGTTGATCTTGCTGAACTCTTCCTTGCTGATGGAGCCGGTTTCTTCGATTTTTTTGTAAATCTCACGGATTCCACCCATGCCGCCACCCGTCATGCGCTGGCCGCCTTCGCCGGGAGGCTTGGGCGTTGTGCTGTCGCCATCTGGTTTGCGGAAACCACCGGGGCGTTCGCCGCCACCGCCGCCTTGGCCGCGCATTTTACGGGATATTTCTTCCATTTCAGCTTTGTCCAAGGAGCCGTCTTTGTTGGTGTCCATTTTGCTGTAACGGTCATCGGCTTCCTTGCGGGAGAATTCGAGCCATTCTTCTTTGGAGACTTTTCCGTCACCGTTGGTGTCGAGCTTTTTCAGCATTTCATCCATGCGTGCTTGAGGATCACCACCGGGGCCGCGCGGAGAGTTTTCGCCGGGAGGCTTGGGTGCGTCTTGGGCGTTGATTGATAGCGAGCCGAGAATGGCGGTCGCCACGGTAAGTAGCAATGTCTTAGTTTTCATATTTGTATCAGGTTTGGATTTGAACTTAATTATAGAAGATAGAGGCAGTCTGGAGGTATGTGACAGACCAACTGTTCACTTAGGGCGCACGCGTGGCCCAGTTGGCGCGGGGTGTCCGACGTGCTCGTGCATTTTTTTCATTGATTCCTCGATCTCGGACTTGTCGATGAAACCGTCTTTGTTCTTGTCCATGGCATCAAAGCGGTCCGCGTTATGTTTAAGGAACTCTTCCTTGGTGATTCCTTTCCCGGCAGTTGCTTCGTGCTTTCCCTGAGGTTTTTTCTGGGCCAGACGTTCCTTCACCTTTGTAGGCACATCTTCTTTTTCGAGGACTCCGTCTTTGTTGCCATCAAATTTCGCAAATCTTTCCTCGGCCGCTTTCATAAATTCTTCCTTGGAGACTTTACCGTCACCATCGGTATCCATGTGCTTGAAATACTCGCCAGGGGAATGTTGCTCACCGGGTTTGTGATTGTTGTTGAAGGGCAGGCTGCGCTTCGCGGCCTTGTCCGATGTTTTGGCAGGCTTGCCGTCAGCGGGCGGCGGAGGTGTCTCGGCGCGGAGCAAGGTGGAAAAGCAAAAACAAACGCCGATAATGAACTTGGATTTGAGCTTGGTATTCATATTTTTATTGGTTAGACCAATTTCTCAAACCTAGACGACAGCAAAAAGTTGCGCGGCGATTTATTTTGCCAGCTCTCGCAGCAGATTTTGATTCAAGCGGATGCCGATTTCAAAGTTTGCGATCGGGAAATTTTCATTGGGCGCGTGAGCCTGACAATCCGGCAGGGCGAGTCCAAGCAATAACGTGTCCACACCAAGAACATCTTTGAATGTTTGAACGATGGGGATGCTCCCGCCTTCGCGAATCAGCGCGGGCTTGCCGCCGAAAGTTTCTTCCAGCGCCTTCTGTGCGGCCAGACCCAACGGAGAAAATGGATCCATGACATAGGGGAATCCAGTGTGGCCGGATTTTATCTCGAAACGAATGCCAGGCGGTTGATGAGCGCGCACATGCGCTTCCATCGCGGCGGTGATATCCGCAGGGCTTTGGTCTGGCACGAGGCGGAAGGAAAATTTCGCAAAAGCCTCCCGGGGGATCACAGTCTTAGATCCTTCGCCTTGATAGCCTCCGCCGATGCCGTTGACTTCCGCAGTCGGTCGCGCCCAGCGACGTTCCCGTTCCGTAAAGCCTGCTTCGCCAAACAATTCTGTCGCGCCAGTGATTTGCTTAGTTTCATCTTCTCCATCGCCGAGCTTGCTCCACGCTTTTTTCTCCCATTCGGCCAGCGGACGCACAGCGTCGTAAAATCCTCTGATTTGAACTTTGCCAAATTTATCGTGCAACGTAGAGACGAGCCGCGCGATGGCAGTGGCTGGGTTGGCGACCGTGCCGCCCCAGATGCCGGAATGAAGATCTGTCGATGGTCCCCGCGCGATGACTTCGCAACACGCGATGCCGCGCAGCCCGTAAGTGAAAGTGCCTACGCCAGGCGCGACCATTCCGGTATCGGAGATGGCGACTACATCGCACTTCAGCGCCGCACGGTTCGCATGTAAAAAAGGTTCGAGATTGGGGCTGCCGATTTCTTCCTCGCCCTCAAATAGGCAAATCAGATTCAGTGGGAGATCGCCGTGCTCGCGCAAAGTTTTCTCTAGTCCGGCGACATGCGCCATGAGCTGGCCTTTGTTATCCGTCGCGCCGCGACACATGATCCGGTCGCCCACAATGGTCGGTTCAAATGGAGGAGTGTGCCATTCACTCAGTGGCTCGGCAGGCTGCACATCGTAGTGACCGTAAAGCAAAACGGTGCGACGACCCGGAATATGTTTGTTTCTTGCGATCACCACCGGATGTCTCGGCGTCTCATGCAGCGCGGCATGGAGGCCGATCGCATTGAGCTTTTGCGTGAGCCACTCCGCTGCCGCGCGAGTGTCTGCATTGCGTTTGGAGTCGGTCGAGACGCTGGCGAAACGCAGCATCGTGAAGAGGTCGTCAAGGTCTGGAGTGGGCATAATTCAAAAATGTTTTAACTTTATGATGGACGTAAAAAAGAACTCGGCGTGTCTCCGCGGAGGCGCTGAAAATTTTCAAAGGCCAACATGCCAAATAGAATGGTCGAGAAGATACTACGTGATGAGAGCATCCAAAGCGCAATCGAGGCTGCGCATACGAGGCCAACTCCATACGTTATTTTGGCCCTCTCAGGTCCCAAAAAATTAAACAACACTTGTCCGCCATCCAGCGGATAGATCGGCACCAGATTGATCAGGCCCCAGAAAATGCTTATGATGTAAAAGGTGCGGAGTAAATAATTTGGCAACACTTCCCCGATTTTGGAACCGGGCGCATCGCTAGCTTGCAGCAATTCATAAACTGCGTAGCCGATGGCGATTTGCACTAATGGCCCCGCGAGGCTCACCACGATTTGTTGGCCTCGACTGAATCCGCGATCTGGGATCGCTAGTCCACCGAACGAATAAAGCATGATCGATGCCCTCGCCCCGTAACGACGCATAGTAAATGCGTGACCCAGTTCATGAATGAGGATGGACACCGCAGCCGCAGAAATCCAAAGCAAAAGGCGCTGCATCTGTTCTGGGCGACTGGCCTCTAATCCTCCTCCCAATAACGCGGTGGTCAGCCAGAACATCCAATGGATGGCGACAGGAAATCCGAAAAGCGAAAAGCGGAGCATCCTGCGAAAGTGGGCAGGGCGGATTGCTTTGCAAGGCGCAAGCAGAGGCAAATCATCTTGGTCGAGGCAAAAAAATCGGGGGCTACCCCCCTGAAGAGTAGCCCCCGCAACAACATTTTACCCAATTACCTGAACATATGGTTTAATCCAAAATGTCCGCCGCTCACTTCTAATCTAGTTCTGGCTTGCGCCTCACGCGAGTGAGAAAGTTTTGCGGTTTGCGAGGTAAATATGGATCAGCTCCCGACAAAACGCAAGATATTTTTCAAATAACTTCACATAAATACGATTAATTATCAATATTGATATTAATTATGATAGATAAAGACCTGCTCTTTGAGAATTGAGTGGGTGTTTTTTGATGCAAATACAGGCACAATTTACCAACGGTAATGCCAAAGCATTCAGTGCTTGGTCCGCATGTGAGGTCATATTTTGACCTTCAATCCACTCAGCCTCCATGAGCCGGGAAAAATAAAGGCGGCGGGGACAACCACCACGAAGCCCCGCCGCCACTGCAATCATTATGACGATCCAAACGAAGGTGCAGCTATAAATACCATAACACACTTCCCTGATTGTATAAAATTATTTTATGAAATTTTTGTGTCGAGGTATAGGCTAAGATTAGACAATAATATAAGAACACGAACAGTAAGGCTGACCAAATGAAAACCATGAAACACATATTTCTACTCATGTCACTCGCCTTCATCATATCGAGTTGCGCCGATACCAAGCACCGCCTCGTAGTGAGCGTCACTCAGCAACGCATGGCCTTGTTCGATCAGGGCAAATTCGTCGCGATGTTTCAAGTCAGCACATCAAAGTTCTGCCTGAGCGACACTCCAAATTCTTATGGCACGCCCCTAGGCCGATTGAAAATCGCGGAAAAAATCGGCGATGGCCAACCCCTCGGCATGAAGTTCAAGGATCGCAAACCCACCGGCGAGATCGTGCCCGCGAATGCACCAGGTCGCGATCCCGTCGTCACGCGCATCCTCTGGCTTGCAGGCGTAGAATCGCAAAACTCCAACACCTTCGGACGCGACATCTACATTCACGGCACCGCCGAGGAATACAAGCTCGGCAAGCCCGCCAGTTATGGCTGCGTGCGCATGTCGTCTCAGCAAGTCGCGTGGCTCTATGATCAAGTCGGTATCGGCGCGCGCGTGGATATTGTGCCCGGTCCATTGCCCGGCCCCGATCAATTGCCGAAGTAAAGTGGGACTGCCAATAATGTGGCACAGGCTTGCAGCCTGTGTGTAGAACCGGGCGTCCCGCACGGTTCATTTATAGCAACCGGCAGAATACCAGTTCTACACACAGGTCGCAGACCTGTGCCACTGTCGAACTTGCGCAATGCACGAGTCGTGCGTTGTTGCTCGCCCTCAAAATCAACCTGCATCACAATGTCCGAAGATAAAAAAGACACCGCCTTCATGGAAAAACTCGTGAGCCTCTGCAAGCGCAAAGGCTTCATCTTTCAATCCAGCGAAATCTACGGCGGCATCAACGGCTTCTGGGACTACGGCCCACTCGGTGCCGAACTGAAACGCAATCTGCGCAACTCGTGGTGGAACACCATGATGCGCGACCGCGAAGACGTCGTCGGCCTCGATGCCACGATCATCATGCACCCAAGGATATGGGAAGCTTCAGGTCATACGGCGACCTTTGCAGATATGATGGTGGAGTGTCCGATTACAAAAAAGCGACTTCGTGCAGATCACGTTGATTTGCAAAGCGGCACTGTTTACTATTACGACGGTGCAATCTCTGAAGGTGCTTTATGGGATGAGGAACTTCGGGGGGGCACAGACGTTGCTCCTGAAGCACTTTTTAACACCAACTTCCACCAGATATTCGGGCACACTTCTGACCGTGAACAGATTTATGATGGGCTTGTGTCGACAGTTCAACAAGGCAAAGGGGCCGAAATCAGCGCTGAGGCAAAATCGAGAATTAGTGATGCCATCACGAACCTCATACTGAAGGTTTGCCGAATTTTATTTGCAGTGCTCGTGCCTCCCGGCAAACCAAGAGATAGTGCTGACAAAATTGCGAAGCTCTTTTATGAAAGCCGTGGGATATCCAAACCGTTGCCTTTTGGGAAACGCCACGAGAAAATCGAGAGCACTCGTGCTTTTAATCCAGAAAATGGTGCTCAGCTCACAGAGCCGCGTCCATTCAATCTGATGTTCAAGACCCATTACGGGCCTATCGCAAGTGACGAAAATATAGCCTACCTCCGCCCCGAGACTGCACAGGCGATCTTTGCGCAGTTCAAGAATGTGTTCGATTCCTCGCGCGTAAAAGTTCCGTTCGGCATCGGCCAGATTGGAAAAGCATTCCGCAACGAAGTCACACCGAAGAATTTCACGTTTCGCAGTCGCGAGTTCGAGCAGATGGAACTGGAATTCTTCATCAAGCCCGATGAAGCAGTAGAGATCGTTTGCGGCAGCGTCACTCCGTGGAGCAAGGACGCCGATCTCAGCACCCCACAACCAAACTGGGGCTGGGACATGTGGCATCGCTACTGGGTGCAGGAGCGCACGAAATTCTATGCCAGCATCGGCCTCGGCGCGGATGTGCTGGAGTATTTCGAGCAACCCAAGGAAGACCTCGCGCACTACGCTCGCGCTTGTGTGGACATTTTATTCAAGTTCCCCTTCGGCACCGACGAACTCGAAGGCATCGCTGCGCGCGGTGATTTCGATCTGAGCCAGCATCAAAAGCACAGCGGAAAAAATCTCGAAGTCTTCGATGACGAACTCCGAGCCGCTGCCGTGAAGCTCACCGATGAGCAAAAGGAAGCAATGATCCAGAAGCGTCTCGTCACTGAAAGCGCGAAGTCCAAAGGTGCGATGCCAGAATCCGAGGTTCGCACTTGGTTTGAACGTCTCTTCAAAGGCAACTATCTGCCCCACGTCATCGAACCGTCCGCCGGTCTCGACCGGCTCGCGCTTGCCGTGCTGTCACATGCATTCGATGAATCGGAGAAGACGGATGACAAGGGTAAGAAAGAAACCATCACCGTCATGCGCATCCATCCGCGCATCGCACCCGTGAAGGTCGGTGTCTTCCCGCTCGTGAAGAACAAGCCCGAAATCGTAGGTAAGACGCGCGAAGTCTATGATCTACTTAAGAAACACATGAACTGTTTCTACGACGAGACCGGCAGTATTGGCCGCCGCTATGCGCGTCAGGACGAAGCCGGCACGCCCTTTTGCGTCACCATTGATTTCGACACCCTCGGCGAAAAAGGCCCAGAACTTCTCGACACCGTGACCGTGCGCGAGCGCGATTCACAAAAGCAGGAGCGCATCGCGATCAAAGATCTATTGGCGTGGTTGATCGGGAAGATTGGGTGATTGGCAACAAAACGGAGCGCGGGCCTTTAGCCCGCCTGAATTGAACAGCGGGCTAAAGGCCCACGCTCCTGAAGGTGATGAATCTCAAACAATTCCGCACATCTCTCCGCGAGCAGGCTTCGCCGGAAGTCGCTGCGGTTTCGCGTGGCTTTTTCAAAACCGGCCCCGGCGAATACGGCGAGGGTGACAAATTTCTCGGCCTGACTGTGCCGAAGTTGCGCACACTCTCGAAGCAAAGCGATGCCTTGTCTGAAGAAGAAATGATCGCCTTGTTGCGCTCAGTATGGCACGAGGAACGGCTGGTGGCATTGATCATCATGGTGCGCCGTTTTGAAAAAGCGAAACGCGATGACGCGACCCGTGCTCGGTTGGTGAAACTCTATCTCGCCAACACGGTCCACATTAACAACTGGGACCTAGTGGACACCAGTGCGCCGCAGTTGCTCGGTATCTGGCTGCTGACGAAAGAACGCGTCATTCTCGACAAGCTCGCGCGTTCCAAGAATCTCTGGGAACGCCGCATCGCTGTGGTCACGACGCTGTCATTCATCCGCTCAGGAGAGTTCGAAGATACCCTCCGTCTCGCGCGCGGCTTGATGCGCGACAAACACGACCTGATGCACAAGGCCTGCGGCTGGATGCTGCGTGAGGTCGGCAAGCGTGATCAAGCAGTGCTGGTGCAATTTCTCAAAGAGCATGCCACAGAAATGCCGCGCACCATGTTGCGCTATGCCATCGAGCATTTTCCCGAGGCAGTGCGGAAGCGTTATTTGCGAGCTACAAGGAAAGATGGCGTCTCGCCGTCAGTGGTGGTGTGACGGCGAGACGCCATCCATCCTTGGTCCATTGCAGAATTTAGTATTCAATAATCAATCAACGCCACCACCAGCATCAGCGCACCATACGTAGCACCGGCGAACACCGCGAGATTCCAGCGTGCTTTGCTTTGCGTAACCCAAGTGATCCAGTCGCGCAGTAAATAGGGCATGCCCACGAAAAACATGCCGGCGATGATCCAGGCGTAGGCCAGAATTGGCAGCAACAGGCGACTGGTTTGCGGATGCAAGAATGCCGCCTGCAACACCAGTGCCGCCGCCATCAGCATCAATGCACCCAGCGCACGCACGGCGAGAAATTCTGGCACGAATACGCTGACCAGCACGAAGGTCAATAGCACCAGAACCATCAGCTTTTCTCGCCAGTTGTAGAACTCGCCCATGTCCATGTGCGCGACCAAAAAGAAACCCCAGATGGAAGCCGCCAGCATAAGGGCGATGCCCCAAGCCCGATGCCGGGAGAAGGTCTTAACAAAGCTTATTGTCTTCTCGCCACCCAGCCAGAATCCAAGATGCGCCAACAATAAAAGTGCGCCTAGAACCAGCCCGGTTTCCTTGAGGGGGATTCCCGTGCCATCAGAATTTTGGCGGAATAGCCAGTCGTAAAAGTGTTGCAAGTTCATCAATGGGAAGCGCCACATGGCGGCGGGTGTGTTAGTTCGCCAGAACCACGCCCGCGTAAAGCGTGAAATTTGCAAACTGTGGCATCAACGTGAGTCCCGCTTCCTCACCGCCGCGCCATCTTTCACTGAGTCTGGCGGGTGCAATAAAACTTCCGCACCAGCCTTCAAGCCGCCCAAGACCTCGGTCAATCGGCCATCAGTGTGACATGCTTGCAGAGAAACTTTACGCGCAGTGCCGCTATCAAAAACAAAAGTCTTCCACTCACTGCCTTCGCGGAACAACGCACCCGCAGGCACCAGCAGCACATCATCGCCCTGCCAGACCGCCACACGGACTTCTACGCGATAACGGTCGCCGAGCTTCTGCGCTTCCGGTGGGGGATTGATGAGATCGCTGAGCACATAGACACGCTGTTCTTCGACACCGAGCGCACTGACTTTCGTGAATGCGGCAGGCTCGACGCGACGCACGCGGCCCGCGAGCGACTTCTCTCCGCCCCATTGTTCAATCGTGACCGGCGCGCCTTCTTTAATGGCAACCGCATCGCGAGAAAGAATTTCCGCCTCGATCTCAATGTCAGATTTGTCGCCGACTTCCAGAATTTGCACGCCCGGTGTGACAATGGTCGCGCTCTCTTGCATGACGCGGAGCACGTAGCCATTCACGGGCGAGCGCACTTCGATAACCGTGCTGTTCCCCGGAGTTTCGATTTGCATAAGTGTGGCTTTCGCCTGCACGAGTTCGTATTCCGCGATTTTTTGGGCAAACGCCGCCGCGCGAGTTTCACGGGCACGCATTTCGTAATCGCGTTCGGCATTATCGCGGTCGGTTTCAGAAATACTTTTTGCTTCAATTAGTTTCTTGGCGCGATCCCAATTTTGCAGCGCAAACTTTTCTGCGGTGTGCGCCATGTCGAGTGACTGCGCCGCTTTCAACTTGCCCGCGTCCGCGCCCTGAATACGCGCCTCAGCCTCCGCCTTCGCGCGAGGATCGAGCAATGGAGAGATCGCAGGCTCGATGCTGGCGAGAATGGTTTCGCCCGCTTTCACTGGATCGCCATTTTTCAAAAGCACCCGACGCATTTGTCCGGTCACGGGCGCGGAGGCTACGTAGCGGTTGCGGATGCGTGTCTTGCCTTCTTCCACCACATGCACCGTGAGCGCACCGCGTGTGACCGCTCCAGTTTCGACCTCGACCGGACGCGGGCGCAAGCCCCAGCCGATCAGCGCCAGCAATCCAAGCCCAAGCGACCACGTAATGATTTTGCGGACGAGTCCGCTCGCATTGCCATTACGCCGGACTTCCCACGGAGGGGTTTCGCTTTTCGTTTCGATTGTTTTATGCATCAGGACTGGCGCACAGCATCGCGCACAATGGGGTATGTTTCAAACCGTTCCGCTGGAAAGGAAGGACTTCGACGACGCTGCTGAATGTAGCTTGACTCTCCAGAGTCGAGTCATCGGCTGCGTCATCCCCGGCTCTGGAGAGCCAGGCTACCTTCAATCCCGCGCCTTCAACACACCCACCATATCCAGCTTGCGCAACATGCGACTGACTACGGCGAATGAGGCGACGGCGGCTCCGAGCACGACGACGACCGCGACGGCATAAGTGGAGATTTCAATGTGAATGGGCATGCGAACTGCCTCGGTGCTGACGGCGGAGAGAATTAAGTGCACCAGCCCGTTGCCGAAAAGAATACCGAAGGGCAGGGCGGAAAGCACGAGGATGGTCAGCTCGCCCAAAAGCACGGCGGCGACTTCGCGCTGGCTGAATCCAACGACGCGCAAGGTGGCGAGATCGCGATTGCGCTCCGATAGCGCGATGCGCGCGCTATTATAAACGACGCCGAAGGCGACGATCACAGCGAGCACGAAGTAAAACGAGCGCAGTGTGTCCACCATCTGGCCCGTGGTTTTGCGGAACGCGGCGAGCTGTTCCTTTTTCACGAGCACAATAGATGCGGCGGGCGTGTCTTTGATTTTGCGCATGAACTCCGGCCACTTCGCGTTGTCGATCGTGAGATACGCGCCGTTGATGGTCGCGTCTTCGCGCATGAGTTTGCGCAAGCCGCCGATATCCATGTAGGCGGCGACGCCGGCAAAATCCTCGATCAATCCGCGAATGGGCACGCGGAGCACGGGCCGTTGGCCTTCGAGCACATCGAGTTGCACTTCGTCGCCGAGCCGCGCGCCGAGCACTTCGGCGAGTTTCGCGGACATCACGATGCCTTCTTCCGGCGGCACGATGGGGCTGGCATTGGCATCGAGCAGCCGGTTCAATTCACCGCCGCGTGGTGTGCCGGTCACGGCGAGTTTGCGCGAGTGCGGCCCGAAACTCATGCGCGCCTGCACGCTGCGCACCGGCTCGGCAGTGACGACACCGGGCAGATGCTCGATGTCATGGAACGCCTTGCCTGATCCCGGCTCCGTCAAAAAAACCACCACATCCTGCCTCTGCGCGAGGTTCCATTGATAGGTCAGCAGGTAGTCAATGCTGTTGCTCATGGAGCCGGGCAACACCATGAGGCCAGTCGCCAGCGCGAGTCCCGCGATGGTGAAAATCGCCTGCCACGGACGGCGCTCAATGTTGCGCAAGGCCATGCGGAACTGCGGACTGAACCAGCGCGTGAGTCCCATCTTCTCCAGTCGGGATGGTTTGAAATCGGCTGGCGGCTCGGGTCGCATCGCTTCCGCTGGAGGCAGGTTCACTGCCTGACGCACCACACCGATGACGCCGACCGTTGCCGCGCCTGCACTCACGAGCAAGGCGTAACCGAGCGCGCTCCAGTCCATACGGAAAGCGAGATGCGGAAAGCGGAAAAAAAGTGTATAGAGATTCACAAACCACTCGCCCATGAATCGACCAGCGACGCTTCCGATCACGGTTCCAATGACGACAATCACCAACGCGAATTTCAAATAATGTGTGCCGACATCCCACGATGAAAATCCGAGCGCTTTCAACTGCGCGATCTGTTCGCGCTGCAAGCGAACGAGCCGCGAAAGCACGGAGTTCACCATGAATGCTGCAACGCTGAGGAAGATGATTGGGTAAGCCACCGAGAGTGCATGAAGCACGCGCAGCTCGTCATTGAGACGCGAGGCGGATGGCTGATCGCGTCGAGTGTAAGCGCCCGCAGCGCCGTAGCGGGCGAGCAGTCGGTCGGCCTCGGCGATGACTTCCGACTCGTTCGCACCGGGCGCGAGATCAATAACAAAATTGTTGAACGCGCCATCGAGATTGTAGGCGATGGCGACTGCGTGATAGTTCATCCAGAAGACGCCGAAGCGTTTGTTATCCGGCAAGGTTTCGCCCGTCCGCGCCTCGAAGACGAACTCTGGCGACAAGCCAATGCCGACGATGCGCAATATGTCGCGATGGCCATTGATCACAGCGGCTATAGAATCACCGGGCTGCAGATGATTGGCCTCGGCAAAGGCTTCACTGACCACGACCTCGCGTCGATCACCGATTTGCGGCATCCGCCCGGTGCGCAGGAAAACGAGATGGAGCCGCTGTGGCTTTTCTTCCGGCAGTGAAACAATGTGGCCGGTGGCAGGCTCGTCCATGCCGGGGATGTCGAGCGTCACATCTACGACCACGCGCGGTTCCACAGTCGCCACACCCGCGATCTCACTCAGGCGATCCGCTGCCGCGAGCGGGGCGCGCTTGCAAGAGCCGAAGATATCGCCCATGCGGTTGCGTTCATAATACGAATCGCGCGTGCCCTCCATCGTGCGAATGAGCGAGCGCGTGGTGATCATCATCATCAAGCCGCAGGCCATGACCAGCGCCACCGCGACCGTCTGGCCTTTCATGCGGCTGATATCGCGGAAGAGTTTGCGGTCGAGCGGAGCGAGCATTTGCAGAACAACTTAGCCTAAAAAAGAAGGAGCGCGAGTGTGTCGCAGACCACTCGCCTAACATTGGGTCTTCAGCGTGGCCACATTCCAGAGGCATAAATGGCGAGTAGGCTTCGCCATACTCGCGCTCCTTCTCAATGATTTAACGCGCGCTTCCTGTTTTCAAAAATCACATTCGTGTAGTAAGCTACCGCTTGATGTCTTTTTCAAAATGGATCTCCGCGACGATGCTGCTGGCTGCTAGCTTGGCATTCGCCGCCGTTGAGCCTGCGGCTCCTGATTTGCAATTGAATGCGAAGGGCGCAAAAACCGCAGAGACCCACGCCCATTTTCTTACGGCCCGGATGCTGGAGGACGCAGGTCAGATGCGCGAGGCGATGGGACATTATCTGGAGGCGTTGAAATCCGATCCTCTGAACGCGGAACTATTGGAGAAGACCGCCGGGATCACTGCGGACTACGGCAGTGTCGAACAGGCATTGGGCATTCTGCGTGAGGCGGTGAAATCACCCGCAGCTAAGGCGGAACTTTATGCAGTCTTCATCCATTTCTGCGTCACGCATCCAGGGGAAAACAATGGGCAGATCAAGCTCGCGAATGAACTAGTGAACAAAATACTCAAGCAGTTCCCGAAAGACGCCATTACTTATGAGAGCGCGGCAAGTTTTTTTCTGGCGCAAGGTCAGCGCGCGGAAGCAGTTCGGGCGATGCAACAGGCCGAGAAGCAAAATGTAAAGGAAACAGAATTCTGGTTGCGAGCCGCCCATGTAGCCGAGGAAGTGTGGCCGCTGGCCGACTCGGATTTTCGCGTCGAACATCTGAAGAAGGTTAATCCATTCGTCGAGCGCGCATTACAGAACGCCACGGCGCAGAAGAACGAGGGTGCTGCTTTGCAGGTCGCGGATTTTTATCTTCTGAGTGACCAGCTTGAGCAATCCGCGTCGGCTTGTGAGGAGATAGCAAAACGCAACGGCAGCCTTGAGGCGCGCAAGCGATTGATCCATCTTTATGAGGCCATGGAAAGGCCCGAGGACTCTTTCAAAGCGCTGGAGGAACTCGTGAAAGCCTTCCCGCTGGATGTGGAGCATCGCAAGATTCTCGCGGGCCAATATCTACAAATGCGCGACATCGACAAGGCCGTCGTGCAACTCGAGGCCGTGCTCCAAGCGGGCGGTGGTGGCTTGCTGGATTATCTGCAGCTCAGCAATCTGCTGCGCTTCACGAAGCAATCGGAGAAATTCCTTCTGATAACTCAACGCGCTGGGAAGCTGTTCCCCCGTGAAGCACGCGTCATGTATTTCCAAGGCCTGGCGCACACTCAACTCAAGCAATACGCTGACGCCGCGAAGATGTTCGATCGCGCCCGAGCATTGGCGGAAACCATGTGCCCGGAGATTCTTGATGACGCTTTCCACTTCGTGCATGGAGTGGCACTGGAGCGCGAAGGTCATTTTGATGAGGCTGCGAAGCAGTTTGAAAAAAGCATCGAGCTGACTCCCGCTGATGAACTGCCGCGCGCGGCGGGCACGATGAATTATCTCGGCTACATGTGGCTGGAGCGCGGCGAGCATCTTGAAAAAGCCGAGGAACTTATTAACAAGGCCATCGAACTTGCCCCTGATAATTACGCTTACTTGGACAGCATTGGTTGGCTGCATTTTCGCGCTGGCAAACATCAATTAGCGCTCAAGGAATTGCTCAAGGCCGAGTCTCTGATGAAAGATGTTGAGTCTGAAGACGCGGAAATTTTTGATCATATCGCGCAGACTTATGACAAGCTCAATCAGCGCGACAAGGCTGAGGAATACTGGCAGCGCGTGCTTGATCTCCAGCCGTCCGATGAAAAGCTGATCCGCCGCGTGGAGAAGTCATTGGGGCTTGAGAAAACGGAGGCTGCGGAGAAAGCCGTGAAGTAGCATGCACTTGCGTAAGCCATCAAAACAAGAAGGAGCGCGAGTGTGTCGCAGACCACTCGCCTATAATTGGGTCTTCAGCATGGCCACATTCCAGACACACAAATGGCGAGTAGGCTTCGCCATACTCGCGCTCCTTCTAAATGAAGCCTTGTTGGGCGAGACGCCCGCAACACACACAGTCGGGACGACGGTGATACTTGGGAGAATATTAACACAATGAAAGGTTACACCTCATTACCAGATACCACTCCGCTGGAAAAATTTGTCCGGCCATTCAAGGCTTTCGCCAGACTCGAAGCTTCAGGCGGTATTCTCCTGATCGGCTGCACAGTGGTGGCGATGCTCTGGGCGAATTCACCTTGGGCAGAAAGTTACTTTAAACTCTGGCATACGGAATTGACTTTCGGATTCGGCAACGCGCGACACGCAGCATCGCTTCACTTCTGGATCAACGACGGATTGATGGCCCTGTTCTTTTTGCTTGTCGGGCTGGAGATCAAACGGGAGGCGTTGGTCGGTGAACTGGCTTCCTTGCGCAAGGCTGCGCTGCCGGTGGCGGCGGCCCTCGGAGGGATGATCGTGCCCGCATTGTTCTATGCGGCGCTCAATCACAACGGCCCCGGCGCATCGGGGTGGGGGATTCCGATGGCCACTGATATCGCCTTCGCGCTCGGCGTCCTCGCATTGCTGGGGGATCGCGTTCCGGCATCATTGAAAGTCTTTCTCGCGGCGCTGGCGGTGGCTGATGACTTGGGCGCGGTGCTGGTGATCGCTTTGTTTTACACAGCGAAAATTTCATGGATCAGCCTCGCCATTGGTGGTGGCTTCTTGATGGCGCTGGTGGTGATGAATCGGGCTGGCGCGAGGCATCCCTTGATATACGCGTTGCTCGGACTTGGTTTATGGCTCGCCTTTTTGCAGTCAGGCATTCACGCCACAGTGGCCGGCGTTCTTCTGGCGCTGACCATTCCCGCGCGGCAACGCATCGACAGCGGAGCGTTTCTCAAGCGCAGCGAAAAAATTCTTGATGCCTTTCGTCACGCCGGTGAAACTGGTGACGCCAATGCAGCGCACGAGACGAGAAGCGCCGCGCTGCAAATGCTGGAGGCGGATTGCGAACGCGCGGAATCGCCCATGCTGCGGTTCGAGCACGCGCTCGCGCCATGGATTAAGCACGTCATCATGCCGGTGTTCGCGTTGGCAAATGCAGGCGTGGCCCTTGGCGGCGGCAGCGTGATTCAGGAACTGGTGAACCCCATCAGCCTCGGCATCATCTGCGGGCTAGTGCTGGGCAAGCCAGTCGGCATCTTGATTTTTTCATGGCTGGCCACCCGCAGTGGCGCCGCCGCATTGCCTGCGGGCGTCGGCTGGTGGAAAATCACCGGAGTCGGCATGTTGGCGGGCATCGGTTTCACGATGTCGCTTTTTGTGTCGAATCTGGCGTTCGGTGCCAATCACTCAATGGAGACCGCCAAGGTAGGCATCCTTGCTGCATCAGTGGTATCGGGAATCGCTGGGAGCGTCTTTCTGCTTTCCAAGCGCGATTGATTGCCACATTTCTCTCGCGTGTCACGCGCATCTCGCTAGTCTGCGCGCCCTATGTTACGCGCAGGCATCGTCGGTCTCCCCAACGTCGGCAAATCCACTCTCTTCAATGCGGTCACTCGCACGCGGAAAGCGGAGGCGGCGAACTATCCATTTTGCACCATCGAGCCGAATCAGGGCGTGGTCATTGTCCCGGATGAACGGCTGGCCGTGCTCAGTAAAATGAGCGGTTCCCAGAAACTCATCCCCGCAGCCATCGAGTTCGTGGACATCGCAGGCCTCGTGAAAGGCGCGAGCAAAGGCGAGGGTCTGGGCAACAAGTTCCTCAGTCACATCCGCGAAGTGGACGCCATCGTGCATGTCGTGCGCTGCTTTGAGAATTCCGACATCACCCATGTCAGTGGCGACATCGATCCAGTGCGCGACATCGAGATCATCAATACGGAACTCATCTTCGCTGACATGGACAGTGTGACCAAGCGCCATCAGCGCGTGGAGCGCGATGCCAAGCGCGGCATGAAAGAAGCGCAGGCCGAACTTGCGCTCTGCGAGAAATTGTCGCCCCATCTCGATGCAGGCAAACCAGCCGTTACGCTTGAACTCAGCGATGACGAATCCAAATTGCTCAAGAGCTTTTTCCTCATCAGCGCCAAGCCTTGCATCTATGCGTGCAACGTCTCTGAAGACGAGCTCGCCACCGCTGCGAACGAACCGGACAAGCATCCCATGGTAAGCAAAGTCCGCGAATATGTCAGCCATGCCCACGCCGCGTCTGCCGTGGTCATCAGTGCGAACATCGAGAGCGAGCTGACGGATTTGTCCGAGGAAGAGGCCGCGCAATACCTCACCGATCTCGGCGTGAAAGACAGCGGCGTCTCCCGCCTTATTAAGAGCGTTTATGAATTGCTTGGCCTGCAAACTTATCTCACCACTGGCGAGAAAGAAACGCGCGCCTGGACATTCACGAAAGGCATGAAAGCTCCGCAGGCCGCCGGCGTCATTCACAGCGATTTTGAGCGCGGCTTCATCGCTGGCGAAATCGTTCCCTTCCACGATCTCTCAGAACTCGGCTCCTACGCCAAGTGCCGCGAGAAAGGCAAGCTGCGCATTGAAGGCAAGGAATACGTTATGAAAGACGGCGACGTGGTCGAGTGGCGTTTCAATGTGTGAGCGCCTGTCATTTCTTCATGCGCATTTTGATTGCCGAAAAAAGCGGAAAAAATCAAAAGCCCCAGATCAGACTCTCTTTTTCATCTTTCGTTTTTTTCGGCCTCAATTCATATGAAATGGGGCGAGACGCCCAAGTGCGACGCGAGACGCCTCGCACGGCGGCCAAGATGGCCACCCTACCCATCTGAATAACTACGAAAAAGTTTTGAGAATACTTGCGCTTGCGCTGTCTCATACGACTTGTGCCACGCCTTTTGCCATCATGTTGAAATCTAAATTCCTCCTTCCCGCTGCGCTTGTCGCCCTGTCCGGCGTCGTCATTGGCCAGCAATCGACTGAGAAAACCCCTGACGCAGCACCCGTGCCCACAGTCGCCGTCGTGCCCGATGTAGTGCCGGTATCTTGGGAAAGCATCGTGCGCATCGAGGCCTCGTTCCTCATCCCTGACTACCGCACGCCTTGGCACGCAGGCCATCCCACGGGCGGCTCCGGCACCGGCTGGATGGTGGGCAAAAACAAATTCATCACCAACGCCCACGTCATCAGCAACAGCACCAAGCTGGTTATCCGGCTCATGGACAATCCCGAACCGTATGAAGCGCGCATTCTTTTCATCGCTCATGATTGCGATCTTGCGATGATCGAGGCGGTCAATCCCAAGCCCTTTGAGAAACTCAAACCGCTGGAAGTGGGCGGCGTGCCCAAGCTCAATACCGAAGTCACCGTCGTCGGCTATCCCATCGGCGGCGAGCGCGTCAGCGTCACTCGCGGCGTCGTCTCGCGCATCGATTTCCAAGGCTACTCGCACAGCGGCATCGACCAGCATCTGGCCATTCAAATTGACGCCGCCATCAATCCCGGCAACAGCGGCGGCCCCGTCTTGCAGGAGCACAAGGTCGTTGGCGTCGCCTTCCAAGGCTACAGCGGCGCGGTCGCACAGAACGTTGGCTACATGATTCCCACTCCCGTCATCGGACGTTTTCTTAAAGACGTGAGCGATGGTCACTACGATCACTACACGGACATCGCCGCCTCGCATTTTCCCATTGAGAATCCGGCGCAGATCAAGGCGCTGAAGCTTCAGGACGACGGCATGGGCGTCATGGTCAGCCGCGCGGAAAGCGCCGGTGCGGCCAGTGGCAAGTTGAACACTGGAGACGTGATCCTCGCGATTGATGGAAACCCGGTCTTCAACAACGGCCTCATCAAAGTGGATGGCGAGATGATGGACATGAATGAAATCGTCGAGCGCAAATTCGCTGGAGACAACATCACGCTCGACATTCTCCGCGACGGCAAAAAAGAGAAAGTGGACATCACACTGAAACGCTTCCTGCCTTATCTGACGATGGGGGAGCAATACAATCAGCGCCCGCGTTACGTGCTCTTCGCGGGGTTGCTTTTCCAGCCGATGGATCGCAATCTCATGGAGGCTCACAGCATTCGCGATCCGCTCGTGAGCTACACCTTTGACAACTACCTTAGCAAAGAAATCTACAAGGAGCGCCCCGAGGTCGTCATCCTCACATCCATCCTGCCCGATGAGGTCAACAGTTACCTCCAGGGCTTCCAGCAAAGCATCGTGGACGAAGTCAACGGCGTGAAGATCAAGACCCTAGCTGATGTCGCCGAAGCTCTGAAAAAGAAAGAAGGCGATGGCAAGTTCGTCGTCATTAAGCTGCTGGAAAGGAACCGCCCACTGGTGCTGAAACGCGAACTGGCCGAGGCTGCTCATAAGCGCATCATGCAAACTTACCGCGTCGAGGAAGACAGTTATCTCGGCAACGAGTAATGCCCTGAATCCCGGCCCTTCACGACCCCTACAACTTTCATCATCATGAAAAAAATTCTCTTTGTCCCCCTGCTTCTCACTCTCATGAGCGGCGCACTGTTTGCCGAAAAGAAACCCGCCGCTGCCCCCGCAGCCGAGTCTGCGGTCAATACCTCGTTGCTCAAAGTCAACGTCACCATGCAGCCTTGGAATCAGCGCATCCCGTGGCAGAAGACCTCGCCCAGCTCGCGGCGCGGCCTCGGTGTGCTGCTTGAAGGCAATCGCATTCTCGTCACCGCGCAGATGGTTGCGGACGCTACTTACATCGAGCTGGAAAAAGCCGACACTGGCTATCGCCTGCCCGCCAAGGTCAAGGCCGTGGACTACGACGCTAACCTTGCCCTGCTCGAGCCAGCTCAGGCCGTGGACGGATTCTTCTCCGGCCTCAAACCGATGGCCGTGGAAACCAATGCCCGCATCGGCGATGCCCTTCAGGCGTGGCAGCTTGATCGCGCGGGCGAGTTGATCCTCACGCCCGTGACCATCAATAAAATACTCACCAGCCGCTACGTGCTGGAGACCAGCTTTTTCTTGGTCTATGAAGCCATCGGCATTATTCGCAGCGAGGCCAACAGCTTCACCCTTCCCGTCATCAAGAACGGCAAGCTCGCGGGGCTACTCTTGAATTACGATTCCAAAAACCAGTCCGCCAGCGTGTTGCCCGGCCCCATCATCGCGCATTTCCTTAAGGACATGGCCGATGGAAATTATCAGGGCTTCCCCAGTCTCGGCGTGGAATACCAGCAGACGCTCGACGAACAGTTCCGCGAATACCTTGGCATGACCAAGGGCCAGAGCGGCGTCTATATTAGTAACGTCGCCAAGGGAGGCTCCGCCGAGAACATTGGCGTTAAAGAGGGAGATATTATTTTGGATATGAACGGCCATCCCGTCGATGCCCGTGGTGACTATAAAGACGAGCAGTTTGGCCGCCTGAACATGAGCCACATCGTGCGCGGTCAGTCCTTCGTCGGCGACACCGTGAAAATCAAAGTCCTGCGCGAAGGCAAAGAGCAAATGCTTATCGGCAAGCTCACGCGTAAGGCAGCTAAAGATTTCGTCGTCCCGCCCTACCTCTTCGACAAAGGCGCCAACTTCCTCGTCATGGGTGGTCTCATCTTCCAAGAACTCAGCCTGCCCTTCCTGCAAAGTTTTGGTGCCGAATGGGAAACCAGCGCCCCATTGCGGCTCACCTTCATCGCCCGTCACACCGAAGAATATGAAAAGCAGGGCAAAAGAAAAATCGTCTTCCTCGCCGGTGTCCTACCCACTCGCAGCACGCAAGGTTACGATCGCCTCGGCGGACTCATCATCACCCAGGTTAATGGCAAACCCATCAACGATCTCACCGATCTCGACAGTGCCTTTAAAGAACCCCAAGACAGCCTCCACAAAATCGAGTTCGAAGAATCCCCCAAAGTCATCTGGCTAGATACCATCGTAGCCGAAAGCGACAACACCAAGCTCTTGGGCGGAGCTTACCGGCTCGGGACATTGAAGCGGATAGAGTGAGGATAGAAGGAAAACTGGAAGACAGAAGACAGTATTATCCAACGTAGCCCGCGAGACCCGAGCAACAGATCAAGGAACGGCGTGTTTCTTAACCGCCGAACGAAACAACCTCCGCGATAGCGGCACTCTTTCATCATCCTCACGCTGTTACGGCACAGAGCTTCGATTTTTCCTGCTGCGCGGCAGGGATTTGACGGCGGACAAGAGTGTCCACGCTCCCAGCCAGCCCCCTCCGCAAAAGCGCATGGAAGATCCTCACGCTCTTTTCCAGCATCTCCACTCGCATAACCAATAACCCTTCCACCCCAGCTACTGATTAACTCGGAGGAATAGGAGCATCACCCGTTACAGCTTCGGGTGTGGGCGCTACTGGTGGCCCTGGGTTGGGGACGGAGGTAGGTGTTCTGATATTGGGTGGGGGTGAGGGCAGCTCGGGCGCTAGTGTCGGGATGGGAACTGTTGTTTGATTCGGAGTTAGTCCCGAACGGATGTCTGGTGACTTCGGACCAGAGAGCATGGCGTCTGCCATGACGACCCAGCCAGTTTCGCTGCCGCGCTGAATTTGGACACGGGCTTTGTAGGGTGATGTTCCGGGATCGAGTTCCAGCATTTGCAGGCCGCTCGTATTGTCGAGAGTAGAGCTGACTTCGATGACTTGAGATGTGGCCTTGTCCATGACGACGGCGATTTTTCGTCCGTCGATTTCATAGATGCCAACTAGTGTGAGGGCGTCGGCGAAAGATGGCCCTGATGCAGGTGGCTTGGGCAGCGCACGGGATGTGAAGAGCGATTTCTCCCAGAGCGGGCTGAAGTGCTCTAGCTCGGGATGTTTCACAGGGGAACTGGCCGCAGATTTATCTCCTTTGTTGTCCTCGCCATATGATGGCGCAACGCAAACAAGCAATGCTATCACGCCCAACAACGTGCGACCGCGATGCAGCGTGGACTTGTGGATGAATGGCGCAGAGTTCATGGCTGATTGAATTCAGTGAGGCGTGGTGTGGTCGGAGCCTCAATGTAAAAATGGGTGATCTGCGCTTCGCAATTCACTGTCTTAGTGTCGCTCATCGGTGTTATTTGCAGCCGTGTGACACCGAGGAATGATTCCGGTTTCTGCAAGGCATGAAGCCAGGTGAAGAGCTGCTTCTCACTCACGGAGTTGATCGTCAGTCTGACTGATGCCTGATTGAAATAATGCGGTGCAGCTTCGTCTTCCGGCGTCTTGGTGTCTTTGACAAGTTCGCGATTGCCCAGCACCAGACCCGCCGACTGCGCTTCGGATTGGATGATGTCGAGGAGCTTGGATGACGCTTCTTCGCGCGAGGCCCGAGTGGGAGCGTGCGCGTGCAACCATTCGTTGCGCTGCTGCCACTTCGCGCCTTGGGCGATGTTTTCTTTCATGCTCGCAACCCGGAGCCGGAAGGTTTCATTATCGGACTTGATGGAGAGATAAGACTTGAGTGAAACCGTCAGAAGACCGCCCCCCGCGATGACCGCGAAGAGTGCAAGAAAGACAACAAGCAATGTTTTTTCGCGCGGCTTCATCTTAGAAAGGGTAGAACGACTTTCAAAATCGTCCTACCGATGGGCGTTCTATCAGCCATCAGCAATAAGCCATCAACAAAGGCATTCAGGTTCATGGCTTGCTGCCTCCTTTCAATTCAAAGGAAGCGGAGTTGTCGCTGGCGATGGCAGGTGGCGCGGCATCGAAATTACAGAAGGCGAGCGAGGGGAGACTGCGCATCTCCTGAACATATTGCAGCGCTTGCGCCGGCGTGGCGGTTCGTCCGCGCAATACGATGCGCTCGGGCGTGGCTTCAAAATGGGTGAGCGATACTTCAGACGATGACGACGGCTCCATGCTATGCAGCAAAATTTCCATGGGCGAACGAGACGGATCGACTGCCACGGCGACCTCTTCCCATTCGCGCTTCTGTTGTTCCACGCGCGATGCCTTCGGCGTCAGGGTGGCGATTTCATCGAGCCAGGCGGTTCGTGCGCGAGAGGCCCATAAAGCCAGCCCCGCAATGGTGGCAATGACAAGGGCAGCGGCTACACCAAACGAAAGTGCGATCATGCGCTTTTTTTTGCGGACTTCCTGCCGCGATATTTCGACCGCAACATCGCGGGGCGTTACGGTGTCGCCGCCTTGCAAGGGGATGCGTGGCGCGGGCCGGTCAAGTCGGCGAACCTGAAGACCCGTGAGTTTGCTGATGGAACTCTCGTCGCCCTCGCCCATCCAGAGGACAATGCCCGATACATCGAAGACAATTTTTTGGAACACGAGCTGCACACAGACATTGAGCACCTCGGTGATGGCGTTTTCATCGAGCGTCGCCGCGCAGAGCGGGCTGTAATAGACGAGATTCGGCCCCTGCGTAACCGCCATCGCCAAACGCCCAAGCTCCCGCCAGATGACGATCGAGTCGGGTGGAGGATTCAACATTGCGGGCGCGAGAATGCAGCGCTCCGGCAGTCGGTTGAACTGCGTGAGCGATGGGCCGTGATCTCTCGCCGCTACGATGCGCACCAAGCTCGCACCCTCTTTCTGCGCCAGCGTGGTGACTTCCATCATGCTCTCAGAAGATGGGGCGCGAACGCCGACGCGCTCGAGATACAGTCCGGCCATGGATCGCAGTTGCGCATCGCCGGTGCCGAGGAACCATGCGGGCAGAACCCAGACTCGGGCAGCAGGCATGGCGAGCACGCGTCGCGCATTGCCGTTGGGGAATGATCCTGCTTCCAAGGAAAAACTTTGCTGCAAAGCGAACGCGCCGGATTCATCGCCAGTCCAGAGTTCCCAGCCGTCCTCGCCCGGAAACAAAATATCTGTCTGCTGCTTGCGGGGATTTTTATCCTTCATGATTTGGCACCTCCCCACGCCATAGAACTTGGTTTCCCTGAGTGATGAGCACCAGCTTGCGACTGATACCGCCCATTTTTCCGACGCTCTCGATGCGGCGGATGACACCGTCAAAGCGAACCCATTGAGTGAGTTGTTGCACGACGACAGGTTGGTTCACTCCCAGCAATTGTGCCAGTTGTTGCACAGAAGAAATGCGGCGATCGTCTATCGTGTCCCGCACACCATCGGGACCAGCGCGGAATTCTAACAGCGGAGCCACGCGCTCCATCGGCACATCGGCGAGTAGAGCAATGAGTTCCGGGCGCGCATCATTCACATCCACATGGCCGTCACCATGAACGGTGAACCAGTCGCGCCATTCGGGTCGCAGTTCCGCGATCTGATCCATGCCCCGCACGAGCGACATTTCATCGAGGTCTTTGAAGGGGCGATTGAAAGGCATCCCATCAAATCCTTCCTTTTCATAGTCGCGTTTCTCTGCGCCGTTGAGCGAGACCAGATCATCCGCATCCACCCAGTCTTTCAAGGCATCGGAGAGAGCGGCGACATCATCAGTTTTCATGCCCCAGAACGTGAAGAGACGTTTAAGCATCGCGCGATCAGATTTCAGCAGCAGCACATTAATATTCAGCCGCGCTTCTTCACTGCGGATGGTCACGTTATAACCACCGGCGTTGCCATCGGCATGATGCAACAAGGGATCGTCCAGCGTGATCAATGGATGTCGCCCAATGGCGAGACCAGTTTCGGCAAAGCGTTGGGCATAAATGCGCGCGCGATTCACGCGGCTAATTTTTGTATCTGCTTCCAACATGCGCACGCCCACCAGCATGATCATGCTGAGGATGGCAATCAACCAGAACACAGCGATCAACGCGGAACCGCGTTGTGCTTGTCTAGTCTGTTGAAAATTAGTGATCACGGATTGGGAATCGCTGTGGCCGGTTGCGGAGTGGCGGCGGGATTGGGTAGATCATTGGCCATCCAGAAAACAGATTCATGCACGGCTGTATCATCAGACAGGCTCCAGCGCATACGGAGGAAAAGCGGAAGTCGCGAGGGGTCGTCCCATTTGCTTGTCCATTCCTTGGTGGAGGGATCAAAAAAGTCCCATGTGCAGGTGCGGATATCTTCCAGCAGGGGCAACTCGGCGATGGTGTAATATTCGTCTCCGGTCGTGGCGCGCTCTGGACGCTTCAGATGTCGCACCATGAGACGGGAGTTGCCACTGTCATTACGCGCGACGGCAAACTCCACCGCAGCGGCAGCCAGTGCGTTGCGACTCCAGGCAAAGGGCGCGCCGCAGTTTTCTAGCAGCAGACGCGATTCGCCAGATTTTCCGCTCTTGCTGTTCGCGGTGAGCTTGGTGCCCGGCGGAAGATTCTCTAAACACGAGCGCCATTGATTGGTGAAGTTCGTCAATCGCGCCTCGCTGATGCGCGCGCGACTCATGGAGGTGCTGAGCTTTAAGGTGCCATCGGCGATGCCATACACGCCGCCGACCAGGAACATGATGAGACCCATAGCCGCGATGACCTCCAGCAGGGAGAACCCGCTGTTGCGTGGGCTACGATTCACAAGGAAAGATGGCCTCTGGCCGTCCAGAATTGAAGGACGGCCAGAGGCCATCCTTCCTTGGCGGAACCGCATCTTTCCTAGATGATTAGGCGACTGGGCTGTTGGGCGCATAAATGTAGGTTTCGATCTGGCGTTTCATGACCTTCTGACGGCCATCAATCATCCAAGCGTTCACAATGATTCGGAACATGTGATCCATCTTGGCCTTGCCTTTAGTTTCCATCTCGGCCTTCTCAATAATTGCGTTAGCAGCAACGCCTTCGCTGTTGGGAGGGAAGGCGACGGCACCGGGTTTCAGTTCCAATTGATGCGAGACTTGCGCGAGCGCCGACTCCATCGCGCGGAGCACGCGGCTTTCTTGTCGCGCGTAATTTGAAGCGATGGCTATCTGGTTGATGGCCGTGGTCAATGAAGTCGCCACCATGCCGAACAGCGCCAGCGCCAGCACCACCTCCAGCAACACGAATGCTTGATTGCGCTGATTAACAAGGAAGGATGGCCTCTGGCCGTCCAGAATTAGAGGACGGCCAGAGGCCATCCTTCCTTGGTGTTTGGCGTAGGCGGTAAAAATTTTCATGCGTTCAGCCGTTTACGATGATGCTTTTCTTGCGGGCGCATCCGGTCAGAGGATCAAAAGACATTTCGACGACGCCGTTCGATTGCGTGATGCGAATTTCAACAGGCTCGCACAATCCATCGGCGGCGAATTGCCAGACTTCGCCACGACGAGGTGCACGGAATGTTTTTTCGCCATAGCGACGGATTAGCAATTTGCCTTTGAATGCGAATGCGTCCGGCTTTCCTCCTTGCTGGGCCGGTGACACGAGTTGGCCGTCAGCGAACTCGATGAAAACATTGCGATGTGATGTCACGGCTTGCTGAAGGCTTTCGCGCACGGCGGTTTCAATTCCCGAAGCGAGTCGGCGCAGGCTCTGTTCGTCTTGAATACTCGAAATACCCAGCGTGGCGACGCCGATGATAAGCATACCGATGGTCATGGCGACGCACACTTCCAGCAGCGTGAAACCGCGGCGTTCTGAATAATGTGCGATGTGGGTCATCAAAATATGTCGTATCAAAGCTGCCAATTACCAATGTCATCAGCGGAGCCATCCTGACCATCGGGGCCACTGGAATAAAGATCGTAACCGCCCTTGTCCTTCACACCGGGGCGGCGGTATTTATAGGGATTGCCCCAGGGATCGAGGATCAGTTTCTTCAAGAAGGGACGCCAGTTCGGTGGAGCGGGATTGGAGGAGGGACGCTCGACGAGAGCGTTAACACCTTGCTCCGTCGTGGGCAGAAACATGTTCTCCGTTTCATAAGCACGAAGTGCGGCACTGAGCGTGTTCAAGTCGCCTTTCACACGCGTGGCTTTTCCGGTGTCCAGCACGCCGATGAGCGAGACGATACCCGCACCGACGAGTAGCGCGATGATGCCGAGAACGAGCACCATTTCGACAAGGGTGAATCCTCGGTTGTGGTTGAGTTTTAGTAAAGAACTCCGCGTAAATGCTGGTGCATGATTGAGAGTAACGCAGTGCCTCTGGCCTGCGTGTGTCGAGGGCGTCTCGCCCTCGATGGGAAGCGTTGCAGGCGAGACGCCCGCAACACACACAGTCGTGACGACTGTGTTACTCAGGAGGAAATGGTCGTGTGTTTTCATTGTTATTGAGCGGTTGATGGATGAAAAAAACTTTAATGACTGCCGAGTCCGGAAATGGTCTGGAAGATGGAGGTGATCATGATGTAAGCCATGACACCGACGAGTCCGGCCATGGCACAGACGACAGCGGGCTGAACGATGGCGCTGACCTTTTCTACTTTCTTGCTCAGCTCGCGATCGAATCGTTCGGCGGCGCGGGACAGGGCTTCGCCGATCTTTCCGGTTTGTTCGCCGACCGCGACCATGTCGATGAGCAGCGGTGGGAACTGATTGTTGTGATCGAGTGCGCGAGAAAGTGGCACGCCCTCAGAGACCATGCGCATGACGCTTTCCATTTCGCGTTTCAGAAATGCGTTCTCGACTGCTTGATGGGAAAGCTGAAGAGCTTGTGTCATCGCGAGCCCGCTGTTGACGAGGTTCGCCATCGTCTCCAAGAACTGCACATAGAAGCGAGATTTCAAAATAGCGCCGAATAGCGGCAGGCGCAGTTTGATGCGGTCCCACGGCACTTGCGATGTTGGCAGGGTGCGCCACGCACGGAACGCGAGCCAACCAGCAAAACCAAGGAGGCCGATGAGCCACCATGTAGCTTTGAATCCATCGCTCAGCTTCAAAATGATCTGCGCCCCGAGTGGCAAGGTGCCGCCTGTGGAATCGAGAAGCTGCGTGAGTTTCGGAATCAGATAAACGATGAACAACAGCGTGACGGCGACGGCGGATGCGATGAGGA
Organism: Verrucomicrobiales bacterium; assembly: GCA_038230495.1. Lineage (GTDB taxonomy): Bacteria > Verrucomicrobiota > Verrucomicrobiia > Verrucomicrobiales > Verrucomicrobiaceae > VFKE01. Next base: position 59,570 of record JBBRNC010000009.1, read on the forward strand.
AGGATGGATAGATGAGGGCGAAGAGAACCTTGCTGCGAAGGGTCTGGAGCGAGCGGAGATATTCGGCCTGCCGCTTCAAGATTGCAGGCAATGCGCCACTGGCCTCGCCTGCGGCGGCGAGCGCGGAGAAGAGATTGCCGAAGCTTGGCGAGGTCGCGGCAATAGCCTTGGAGAAGCTCATGCCGTCGCGGATTTTTGCGCGCAGGGCGGCGGCTAGAGTCTTTACGCCGGAGAGTTCTTTGCGGCGTTCCATCGTGCCCAGCGCGGGCTCCAACTGGATGCCGCTGCCGAGTAGTTCGCTGAGTTCTTCAGTGAACATCACGACTTGCGCGAGCTTGAGTTTGATTGTGCCAGTGATGGGCTGCGGTGCCGATACTTCTTTTCTCGAAGATGTGACCGCAATGCTTTTACTGGCAGTGCCTTGAACTTCCAACGCGAAAGGTTGCAGGCGTTGTTTGCCGAGCAAGGCCAAGGCTTCCGAGCGGTCTGCGGCGTTGAGTTCGCCATTGACCACGTTGCCGTTGGCTCCCTGTGCGCTGTATTTGAAGACGGCCATAGGCTTCAGTTATGCAAGTGTTTAGTAGTTGCTTCGTCACGATCCACGGCAGTGACGCTGAGGACTTCCTCGAGTGTGGTTTCGCCATCCAAAACTTTGAACCAACCGTAGTTGCGCATCGGCAGGTAACCGTCCTTCACAGCCTGAAGATAATATTCGGATGGATGGGCGCGGCTGTTGATGAGATGCTGCAAGCCTTGGGTAACAAGGCACATTTCGTAAATGGCAAGACGGCCCTGATAGCCAGTGCCGCGACATGATTCGCAACCACCGGGACGATGTATCTGGCCGGGCATGTGGCGCGGGAACCCGATGGCGTCGAGCTCGGAGTCTTCGATGTGAACGGGTTGTTTGCAGTGCGGACAGAGGCGACGCACAAGGCGTTGCGCGAAGAAAGCGCGCACGGCGGAACCGACGAGGAAAGGTTCGACGCCCATGTCGAGAAGACGCGTGATGGCACCGATGGCGTCGTTAGTGTGGAGCGTGCTGAAGACAAGGTGACCAGTCAATGCGGCGCGAATGGCAATCTCAGTGGTGTCGAGATCGCGCATTTCTCCGACCATCACGACATTAGGATCGCCGCGCAAAATGCTGCGCAGTCCGGTGGCGAAGGTGAGTCCGATCTCTGGTTTCACAGCGATCTGCACGACGCCGGGAATTTTATATTCGACAGGATCCTCGATGGTGACGATGCGGCGATGCGTCGTGTTGAGTTCGGAAAGAAAAGTATAGAGCGTGGTGGACTTGCCGCTGCCGGTGGGGCCAGTGATGAGGACGATGCCGTTGGGCAGCTTCAAGAGTTCCTGCACGGTGTTGCGGAATGCTTTGGGCAGACCGAGAAGATTCAGGCTCATCTCTTGCTGGCCGAGCAGTCGCAAGCTGATGCTTTCGCCTTCGACTGATGGAATGGTGGCCACACGAACATCAATCGGCACGCCATCCATTTCGAGATTGATGCGTCCGTCCTGCGGCAGTCGGCGCTCGGCGATGTCGAGTCGCGCCATGATTTTCAATCGCGCAATGACGGAGGCTTGCAGCGCCTTGATGTTGTCCGGCACGGGAAGTTCTTCCAGCCTGCCGTCGATGCGGTAGCGGATGCGGAGGCGGTCTTGCTGGGGCTCGACGTGGATATCAGTGGCGCGTTGCTCAAGACCGCGACGGATGATTTGATTCACAAAGCGAACCACGGAGGCTTCGTCATCCTCGGGAGCGTCGAGCACATTGACTTCCTCTTGCACATCTTCGCCGCCCCAGTCGGCGCGACCGCGCAGAATTTTTTCAAAGGTATCTGCGCCCAGTCCATAGAGTTTTTGCAATCCTTCAGCGACTCGAGTGCGCTGGCCCACATGCCAGATGACGGGATGATCCACGCTGGAGGCGACGCTTTGACGTGCCACGAGATTGAGCGGATCACAGGTGGCAATGTGCAGCACGGCGCGATGACGGAACTCGGTGGTGCTGTCGCTGTCGTGCGCTGATTTGTCGATGCTGATGGGAAGCAGCCGATGCTTCAACGCGATCTCGGCTGGCAGATAACGGCGCAGAGAGCGGTCGGGATTGATCTCGCCTTCGGGTTCCCACCATTCAAGGCGGAGCTTGCTCGCGAGTGCTTTGAGAAAGAGGCGCTCAGGCACGCCGGGTCTGTCGAGCACCGGGTCCACGACGGAAACTTGATTGCAGCAAGCCTCGTCGAATGCGTCCGACAACGAAGTGTCGGACTCGCAGCCTGCATCAAGCAGTATCTGGTGGAACAACGGGTTCATGACGCTGGGCTGGTTTAATTGACACGCGTGGCTTTGGGGATTTTCACTCCGCGCTCTGAGCCGAAATCCAAGGTCTCCTTCATGATGGCGGAGCGACCTTCTTCCACGCGATTCGGGGTGTCGAGATGGCCGTGACTGCCGACGATGTTCGGCTGGATGAAGATAAGTAGTTCTTCGCGGTCGATCTGTTTTTCATGAACACCGAAGAGGTATTTAACGAGAGGAATGCGACTGAGAATGGGGACGCCGCGCCGGTCTTTACCTTGCGACTCTGTGATCAATCCGCCGAGGACAACAGTGGAGCCATTCTTAACAGTGACTGTGGTGACGAGTTCCTGCGTGCCAATGGTGGGAATGGAATTTCCGGAGACGACTTGTGTGCCGACGATGCTGTCATTGAGCTGCGCGATGCGGAGCGTGACTTCGTCGTCGGAGTTGATGAGCGGCACGACTTCGAGTTTGAGGACGACATCGCGATATTCAATGCTCGAACTGACGGAGGCGGTGGTGCCGATGCCGCTGGCGTTCGACAGAGTGCTGACGGGCACGGCGATCCGCTGACCGCTGCTGATCACGGCCTTGCGATTATTCGTGGTGTAAATACTAGGCCGAGACAGGACCTTGAATTTTTTATTCTGCTCGAGAAGGTTAACATAACGGCCGAGGGAGCCGATCTGCCCATAGAGATTGAGCGTGTTGAAATTGAAGTTGCCGGCATTGAAGGGGACCTGAATGACTCCAGCGGGGTTGCCGACTTGATTATTGATGATCGTATCATCTGTATTCCCGGTGCCAGTGCCGGTGTTGCCATTGGTCGTGCCACCGACGCCGGGTTGCACATTGACGACTGTGTTGTTGTTGTTGGTTGATCCCGGAACGGTGGGGTTGCCATTGACTGCTCTGATCGGGTTTGCTTGACGCAGGGTGAAATCATCCAACAGACGCAGCATGTCGAAGCCGACTTTGTATTGATCGCCGAGGTTGAGATGGCCGATGAGGGTGTTGATGTAAATCTGCTGCGGGCGCACATCCATTTCATTGAGCAACTGGTCGATGATGTTGACGTGCTCAGTGGAGCCGGAGACGATGAGGCTGTTGGATTGCGGATCGGCGATGAGTAAAGTTTTTCCAACCACCATCGAATTGGGGCTTTCTGCCTGATCGGGATCGGTCAGCGCACTATGCGAACCACTGTTGTGATCACTGCCAGTTCCTTGACGGGAACTGCGCGAGGAATTTTCTGAATTGCGATTGGCGGCGTCGGTGGAAGGCGAGTTGGAACTGGAACGTGAATGCTTGGAGCCGCCAGTGGTGTTGCCTCCACCTTCGGGCTGAATGTCGGTGTCGCGCGCGAGGGCGTTGTATGCGACAGGGAGGAAATCACTCACCGAGATGAAGTGCAGACTACGCTTCTTAAAGTTCAAGCCGTCACCCTTTTGATCAAGCTTTTGCACGAGTCCTTTGATGTAGGCGATGTCAACGGGGCGCGCGATGATCAGGATTTGGTTCGTGCGGCGATAGGGGATGATTTTCACTCTGGCCGCCGTCGGGTTCACGCTGGCGCTGTTGATCGGTGCCGCGACTTGCGGCAAGGGCGCAAGGTTCGGCTGGCCAGCCTGAACTCGTGGCGCTGCGGACTGAGTAGAAACGACAGACGAGGCGGACTTTTCTTTTTCCTCGTAAATTTGTTTAATGATCTCTGCGATGCTGTCGGCGTCGGAGCGCTCGAGCTTGATCATTTCATTAGCGATTTCCGCAGGTGAAACGTCGATGACTTCGGCGAGATTGACGAGGCTGCGGATCGTAGAGGTGTTTTCCGTGATGATGATGGACGAGGCATTCGTGACGGGCGTGATTGATCCGTAAGCATGAAGCTGCACGACTTGCTGGAAGGCCTTCGTCGCTTCTTCGGGCGAGATATGAAGGAGTGGCATCACATAGTTCACGATTTGCTCGCCCTCGGGAAGATCGCGGGCGGAGGTGATGACCGGCAAGCCTTCGCTGCGGGGATTTTTTCCACCACTGTGGTGAATGAGCTTCACGGTTTCTCTGTCGATGGGCAGCACGGCGTAGCCATTGAGGAGTAGGGAACTTTCGATGAATGCGACTGCCTCCCGCTTGGAGAGTGGGCGGGTGCCGATGATGCGCAACATTTCGCCTTGCAGCCCAGCGTCGAGGATCATCTTTTTTCCAGTCAACTGCGAATAGAAAGGGATGATGGCCGCGACTGGAGAATTTGGGAAATTGACAGTGACGCGATCATTGTCAGGCGCTTGTGCCAATGCCTTGGAAGCGGGCATGAGCAATAAACTCTGCGCAAAGACGATGATGCAAGCGGGCAAAGCCCAGCGGACCAGGGTCTTTGGAAAGACCATTGGAAAAGGTGACGGCATGTTTAAGGAATCTTAAATATCATACATACTTCGATAATTAAGACAATTAAACATATGATATTTATTTATAAATAATGGCCCTTCACAAAGTCCATAGTCAGAAGGTCGCAAAACGCGCCATCTACTGCGCCCGCGTCATCCAGCATTACGAGCCATCAGCCCCGCGGACGGCGAGTTCTCAAAAAGAGTCCGGCAGCGATCATGAGAATGACGCCCCCCATAATCATAGGGACTGGAGCTTTCTAAGCTGGGATTGAGTTCCGCTTCGGGATAAGTTTTATACGAGATCTTCGATGCGCCAGCCTTTACGGGCTTCGAGCTTGATGAGCTTGGCGGCTTCCGGATTGCCGACGATTTCCAGTTTCTCCGCATTCCAATTGACCGTCTTGCCCGTGCGAATAGCGAGTGTGCCGAGAATGATGGCCTCGGTCAACGGCGCAGAGTAGCTGAAATCCGAGCAGGATTTCTTGCCACTCTTAATGGAGTCCACCCAGTCGCGGTGGATGCCGTGGGTTCGAGTGAAGGTCTTGGGAACACGCTTGCTGCCGCTGGCACGGTATTCTTCCCATTTTGCTTTCGGATAAAGCTGCGGGCTGTCGGGGCGCATTCCGTTGTGGAAGATGCCACCGTTCTCGCCGATCATGATCATGCCGCCCTCACCGCCGGGTGCGGCCAAGTCGAATCCTGCAGGTGCCGGCGGCACGCTGGGACCTTCATACCATTTCATTTTCACCGGCGGTTTTTTACCTCGCGCCGGGAAGTTATACGTAACGACAGAGCCGTTGGGAGAGAAGATTGGATTCACTGCTTCTGACAATTCCACGTCAATGCTTTCGGGCGCGCCAAGATCAAGTGCCCAATATGGGGTGTCGATGGTGTGGCAGCCGATATCACCGAGACCGCCGCTGCCGAAGTCCCACCATGGTCGCCACTTTGCGGGATGAAATGTGTGGTTGAAGCCGACTTCTTTGGTGATTGGTCCCAGCCACAAATTCCAATCCAAGCCCTGCGGCACTTCTTCAGCCTGCGGAAACGCGGTCTTCACTTGGCCATCGAAGCCCACGCCGCCCTTCGGCCGATCAGTCCACATGACGACTTCTTTGACTTCACCGATCAGCCCGGCTTGATACCATTCTTTGATCAGCATGGCTCCTTCCGACGCGTGACCTTGATTGCCCATCTGAGTGACAATACCTTTTTTTGCGGCCAGTTCCCGCAAGGTGCGCGCTTCCCATAAGGTATGCGTCAGCGGTTTTTCGACAAATACATGCTTGCCCATGCTCATCGCCATATAGGCAATGGCAAAGTGGGTGTGATCAGGAGTGCCAACGCCGACGGCGTCGATCTTGTCGCCCATCTCTTTGAACATCGTGCGGAAGTCCATGAAGAATTTTGCTTCAGGAAAGCTCTTCTTGGCGCGGTCCCAATATTTCGGGTCACAGTCGCAAAGGGCGACGACGTTGTTATCGCCAGCGCAGGCGCTCAGGTCACCCCAGCCCTGATGGCCAAAGCCCACCCACGCGAGGTTCAGCTTTTCATTGGCACCCCTCACCGATTTGGGCAGGATCAGCGGCACGCCGAGCGCGACGGCCGATTGCTTGAGGAATGTGCGTCTGGAAGGTTGGTTCAATGGAGATGACTTCATGGTGTGGTTACGTTAATAAATAAATATTATCTGAGTAATCGGAATCGTGCGAGTTGAAATTGTGAATAATGGAGCCGAAGCCATCGTAAAAATTTTTACCCAAGGGTCGCAAAACGCGACATCCACTGCGCCCACATCATCCAGCATATCGAGCTATCAGCTCCGCTGGCGTCGAGTTCTTAAAAAGAGTCCGGCAGCGATCATGAGAATGGCACTTCCCGGTTCAGGCACTGGCTGATGGGTTTGAAGATTAAAGCTGCTGGGCGTCACGGAAAAAACTCCCGCACCCTCTAAATTATTGAGGCCGCCAAATACCACCACGCTGGCGTTCGAAAGCTTCCAGTCGAGAGGGAAGCTGGTCTGGTCAGATGGTGAAGGGAAGAGCCAGTCGTTGCCCGAGCTGCCGTCACTCGCGTTGTTGGTGATCAAGGCCCACTCGACGCTGGGGCTATACGTTTGGCTGTCGAAGGCCCACAAATAGCCTTTTTCATTTTGAGAAAAAGTCCACGCTGTGAGTGGTGGCGATTTGCTCGATGTGCCGCCTGCGGTTAGATTCGCGCTGGAGGCGACAAGGCCGAAAGTGGAATTCCATCCGCTGCTGGCGGGGGCCTCGGCATGGTCAAACACCTTCCAATTGGCCGCCCACAGATTTAGATTGGTAGTGTCGGGTGTGAAGCCCGATTTGAAAGAGCCGATCTCAAACTTGAACGCATCATCAAGCGCGATGCCCTGACTGTTGTAGAGATTGCTGAGCAGGCTGCTGCCCCAGTTGATGGATCGCGCGGGGGCGGTGCTGGCTCCGGCTGCCATTATCAAAACCAATGCTGCGCGCCAGATTTTCATACGGTTGGGCGCGGATGACATGTTTTCAGGGAAGCTCGCCCAGAAGGCGAACTAGCGGTCATTCATCGATAAGACGACAGACGCTTGCGTTTGATCAACAATGCCAGGCCAGTGGCCAGAATCAGAATCGCGCTACCCGGTTCGGGCACGACGGCCAGAGTGAGGGTGGTGGAGGGGGGCGATTGGGTGGAGGTGCCGACCACGTTGCCAGTGATGTCCGAGAAATAGAATGCAGCTCCTAAATCCGTGCAAGCGCAGCCGGGCGCATCCAGTGGCGAGAAAGCCCATGCACCGCCGATGTTTGGATTCGGAGAGGAGGTAAAGACTCCCGTGTAGAGGCCCCACTGCGCGCCTACATTCGTTCTGCGATCATTGAACACCCAAACGTAGGCAGTCTTGTTGGAAAAATCGAAATTGGCGGCCGGGCTGTTGTCGATGTTGATGTAACTCGGATGAACATTTGTCACATGACTGGCAAGGTCGGCGGTATGGCCACTGACGCCGAAGCCGCTGTCGTTCGTAATGTTTACATTGGCCGCGACATACTGAGTGCTCGGATCCCACTGAACCAGACTTGCAGGCGGGGTGGGCGTGGTGCCTGCCGCGACGGCTCGGTCAAAGACATGCCAGTTGGCCGCCCAACTCGTTACATTGGTATCAGTGGGTATGAACGTGTCGAAGGTGCCCAGCTCAAACCAAAATGACGAGTCCAGTTTTGTAACACCGTCAGCCTTATAATAATTGTCCGCAAAGCCTCCGCCCCAAGTGATGAGATCGGCTTTGACTGACCCCGCCCCTAGAAATAGGGCCGCTAGCAGCATCAGGTATTTTTTCGGTTTCATGGGAATGAGAACTGGTAAAATTATCAGAGATCTTTTAGTCGGTCTCGTTGAGATCATCACGGATTACACTGAACAGATAAAGCATTAAGTATGGGAAATTACATCCAATATAGAAAGTATGCAAATCTTTGCAATGAATAATTTCAATATTCCTGATATTTAAGCAACCCGTATCGACTGCTCTGAATCTCTCATCCCGCCCCTTCCCGAGGAGCCAATATTATCCGAGAAAGGGAGATGAGAGTTTATGGTTGAAAGTTGAGAGCCTGATTCAGAGACATTTAGATCAAATCAAACGTTTCTGTCTAGGGGTTAGTCATGCTAGCTCGTTCAGGGGACTCATTTTCAAGCTCTCGACTGGGCACTCTCAACTTCCTTTTAAGCAAAGAACGCCATGCGGATGCTGGTGTAGGACCGGGAGTAACGTGGGCCTCTGGCCTGCGTGTGTCGAGGGCGTCTCGCCCACGAAGGGGTTTCATGAAGCCTTGCGGGGCGAGACGCACCGCAACACACACAGCCGGGACGGGCTGTGTTACTCAGGAGGCTTATGGCGTCCAAGGGAGTGGCTGCACGTAGTTCGGGAACCCACTGATGGACCGAATCATGGTGCCTCGCAGCATCTTGAACAGGACCGTGTTGTTGGCATTGGGGGCTGAGACCACGCCGCGCTGTGTCCACTGATTCAGAGCCAGGGTTTTGAGCAGGAAGTAGGGGATGTAACTGGCACTGGATGTTCCTGTGAAGTCAGGCTGCCAGGTCTGAACCAGATCGGCCAGAGCAGGGTTCGGGCTGCCAGTGAACCCACCGGCGGTCATGACCCGGCTGACAGGGCTTTGATCCATGGGCCAGCCACTGCCGATTAAGTTGTTACCAGTTTTGAGCGGCACCGCGAAGGCGTGGCTGCGGACGCTTCCAGTAAACAACTGGTCCACATTGGGATTGGCACTGCGGGCAGTGATGAACATCCCTTCGGCAGGATCATTCAACCGGGAGCCGGCATCCGTCAGCGTGGCATCACCGTCGAGAACCCATTTGCGCGGGATGATCGGGGCGCTGGTGTTTTCCACCAGATAATAGATCTCAAATGCCTGGGTGTTCTTATTGAAGAACGTCAACTTATCGGCAGTGGTCGAGTCAATGGTCGCATTGAACTTGGTCTTATCGCACAGTTGATCGAGCGTCCAATGGGGATGCAGTTTGATGAAGTCGCCCGCTGCCAGGGCCGGAACTGGCGTCAGTGTGTTAAGCGGACTGGAAGCGACGAGCGCCAATGTGGTGGCGGTCGAGCCATTGATGTCCACTTCAAAGCGATGGCCTGCATAAGTGCCGTTCACCACCTCGATGTAATAGGCTCTACCAGTGGCCTGCATAGCGGTCTTGATGTCGCCATTGCCTACCGATGTAGTCATGGTCAAGGTGCTGACCGAAGCAGCGGTTACAGTTCCGCAGAAGAGTTCTCCTTCGGTGTAGGGCATACTCAGAGTCTGGCAGACGTTTTGTGTAGCCGTGCGCCGTGACCAGCCCCAAGTTCCCGTGCGGGCAGATACGGAAGCGTAAGTGACTTTCACTCGCATAAAGCCCTGTCCTGAGGAGATGCCAGTAAGCAATTCCACATCTTGATAGATGGCAGTGATCGTTCCGTCGCCATTGTTCGTGGTCGAAGACGGTGACGCGGCGAGACTACTCCAGCCAGCACCATTAGCGCCACTGCTCGAGAGACTAGAGATATACTCTAAGGTGAATGTCGTGTTGAAGAGGCCGGACACTTCACGCACTCTGGCGTCAATGCGATAACCAGCGGGCTTGGTGGCATCGGCTACCTTGACGAGCTGGAACGGCTCACCATTGATAAGAATAGTGGTGCCTGAATCCAAGCCGAACGAAGTCTCCAGCAGCTTGTTGTAACAACCGCCCTTAGGATTTGCCAGAGGGTCGGTGAAGGGCATGGTGACCGTCGCTGGGGCAGACTCCTTGCCTGCGGCATCGACGGAAGCATAGGTGAAGCTGCAAGTGATGGCTCCATCATTAGGATCGAGCATCAGCAGCGTAGGATTGTAGCTCGTGATCGATTGGCCAGCGGTGACGGCGGTGCCGTTGTAGTAGAGGAGGCCATTAGAAGGCAGAGTCTTCACGACAAAGGTCGTGACGCTAGAGTCTTCAGGATCGCTTCCGCTCAAGTTAGGAACGGTCACCTTGCTGGTGCCGCCGGGATTGAATTGGGCGGCAGCGCTCACGTCGATGGCAGTCGGTGGCTGTTCGATACCGAAGTTGGCATTGGTCACACTGGTGATGACGATGTTGACGGCCAAAGTGCCATTGATAGTTCCGTCATTGCCTGCGCCGGCGCCGAGGTTCTCACCGGTGTTGACCCAACCAGCGGGAAGAGCCGCCGCTGGAGCCGCATTACCCACCGTGCCCAATGTGGTGCTGAGCACGACCGTGTAACTCGTATTAGGAACGACCGTGCCAAAGCTATAAGTGCCATCTGCCGCGACCGCGACGCTCTGGGCGACGTTGCCACCCGTAACTAGGTTCGCATAGAGCGCACCGCCTACATTAGTCCCGGTGCCGTTGACAATCGAATCAGTCAATCCATTGGCGTCATTGAAGACATTGCCGCTGAGGCTCAATGAGGTGAACGGCATCGTGACTGTGGCTGGCGCAGATTCCTTGCCCGCAGCATCCACCACTGAGTAGGTGAAGCTAACCGTGACGGACCCGTCGATAGGATCGACTTTCAACAATGTGGAATTGTAGTTAGGGATCGTTTGTCCCAAGGTAACAGCAACACTGTTATAATAGAGCGTGCCGTTTACTGGCAGGGTTTTGATCATGAATGTCGTCACTGTTGGGTCTTCGGGGTCGGTGCCGCTCAAGGTGGCGACCGTGACCTGAGTTGTGCCGCCGGGATTGAGTTGGGACGCAGCGTTGACTGCATTGGCGGTCGGCGGTTGTTCGATGCCGAAGTCTTTTCCAGTGACATCGATAGCTGCGACAGCAAAAACAGGATAAGCCAGAGGGGAAGTGTTCGTCCAGCCGGAGGGAACTGCGGCCACAGGAGCGGGCTGACCCACAGTGCCGGCGCTGGTGGCTAGGCGGATGGTGTAACTCGCCGGTGTTACGGTGCTGAACGCATAGGTTCCGTTGTTAGCAACTGGAGTGCTCTGCACGACGTTGCCCGATCCATTAACGAGAATGGCAAAGACTTGCGAGGTGGCATTGGTTCCGACCTCGGCTCCCGTATTGATGTTCGTGAAGGTGTTGTTGGCACTGCCATCTGCGTCATCCCACACTTTGCCGCTGATGACTACAGCACTAGCCTCAAAGTCCTGAGCGGTAAGATTCTGTCCAACGGCCAGCGTGGCACTGATATTGTCTGGGTTGGCACCATCACTGTCTGCCAGGCTGGCATAACCTGACGGTGTATTAGTGACCTTAGTAAGCTGATATGCTCCGGGGAGCAGATTACTGAAGGTATAGGCGCCGCTGGCAATCGTGGCGGTATTCTGGGTGGTGTCATCTGCTGTGCCGAGGATGCCGTCTGGGCCTGCATAGGTCAGCGTGATGGTAATGCCGTTCAATCCGGGTTCGCCCACGTCTGCGATACCGTTGCCGTTGCCGACGACGTATTTGCCAGTGATGCTTCCTAAGGACTGGTTGTAACCAAAGTTCTTGTTAGTCGCATTGGCAATGAGATTGGTGATGGTGGTCTTGTTATCCTTGGTGACGTCGGGGTCACCAGTCTGAACATAGGCCACATTTGGAAGAGTGCCGGTATTGACTGTGATGGTCACATTGCTACCGCTGGGAATACCCGCGAAAGAATAAGCGCCGGTTCCATCGGTCGTGGTGGTGAGTGTCTGGTCAACAGTGCCGTCGGCGTTGGTGTCAACGCCCGCAGTAACCGTAACATTGGCCAGACCTGGCTCAGTGCCTGATTTAACTCCATTGCCCGCGCCGCCGCCGCCTGCGCCGTTGTCATCCCACACAACGCCACTGACGCTAAAGGTGGGGGTCGGAATCTTGTAACCAAAGTCCATCGTCAACACGGTTCCGCCGCCGGAAAGGACTGCGGTGCCGATGCTGTCTTTAACAGCGTCCGGATCAGCCGTTGGGGTGGTGCCATAATTGGAAGGCAGGGAAGACGTCAATACTTGAATCTTGTAGGTGGCAGCAGGCAGACCTTGGAAGTAATAGTGGCCGATAGAGTCTGTGACTGCTGTGTCCAGAAGCGTGGTCATGGCGGAGTCCCAAAGCATCACGGTAACATTAGCCAGCCCAGGTTCGCCCGAACCTTGGCTGCCGTTGCCGTCGGCATCGGCGAAGATGGTGTCTCCAATGATGCCGTGGTGGTCGCGTCCGAAGTTGAATCCTCCCAACTCCCCGCCTGCGGCGACGCTAAAGTTATAGCTGGATGGTGTAGTCACATCCGTAAGAGTGGCTGGGATGTCTATATCTGCAGCGTTGTAAGTTACAGTGTAAGTTCCTGCCGGTGGAAGGAATGCGTATTCACCCGTGGCATCCGTGGTAGTGGTAAGGTTTACGGCGTTGCCATTGGTGTCGGTGCCGCTCAAGGTTGCGGTGACATTGGGTATGCCCGGCTCGCCCGGATCTTTGATACCGTTGTGATTGACATCGTGGAAGACATCGCCTTCTACCTCGGCGGCCTCAATGAAGCCGAAGTCGGCGTTCAAGTTCTGTCCGCCAGCGGCGAGGGTGATGGCTTTTTTGGTGCCAGCGGTTCCGACCATGTAACCGTAGAGGCCTGCATTTGAGCTGGAAGGAGGTGCCACAACGGTCTGTTCTTCCGCAATGACCATGTAATTTCCACCGGGAAGATTATCAAAAAGGAAGTGTCCGCCTGCATCGGTAGTTTTGGTGGTGACGATAGTATCGGTGCCGGGATCAAATTCTCCATTGTTGTTCACGTCATTGAAGAGGGCAACGATCGCTCCAGGTGCGCCGCCTTCGATTCCGTCCTGCGTTCCACTGTTGTTCGTATCATAGAACAACGTGTCGCCGATCTTACCGGAGTAGTTGTAACCAAAGTCAGCGGTGAGGTAATTCTGTCCGGTTGCGAGAGTGACTGCCAGTAAGCTGCTGGCATTGGCTCCGCCACTGACGATCTTTAAGCCTGAGGGCATGTTTGGGCTGGTGGTGTCCACCTGCACGAGATAGTTTCCTGAATAGAGATTGTTAAAGATGTATTGGCCTCCAGCGTCGGTTGTTGTTACTCCGACGTAGAAGTCTCCAGCGTCAATGACACCGTTAGAGTTCATGTCTTTGTAAAGTTTCACGGGCAGGCCAGCGAGCAATGTCTCGCCAGAATCAACAGCTCCGTTATTGTCGGCATCGAGCCAAACAGTGTCGCCGATGCTCGAGGGGGTGACGCCAGTGACTGATGGCGGCGGACGGAGGCCGAAGTCGGCATCATTGATCTGTGATGTGCCTGAAGCCAAGGTGCGCGAGACCGTCGTAGCGGTGGTTGGCGTGTAACCTGAGGGAAATGAAGCAGGGTCTATGCTGACCGTCCATGTTCCCGCTGTTAGACCGAATATGCGGTAGTTACCGGACGAATCGGTCGTGGTCGTATAGGTGTTGACCCCATTGGTCACGCTTACACTGACTCCCATAAGTCCAGGTTCGCCGCTGTCTTGAACTCCGTTGCCATTGATGTCGGCATAAACAGTATCGCCGATGCTGCCAGTAAGTGCTGTCTGCACGACCTGTGTCGGGGTAAGCGGGATGACTAGGGGATTGTGAACGCAGGCTACAGCTTGGAAATCGGTATAAAGCGGGAACTGAGTGGCAAGGTTAGCCGTTTGCGTGGCTGCGCCAGTGGTGCGATTAATCGACCAGACACGGTTCGGAGTGCTGGAGGCGCTGCTGGTGGTGAATTCCATGGAGCCGTCGGCTTCAATGCTGAAGCCTCCGATCCCATTGATGCCAGCTCCGCCTGAGGCATTAGTAATGCGCGCCACGTCCGTGACTACACCCGTGACAGGATCGATTGTGATGAGCCGGTCCAAGTCGCTGATGCCCGCTGTCGAATCATTGGCAATGGCATAAAGATCACCCGTGAGTGGATCGAAGGAAATGTCGTCTATGTTATAAAGCGGCGTTGCCAAAGCGTTGGTTGCAACAGCGACATAGTCAACTCCTGCGCCAAATGCGTCTATGACACGGATGCCTGTGACGGGATCGATCTGGAACATGATGTCCAGCAAGGTGTTGCCGGCTGTTACGGGGCTGTCTTCGCGACGTCCGATAGCAAAGAGATTGCCGCTCGTTGGATCCACGGTGAGTCCGACGATGGTGGCGGAAGTAAATGTTCCGAGTGAGCCGCGCAGGGTGTTCGTGGCGTCAACAGCGCGCGAGTTGGCAACGAAGGGTGTGAATGCGCCCGTCGTGGTGTTGATATTGCCGATGTAATCCGCACTTCCTGTGGGTGCTCCCGTAAGGAAATCTGCACCCCACAAGGTTACGCCATCCGGGTCAAAGGTCAGCGCACGCAAGCTGGTGGTTCCAGTGGCACCTACGTCAGTGAAGATACCGCCAGTTTCCTTGATGAGGCGGTCGGCCGTGCCGCCGCTGGTGGAGTTGGCGACAAAGAAGCAGCCAGTAAATTCTTTCGTCACAATATTGGCGATGTTGTTGGCCGCCGTAACGGTCAGCGGGGTGTTCACGGTGACCGCCAGTGTGAGTGGCTGGGTGACGATGAGGCTGTTAGAGGTGCTGGCAGGGAATGTTTTGGCCGGTGAACCCGAGCTATAACTGGCGTTGGTGAACTTGACCGTGCCGGGGGTCGAAGCACCGCCGGTAATGTTGTAAGTCCAGCTAAAGGTGGTCTGACCGCCCGCTGTGATATTGGCCGTGGCTGGTGTAGGGCCGCTGGCGAGCGTTGCCGAGGCGCCGCCGGTCACGGTGGTGCTCAGCGTTGGGGCGGCGACGTTTGTGATGTTGATGGCGGAGCCGATGGTTGCCGTGACGGTGATCTGAGTCCCGGATACTACGGCGGTGCGATTTGTTTGAAGCTCAACCGTATAAGTTGCTGGCGTCCCAAACGCCACTAGGGCACCGCCATCTTTCGTTGTGGTTGTGACGGCCAACGTGGTCCAACTGTTGCTGGAGGTGTTGTAACGCCAGAAGCCTGTCGCGCTGTTCCCTTGCAAGGCGTAAAGGGATCCCCCG
Organism: Verrucomicrobiales bacterium; assembly: GCA_038230495.1. Classification (GTDB taxonomy): domain Bacteria; phylum Verrucomicrobiota; class Verrucomicrobiia; order Verrucomicrobiales; family Verrucomicrobiaceae; genus VFKE01. The sequence continues at coordinate 74,803 of JBBRNC010000009.1, forward strand.
GAATATACAAGTGCGCCGCCTGCGCCAACTTTGGCCGGTGCTACGGTGCGAGTTGCCCATGTATTGGCCGTGCGGTCGTAGCGCCAGAAGACGTTAGTATTGTTACCTTCAAATGCATAAAGATAGGTGCCGTCGAAGGCAAGTGCTCCACCGCTGCTCACGTTAGCTGGGGTGTTGGCCAGTTTTGACCATGCGTTGGTGGCAATGTTATAGCGGTAAAAGCTTTTTTTACCATTGCCGCTCAAGGCATAGATATAAGTGCCATCGTATGCAAGAGCGCCACCTGCGTTGATTTTAGATGTTCCCGCTCCTGTCGGAGTAGTCGCCATGGCTGTCCAGGTGTTTGCTCCAGTGTCATAGCGCCAGAAGTTTGTCGTATTATTGCCGCCCAGAGCATAGAAGTAGGGACTGACATAGACCAGTGATCCGCCCGTCTTAACATTAGCGGGAGTGTTGGCTTTGCCTGTCCAGGTATTGGAGGAAGCGTTATACATTTTGAAGAGCGTGGTGTTGTTTCCTTCAAGCGCATAGATGTTGGTGCCGTCAGTAGCGAGTGCACCACCGGAAGAGATGTTGTCCGGGGTGTCAGTTGGAGCGGTTGACCATGTATTGCCTGTCGGATCATAGGAATTATATGTCTTGGCCGGACCACCGGTGAAGGCATAGAGCGCCACATTGGTCAGTGTCACGCCTGGATCAGGCGGTATGGTGCTGCCAAGATTCCAAGTGACTGTTCCGCCGCTCTGGGTGCCGCCCATGTTGGCGCTGACAAAGGTGGTGCCCGCAGGGACGGGATCGGTGATAGTAAGGGATTGGAGAACTTCGTTGCCCAAGAAGCTAGGTGTGATGGTGTAGTTGAGAGTGTTACCAGCGACTGCGGTGGCCTTGTCCACCGTCTTGGTGATCAGCCTAGAGAAGGGGAAATCCGCGGTGAGCACGTTTTGTCCTGATGCCAGCGTCACTGCAATCTGTTGAATGTTCCCAACGTAGCCGCCTGGGATGTCAGCATCGGCGGTGTCATACTTAACAATGTAACTGTCGGGTCCGAGGTTGCTGAAGAGGTAGCGGCCATTGGCGTCGGTAGTCGCGGTGGTGACAAGTTCCGTAACATCGGCGACGCCGTTGCCGTTAGTATCGCGGTAGAGTTGCACCGTCAGTCCGGGGATACCGATGTCACCTGCATCGAATACACTGTTCACATTCTGATCCTTGAAGACGGTGTCACCGATGGAACCTGGTGTGACTGCCCAGAATCCAAAGTCGGCGTTGTTATAAGTGCCGGCCAGATTGGTGACCGCTTGTGGATTGCCGGTCGTGGTCGCAAAAGGAGTGGCCCCATAGAATGCTGTAAATCCAGCAGAGGACTGGTCGGCGACGACGGCATAGTTCAATCCCGTGGCGAGGCCGGTGAAGCTGTAAATGCCTGAGCCATTCGTGGTGGTCGTGGTGACGAGCGCGTCGGTGGCATCGACGAGACCGTTACCGTTGAGGTCGCGATAGAGCTTCATGGTGACGTTGGAGATTCCAGTATCGGAGCCATTGAAAGCAGCATCTTTATTTTGGTCATTGAAGACTTGATCGCCGATGACACCAGTTCCGCCGGGCTTGTATCCAAAGTCGGCTGTGAGCAGCACTTGGTTGGCGATAATGGTGACTGTGGCCTGATTGGCTGTTCCGATCCCATCGAGGTCATAAGTCGGGGTATAACTCGCAGGAGGAGTTACTTTGACGACATAGGTTCCAGCGCTTAATCCCGTGAAGAGATACTGGCCGTTGGAATCAGTGGTCGTGCTTTTCAGTTGAGTAGTGCCGTTTGAAGCGAAAAGTAGCACATTCAAACCGGAGATACCTTCGTCGGTGGCATCTTGCACTCCATTGCTGTTCCAGTCGCGGAAGACAGTGTCGCCGATCCGGGCACCGCCGACGGTTACGGGTGCCAGCACGCCGGAAGTGACGACCTTGCTTTCATAGTTCAGCGAGATGGAGTTACCATAGACGCCGGCAGCCTGTCCCGCTGAGACGGCGGCAGTGAACGTGATGGTCAGGGTTTTCCCTGGGAGAATACCTTGGCTGATCGAGAATATTGGTGCTGCGGGATTGGTGGAATTTACTGTGACAACTCCTGAGGCTGCGGCGCCGCCATTGATCTGCGCACTGCCGTAAGTCTGATAAGTGAAGCCCGCCGGAAGGTTTTCCGTGATGGCCAGCGGCGTGCCGTTGGTGCTGCTGCCATCGTTGGTGATGGTCATGGTGTAAGTTACTGACCCGCCAGGATTGGTGGTTGATGGAGTGACAGACTTAGTGGGAGTCAGATCGGAAAATGCACCAATGGTCACACTGTCTATGCCCGATGCCGTGACGGCTATCCCAGCGCGGGTGGCACTCATGGAGGCGGTGTTGTAGAGTGTTCCGGTGCCGGTTCCTTGGTAGTTTACGGTGATGAGCCGCACACTGTTGGCGGGCATGGTGCCGAGACTCCAGGTGAGCGGGGATGTGGAAGACGGGGCCGGCGATGCGCTCAAATAGGTCAATCCCGAAGGCATGGGATCAGTGACCACGACATTATTCAAGGCTGTGACGCCCGTATTGATGACGGCGATCTGGAAGGAGGAATTGGTTCCGGTGGCCAGAAGTGATTTGGTGAAGACTTTCTGCACCATGGCGCAGGGATGCACGGTCTGCGTCGTAGGTGCGTAATAGCGCCATAGATGATCCTTACCGCCCTGCTCGCCGCCGGCATCACCACCGAAGGCATCGGTGTTCATCTCGAAGCAGCCATCTGCCGCGAAGGGGGAATTGGGCTGGCCGATATTGGCAATGATTTTCAACTGCACGCGGGCGTATTCAGAATGTCCGAGGACGAGTCCGCCCTCAGAGACACGAATGGCTTTGGGGCTGGTGCTGTCAGTCAAACTAAGTGTGGGCGGCAGAGGATTCGCCGGGTTGAGAATGACACCCATCGTGCTAGCATCGGATATTGCGTAACCCAATGCAGTGCCTTTCGTTCCGGGCACATCCTTGCTGATGGAGGAACCTGCATACTGGATGCGCTGCCAAGGGCCGACGACGATGGAGGTCTTCATGTTGCCGGTGGATTGGAAGAGCGAGCGTTTGAACGCCCACGCGTAGCCGCTTTGCGGCCCCGCGACGCCACTGCCCAGACCCCAAGGGGTGTTGCCGCGACCATTCGGATCAATCACCGGTGCGGACGGGCTGCTCAATCCGTAAGCGATAAGCTGCTCCGCATCCCACTTCGTGGTGGGAGTTTTCGCTACGCCGCTATTGTTGGTCAGCACGCTGTCGCTGGTGCCAGTGTTGCCGTCATAGCCGCCGTTACTGGTGAAGCTTTGCCAGACGGTATCGGGGCTGGTGGAATAGAAAATGCCGGTATCGCCATAGACACCCGCGAGCGTGCCGCTGGGTGACCCCGATGCCGTGACCGGGGTGGACTGCACTCCAGCCGCATTCAACCCCGGTGTTCCAATGCCGGGAATCGCTGGCAGAATCGCGCCGATCATGCCGGGCGTCGCGGTCAAACCGATGCTGCCGTCACCGACTGCCATGATGGACGGTCCCTTGATGGCCTGCGCGACAAAGTTTCCCGTGGAATCAAGAGTGCCGTATTCCGCATTCATCACCTGAGTGCCGGGTGGTATATAGAAGGTCATGTAGCCGCCCGCTCCGGTCGCGGTGCCGGGTCCGGGTGTTGATTTGAGCACGACGCCGACGGTGTCTCCCGCCTGCAACATCGGCTGGCCTGTGCCTCCGCGTGAGGCCATCAGAGTCAGGGTCGCCTTGTCGAAGGCCAGAACGGTATCGACCTGATTAAGGTTGTGGGCTTGTGAAGTTCCGACCCAGAGAGCCATGGTCAGGACAAAAAACTCCAACATTTTGCGAACCGCGTTGTGAGCGGAGTTGAAGAAGGGGCGATTAAATACTTTGGAAGACATATCAGTAAATATGGTTTGTGATGATGAATATATTACGTGGTGCTTAAATATATACAAGTAATTATTCTAAAAATTATAATTGTTCCAGTAATTTAGATTGAATTCACTTCTGAACGAATGATTTCAAAATCCGACTCACATGGCGTTCGTGAGCTGCCAAACCGGAATCCTGTTCGTCCGGATGAGCTCGCGCGGGACGATTTCAGGCGCAGTTTTCCCAGTTCAGAGGCGGTTGTTTGCCGAAAAACACCATCTTATTGACACTCGAGGCATCACAAGCCGCCGGGCAGACTTTCCTGTTTAGCCCGAGTGTCAGGAGGTGATCAATCGCATCAACCACTATTCGAACGAGATCACTGGCACATCTTACTGAGAATTGGCGGAACTGCTGAGCCGTAGAAGGATTTTTTGACTCCGTTTGCGAAAAATGCTTCCGCAGGCGAAGCAACGATCCGACGGCATCACAACGCTAATCGGAGACTAGACGCTCCTGCCCTGCTCATCCCAAATCCGCAGAGCTTCTGCCCACGTCGGCAAAATTTTTGACTCGTAACCAAAAACTTTGCCTGTGGCAATCTTGGAAAAAACCTTCATCGCCTTTAGATGGGCACCGTTGCCAAGATATTTCCTCATCGCCTCCTTGTTCACCCAAATTGATAGCGTGTGATGGAATTGAAAGTGATCAATTCCTGGGATCACCTCAAAGCCCCGCTCAATCGCACCATATAGTGCGAGTTCCACATTGCGATGCACATGAAAAACCTGAACTCTCCAACCCCATTTGCGAGAACTTCCTTTTTTTGGATCCTATGAGGAGGCATGTGGAGGTTTGAGTCCTCTCGTGCACCACTTTGAAAATAGATCGTGTCGCACGGAGTAAATTCTCCTACTCGATGCTTGGAGGCAGCATAAGCGAGAATTATTTTGCCTGCTTTGCTTCGATAGGAATCAGATGCAGTAGCTCCTTGGTCAGCAGGGCAATCTTGAATGACTCGGTGGTTCCATCCGTCGTGATGTGAACGATGTTTTTGTCATTCGGATCAAGCTGCCACTTTCCCGCTTTCATACGATGGGCGTCATCCGGCGATAGATAGAGCCATTCACAATCTCCGTTGGCGTTGAACTTGTATTGCATTCTGAACCGACTGGGCGGGAATTTCTTGAAGGCAGCGGGCCGGAAGATTTGGGCCTTGTCGCCCGGTTTTTCTTCTTCCCTGGAATGAGACCATTGCTGGCATAAGTCAGCGATGTCGATTGACCCGGCTCCTTGTTCAGGCTTGACCGGTGTCGAGGGTGTGGCGGGGATGACAGGATCAGCGCACAATGTCATCGAATTGGCCAACACGGTGAACATGAAGACGAGAATTGGTTTCATGGAATGAGATGCCGTTGTTTGAGTAACGGTTATTTCTTGGTGAGTTCACGCGCAATTTTTTCAATCGCGGAACGCGCAGCTTTGAAGCTGGCGGGCAGGTTGGCATTCGATTCCCTGCCGGAAACCGTGATGGTTCCGTAGCGGATGGAGATATGAAAGTCGTCCGCCGCTCCTCTGGGGGCGGGATACTTAGATTTGAGTTTATTCCAGTCGGTGAAGAGGACGATGAGTTTTGTGATCTGCTCCGGATTGAGCTGCCCCTTGGCGTTGCCCATCCGGCGACCCTTCACAGTGACGGCTCCATCCGGGGTGATTTCGATAACGTCATGGGTGCCGGCATTTCCGCCGGTGCGTTCGTAGCGGATGGCTTCAAGTGCAGGTTCCGGGACTGGCTTGGTGTCGTCAGCAAGCAGAACGATGAACGGGATGAGAAAGAGCAGAGCTATGAGGGAAGGTATTGTTTTCATGGGGGAATCATCAGGGATTTGCTGTCAGGCGTATATAATTTTGAGGAGGGTCCGTGCTTCGTCGGATAGAGCATGACAAACAAGTCCGTCTCGCTTCCATGTAAATAACATATTGAACAAATATTGGAACAACGGATGCAAAATATGAAACAGGCGGAAGGAGATCGCGGGCAGGACGCGACCTTCGTGCGCGGGGCCTTTGCGAAAATCGCGCCGCGTTATGTGCTCACCAATCATGTGCTGAGCCTCGGCATCGATGTCCTCTGGCGTCGCACCACGGCCAGCGCGGTGGCGAAACTCCAGCCGCAGACCGTGCTCGATCTCGCCACCGGCAGTGGCGATCTGGCGGCGGAGATTCAGCGGCGCTGTCCGCAGGCCAACGTGCTCGGCGCAGATTTCTCGGCCCCGATGTTGCAGGAAGCGAGGCGACGTGGATTGAAAAACCTCATCGTGGCCGATGCCATGTCCCTGCCAGTCGCGGATGACTCCGTGGATGTCGTTACCGTAGCTTTCGGATTGCGTAACATGGCGTCGTGGTCCGATGCCCTGCGTGAGATGGCCCGCGTTTTGCGGCCCGGCGGCACGTTGTTCGTGCTCGATTTTTCATTGCCAACTTTTGGACCGCTGCGTCGCGCGCATCTTTTTTATCTGCGTCGCATCATGCCGTGGATCGCCGGGAAGCTTACTGGAGAACGGCAAGCCTATGAGTATCTCTGCGGCACCATCGAGAAATTTCCCGCAGGTGAAGCCATGTGCGCGATGATGCGCGAGAACGGGTTCGCCGCTGCCACATCCAAGCCGCTAAGTTTAGGCATCGCATCGTTGTATATCGCGACTAAGGCGGGTTAGGGAGTTTCGGCGGGTTGCCATCCGTGACTTGTTAGGCGGTTGAATTGTGGCCTTCCCTTAATAGCTTTAGCGCTACACACCCAAAGAAGATCCCGAACGCAAAATCACCGGCCCCATATACCCCGAAGAAGTTGGCTGTCATCAGTGATTCCGAAGCGATGCTAGTCAACAAATGACCCTTATGCAGAAGCCAAAGAAGCCAAGTGACCGCATAAACCATCTTTTCAACAAAGAAAACGACTACCAAATATGGGGTATGCCGATACGTCCGTGCGACCGACCAATAGGCTAAACCCCAAAGCACAACAGCAACTTGGCCGAGCCATGAAAAGACTGCAGGATCTGTCGTGTTGAGCAGAGAATTGGTGAAGATCTTGGAAACCGCCAACATTCCGATGACGTTAACGGCGCCCGCGAGAAAAAAGCCACGCGTGATCGCTCGATCAGATATTGCTGCGTAGTTCATTAGGGGATCTCTTGTGCCGACGTCGTGTTTCATTCGCCTAACATTGAGGATCATTAACAGATTCGTTTGTTTATCAACACCTTTATAGCCAACACTTTTGTTCGCATATTCCGGGTTTGGATCACTAGAGTGGCACAGAGCCTCCGGCCTATGTGTCGAACAGGCATGGCAAAGCCTGCCTGTTCTCATTCATCCTTTGCGCAGCCAATTCAGGAGAAGTTCAGCACCGGGCAAAGCCACGGTGCAACACACAGGCCAGAGGCGCTGTGCCACGACGATCCAGGCCGCTTTTCACAGCGTTTCCGCCACTTGCACCCAAGTCGCTTCACCGCAGAAAGTTTTCGCTCTCTCGGCCAAGGCTGCGGCATCGGCACCGCTGCGGGCAATGGCGAACATGGTGGAGCCGGAGCCGGACATGAGCGCGGCGCGCGTTTCCGGCTGATCGAGCAGCCAGGTTTTCAGCGTGGGCAGGAGGGTCCATTTTTCAAACACCGGTCGCTCCAGGTCGTTGACCATGTTGCCCCATTCGCAGAGCTGGGGCGCATAGAGTGCGCCGGGGAGTTCGCGTGAATCCGCCCAGCGCTGATAGGCCCAAGGGGTGGAGATATTGAACGAGGGCTTGATGAGAACCAACGGCAGACGCCAAGGAAACTCCACGGGCTGCACTTTTTCACCGCGCCCTGTGGCATCGCACACGGTCTCATAAAGAAAAAAGGGCACGTCAGAACCGATGGTGGCCGCTAGATCACTGAGTTCCTTTTGGCCAAGCGTTGAACCGCCCAGTTCATTCAAGCCGCGCAGTATGGCCGCTGCATCGCTGCTGCCGCCTCCGAGTCCTGCGCCGTGCGGAATATGTTTCTCCAAATGGATGTCCCAGCCCGCGCGAGTTCCGATGGCGGATTCAAAGGCCCGCAATGCCCGCAGCACCAGATTGGACTCGTCCGTGGGCACGGTCGCATCGGAGCAGGTGAGGTTCACGACCTTGTCGGTCCGCTTGGACAGGCTGATTTCGTCCGCCAGTGAAATGGGGCACAAGCGGGTTTCCACTTCATGGTAACCGTCGGTGCGCTTGCCCGTGACGCGCAGCCAGAGATTGATTTTCGCAGGTGCAGAAAGTGTGAGGACGGGTCGTGGCATGTGCCGGAGTATCCTTTTCATTGGCTGCGGTCAAGCCAAGGAAGTCGTGAATTTATGGGTTTCCGAGATAAAAAATTACATTTGGCAAGCAAAAAACTTGTAATCCTCCATCGGAATCTATTAGTTTGTCCATTATCACTAACCGCTCCCCCCTGGCGGCGCACTGATTCACGACCCAAGTTATTATATGTCATGAAGAAATCCAAGCGCCCTATCGCTAAAAAAGCTCCATCCAAAAAAGCTCCGCCTGCCAAGTCGGCTAAACCCGCACCTAAAAAAGCGGTCAAGCCAGCCAAAGCCGCCAAGGCCGTAAAAACACCCAAGGCACCCAAGGCACCGAAAGCTCCAAAGGCCGAAAAAGCTCCAAAGCTTCCCAAGGCTCCAAAGCCCCCCAAAGCGCCGAAAGCACCGCCCGCTGGCAAGCAGCCGCGCCCCGGAGCACCTATCGCTGCCTGGGAGGACGATCCAGAGTCTGGCCTCAAAGTGGAGAAGCGCCCCGCGCCCACGCTTTCGTTACTTCCGTTGCCCTTGGAAATTTCCGGCACTGCGCCGAAAGCTGCCATCTATCCTACTGGCACCGCGAACTTCCGCTACTGGACTGCTGCCGATGCTCTGCGTCGTGCGAAAGATTTCTGGAAGACACATCTGCCCGACGGTGGCGCTTGGCATGATGGAGTGACCTTGGCCGTGCATCTCGATGCGGGCGAGGACCTCAATGCATACTACGACCGCAAGTCGCTCTCGTTCTTCCACGGCAACGTCAAAGGCAAAGCCATCTTCACTGGCGAAAGCGCAGACATCGTCTGTCACGAGTTCGGTCATGCCGTGCTCGATTCCTTGCGGCCCGATCTCTGGGACGCCTGTCTGGATGAAGTCTCCGCCTTCCACGAATCGTTTGGCGACATCTCCGCCATCCTCACATCCTTGCAGCTTCCATCTGTGCGCGCCGCCGTGCTCAAGGAAACGGGTGGTCGCATCTGGCAGAACACTCTGCTCTCACGCATGGCCGAACAATTCGGCAAGGCCATCCACTCGATCAATCCCCAATCCGCACCAACTGACTGCCTGCGCAATGCGGTGAACTCGTTCTTCTATGCCGACCCAATGCATCTGCCTCCGGTTGCACCGGACAGCAGCCTCTCTTCGGAGCCGCATTCATTCTCCCGCGTCTTCACGGGCGGGTTTTTTGAGGCCATGTCCGGAATGCTCAAAACCATCTCTGCAAAACCGAACGACGCCGATCTCCAGTTGCTGGCTCATGATGCCGGTGCGCTTCTAACCAAAGCTGTGCGCGCCGCTGCGTTGAGCGCTGCATTCTACAGCGAAATCGCCGCGCAGATCATCTGGGCGGACACTGCGCTCTTTGAAGGAAAATATGACGACGCACTTCGCAGCGCCTTTGTGCGTCGCGGACTGCTCTCACTTGAAGCTGCCCGTTCGCTCAAGGCCGAAGCCGCCCGCGCCGTCGTTGCCAAACCGACACCCGGCGACGAAATGCCTCGCGGTCGCGATATGATGATGCGCGCCAGTGCATTCGGATTGACCGAAGGCGCAGTGGTGGTGCGCACCGCCTCGTTCTCGCGTCGCGGCCTCATCGCTCCCGCCGCATTCGACACTGGCTCTACGCCTGTGCCCGGAGTTGAGCAGGCCACGCAGTCGTTCTTGGAATCACTCTTCCGTCGCGGTCGCGTTGATTTCAGCCAGATCAAGGCTGGCGTCAGCTCCGTGGCTCATCCCACAGTGCGCCGCAAGACGCACTACCTCGTAGAGCACAACGGACAGTTTCATCTGCGCCGCCGCTGCTTCGATGACGGCTTCGAGGATTGAACTGATTCAATTTCATGCCCAAAAAAAAGGTCACGAAAAAGACCGTGAAGAAACGCGCCCCATCCGGCGCGGAAGAACTGTTCGTGGACAATCTCATCGTTCGTGGTGATGCAGTGAAAAAATCGGGCGGCAAGCAAAAGCTGCCGCCCGGTGCGACGCATTGGATTGTTGAGAACAAAGATGAGCCGACCCGCACTGTGAAGCGCGGGCGTTTTTCCCTGATTTAGCCGACGCCATTCTCGTCATGTCATTACGCATTCAGGATTTGCCAGAGAGCGACCGCCCGCGCGAACGGCTGCTTAAGCAAGGTGCAGCTGCACTGAGCAATGCCGAGTTGCTGGCCCTTTTTATTAACACCGGCATGAAGGGCGAGAACGCCATCCAGATCGGCACGCGCCTGCTCAATGATGCCAAAAACCTTCGCGCCTTATCTCGCCGCACGGCGATGGAACTTTCCAAAGAACGCGGACTCGGCCCCGCCAAGGCCGCGCACATCGCCGCCGCATTTGAACTGGGGCGCCGCGCTGCGCGTGAGGAAATGGTGGAGCTGAAGATGGATAAGCCGGAGCGAATCTATGAATTTTTCTGCAATGACATGGCTCGCATGAATCAGGAGGAACTGCACATCCTGATCCTGAACACCCGCATGATGCTCGTTCATGATCAGAAACTTTCCGTGGGCACGCTCAATGAAAGCATCGCCCACCCGCGCGACATCCTTCGCTGCGTTATTCAGCACAACGCCCACGCCTTCATCCTTGCCCACAACCATCCCAGCGGCGATCCATCACCCAGCGAGGCCGACCGTCAACTCACGCGCCGCATCCGCGAGATTGCGCAACTGATGAAGATCGATTTCTCAGATCACGTCATCATCGGTGCACCCCGTGCCGGAGCTAAACCGTATTTTAGTTTCCGGGAAGCGGGAATGATGTGAGGCTGTGGACGACAACAATTAAACCTCAAATGCTTCACCCCACCGCCATCATCTCACCCGAAGCCAGCATTGATCCCAGTGCGGAGATTGGGGCGTATGTGGTGATCGAAGGGCCGGTGAAAATTGGCGCTGGCTGCAAGGTGGCTCCTCATGCGCAAATCGTCGGGGATACAATGATCGGCGATGGAACGAGCATTGGGCGCGGCGCGGTGATTGGCGAGACTCCGCAGGACTTGGGATTTGATGCTGCGACTTCCAGCGGCGTGAGAATCGGGAAGGGGAATACTATCCGAGAGCATGTGACGATTCATCGTGGCAGTAAAGCCGGCGGGATGACAGAGATAGGCGAGGGGAATTTCATTATGGTCGGTGCCCACCTCGGACATGACGTGCGAATGGGCGACAAAAATGTGATCGCGAACAGCGTGCTGATCGCTGGCCATGTCCATATTGGCAGCAACACTTTCATCGGCGGCGGCGCGGTGTTTCATCAATTTCTGCGCATCGGTGATTATTGTGTCGTTCAAGGCAATGGCTCCTTCAGCAAGGACATCCCGCACTTCTGCGCAGCACAGCGCATCAATCGTGTGACGGGATTGAATGTCATCGGACTCCGCCGTCAGGGATTCACGACCGAAGATCGCGCGGCGATGAAGCAGTTATTTGAGATCGTCTTCCGCAGCGGCATGAACCTCTCGCAGGCCATCGCTGCCGCGCGCACGATGGAGTGGCCACCGCAAGCATTGCATTTTCTCGAGTTCCTCGAAGCCCCGTCAAAGAAGGGCGTGTGCCAGTTGCGACCCGGAAAAGACGACGAGTAATGGTGATGTGCTTTAGCACGCAGTGCGTCTGCCGGTAGGACGATTTTGAAAATCGTCTAACGTAGAACGACTTTTAAAGTCGTTCTACACTCGATGATTGCGCGAGTTCAGCCTTCATCCGCTTCACGAGCACCAGACAATAAGCCAGTGGAATCGCGCCCAACACGCCGAAGCTGCAATCGATAAGCCGCCAATAAAATGGAATACCGCGAACTGCGCCACAGATCATCGCCAGCGGGATCACCAACGCGCAGACTGCAATCCCCACTCGCAACACCCAAGCGTTTGCAATGGGGTCGCGCCACGGGCCAATAAAAAACAACGCGATCATCAGATGACCGAACGCGAGCCAGTCGGTGCCGTAAGCCATCCACGGATAATTTTGATAAGTCACTTCGAGTCCTTCCCGCACGGTAGCGATCCAGTGCGCCAGGCCGGTCAGATCCGCTGGTCTGGCATCGGGCGGAATGCCGAGCATTCGTGCGAGAAATTGCAATTCATGCAGCAACGGAAACGCAGTAACACCGCTGATGATCAATCCGACGATGAATAGCCCGAGAACGACGCGAAAGCGCAGAAGCAACCGTCTCGCCGCCACAGAGGCGACGATTCCTATGGCGCATATCGAAAGCAGATAGGGCGGTGAGAGTTGCGCCTTTCGTGAGGTGATGATGGGCGGTGATTGCTCGCCCGGCACCAGCATGACCCAGTGCGTCTTTTCTTCGGGATGGAGTAAATTCTTTGTCCACAGAATCACGGTCTGCCCAGCGGCGTCCGGCACGGCAAAACGAAGCGTTTCACTTACGGGAATAATCTGCCACACGGCGGTCAGCAATTGATGCGGCTTCCCGGTCATGAACGGATCAGGCGGAAGCGGTGAATCTGGATCTGGTTGCGTGCGTTTCTCCAGACGCGGTGCCGCGAGTTTTGCTGCGCCATCCGCGATTCGCAAGGCACGCTGCACCGCAGTCGCTGCCTCGGCTTCGTTGGCGATCATTGGATTGTCGCCATAGTCGGCTGTGATTTCCAGCAGCACGCGGCCATCGGTTTGCACGAGGGCTTTGGCGACAAGAAACTCACTGCCGTGCGCAGACGCAGACAGGGGCAACGCGAACGCTGCCCCCGCAAAAATCAGACGCTGAACAAAGTGGGTCATTTTTTGTTCCAGCGCAGCACCCGGCCCCACTGATTCCATTCGGTCTCGAGGATGTTGCCGTTGCTGTCGAAGGTGATGCCGTGCGGCGAGGTGACAATGCCAGCCTGCCAATCCTTCGGCTCGATCTTGGGCGTGTTGGTCGGCTTCTCGTGCAGGCCGAGTTCGGCGACCATTGTGTTTTCCTTGTTCCAGACGCTTACCCGGCCCGCGATCTCGGCGACGCACATGAGATCGCCGTGGAAGCTGGCGCTGCTCGGATTGCGCAATCCTTTGTCAGCGATGATACCGATGATGTTGCCGTCGAGATCGAGGTGTAACATGCGGTTGTTTCCACGATCAAGCGCGACGATGCGCGCCGGTGTGAAGCGCAGATCCATGAAAATCTTGTGGGTGTTCTTGAAGTTGTAGGGAGCCACCGGGCCGCCGAAGACTTTTTTGAACTTGCCGGCTTTGTCGAACTGAAAAATCCAACTCTTGCCGTAGCCGTCCACTATGTAGATGTCGCCATTCGGGGCCACATCGCAATTGGTTAGCTTGAGTCCTTTGCCAGCCTGTTCTGATGGAAATGCGTCCTTCTTGATCTCCATCACGACGGTGCCGTCTAGTTTGCATTTAATGAACCGCTCCTCGTCGAGCACGGTGGCGTAGATGAATTCGCCCCCGTCATTTTTGTGAATGACGAAACCATGCAATGAGGGCGGGAGGTTGAGGGACTTGATGAATTTTCCATCAGCGCCGTAAACCTGGAGGCCGGCGCCTTTATCTTGGACGCTCACGTAAATGTTGCCTGCGGAGTCCACGGCGATTTCACCATGACCGTTTCCGATAGTCTGCATACCGGGCGGCGGCTGGATGAAGTCGGGGGCGAATTCGTATTTGATCTCATCCGCGAGGGCGGGACTGCATAGGGTTATCATGACAATGGAACTGAGGAGCGTCTTGTTCATAGCACGTCATTGGCCGAGGACTGGGGGCACGTCAACTGCCGGAGTCAGCCGACCGAGATTTATTTGGCTCATTTCATACTTGCTTCAAATTGCCCCTTTGAATAACCTGTTCTTTCACGTTCCCCTAAACCAAACCAAACGATCATGAAACCAACTCTACAAATTCTCTTCGCGTGCGCCCTCGCGATCTTCCCCGGCACCCTGCGTGCTGAAGACACACCCGCCCAACCGGGCGGTCAGTTGCCTAAAAAAGTTGCCATCTCCCTTGTTAAAGTCGCTGACGGCTTGGTGGACCCAATCCACGTCACGTCACCGAAGGACGGCAGCAAGCGGCTCTTCGTATGTGAGCGGCCCGGCCTTGTCCGCATCATCAAGGACGGAAAGCTTCTGGAGAAGCCGTTCCTCGACATCAAGGACAAGACGCTCAGCAGCTTCCTTGAGGAAGGTTTGTTCTGCATCGAGTTCCATCCAAAATTCAAGGAGAACGGCCTGTTCTATGTTTGCTATTCCGACCTCTGGTTCAATGGCGCGACGCTCATCACGCAATATAAAGTGAGCGCCAAGAATCCCGACAAGGCTGATCCAGAGAGCGCGAAGGTCATCATGCAGATCGACTTTCCTTACTGCAACCATCACGGCGGCAAGGTCGCCTTCGGACCCGATGGCTTTATGTATATCGGTGTCGGCGATGGCGGTTGGGAAGGGGATGTCATCAGCGCCGGACAGGATTTGCATACCTTGCTGGGCAAGATGCTCCGCATCGACGTGAACAACTCCACACCGGACCGCGCTTACAGCATTCCGAAAGACAATCCATTTATCACGCCGCTCCAGCAGATGACGCTGTTCGGTGTCACTGAGAAACAGTTCTCTCAAATCCATCCCAAGGCCAAACCAGAAATCTGGGCCTACGGCATTCGCAATCCATGGACGTTCAGTTTTGACCGCAAGACTGGTGATCTCTTCATTGCCGACATCGGCCAGAATCACTGGGAAGAAATTGACCACCAGCTCGCCGGCAGCAAAGGCGGCGAAAACTATGGATGGAAGTTCATGTGCGGCAGCCATACGTTCCCTATCGAAGACGAGAAAACTAATCCGCGTCTCGGTGTTCTACCCATCGCGGAATACAGCCACGTGGATCAGGGCAACTGCGTCATCGGTCTCGGCATTTACCGTGGAGCAGCCTATCCTGAAATGGAAGGCACCTACTTCGCCAGTGACTGGGGCAGTGGAAAAATCTGGGGCCTTCAGAAGAACGGCGCCAAATGGCAGATGGAAGAACTCCTTGATCTCGACACCGGTTTGTTTCCGACGAGTGGTGGTGAAGATGAAGAGGGCAATCTCTATCTCACTCATGCCACGGCAAAGTATGGAGACACAGATCCTTACAAAAACGAACGCGGTGCTGTTTGGAAGATTGTCCCCACCAGCAGCTTGCCTAAAGGCGCGGAGACAGCTCCTCTCCAGAAGAAATAATCGAAATAAAGACGATTCAATAATTTGATGATTTCAGACGGGGAATCTTGCGTTGCGAGATTCCCCGTTCTTCTTTACTACCCGTTCCAAATTAAACTTATGAAGTTAGCATCCCTCCTTTTCATTTTCCTCAGTGCTTCTGCTATGGCCCAAACTGAAGCGCCCGTTGCTGGTCACGATCACAGTGCGTCAAACCCCGCGCTCTCTGGTTTGAAGAAGGAACTCATCGAAGGCATTACCGAGAATGATTTTCTCAAGCTCGGCGACAAACCCCAGACTGCGAAGATCACGCTCGTCGCCGTGTTCACGGATGCGAACTACGGCATGAATTTCAATGGTCACGCCAAGGGTAGTGCCGTCTATACCATTCCCAAAGGCTGGACGGTAGAAGTGACTTACATCAATCCCAGCCCCATCCCGCACAGCGCGATCGTCATTGAACGCGCAGATACCAAGAAGCTGCAGATTGCCGCGCCGTATTTCAAAGGCGGTGCCATTCCGAATCATCTGCAAGGGCTGGCCTACAACAAGGCTATCTTCAGCTTCGTTGCTGATGAAGTCGGGGAGTATGCCCTCGCCTGCGGCTTTCCGGCTCATGCGATGAACGGCCACTGGGTCGCGCTCGATGTTGATGAAAAAATCAAAGTCCCCACATTGAAGCTTGGCGACGGTCCCGTTAAAGAGGCCAAGTAGCCCCGGAGAAAGCTTTTCTCTTGCCGTATCGCGTCTTCTTTACAGTGTTACGCAGTCATCCATTCAAAAAAATACCATGAGCAAAATTGTCCCCCTGATTTCTTCCGGCGTCGCTGGCCCCATTGGCGTTCTTCATTTGCCACGCTTGTGGCAGAAGGCATCCCTCGATGCCGCTGGCAAACTCCATCCTGATTATCCCGGTTGCGGTAAAGGCTACGACCAGATGGTGCTCGACGGCCTCGGCATCTCTCGTGATGAATTTCTTGGCTACATCAAGGACAGCAAGCCCACCTACATCCAGCTGGAAAGCTGGGTTCTCGCCAAAAAAGGTGGAAACCTCGACCAGTCCGCCGTGAAGAAACTCAACGCTGACATCAAAGGCTACATTCATGCCGATGACACCCGGAAGTCCATCCTCGAAGCCGCAGGTCGCCCCGACGATGGCAGCCTCAAGGACGCGGTCAATCTCAATAACCTCGACGACTGGCAGAGCTTCTACAACGCGGAGTTGAAGTAGCCTCTCCCTTCCAGATTCCAGTGCTCATGACTAAGATCATGGGAGAATCAAAATGCTGGATTCCGGATCGGCGTCGAATGCGAACAATATCAGCGAGTTCCTACGCAGGACTTCTGCAATCAGCGCAGTCGGGCAGTTGCCAATGCGCAGAAAGACGAGCTTGGGAGGGTGCCCTTGCACGAGACTTCGCTGGTGAAAGTCAGCATCTTTCGAGATGATGGTGAAGCCGTTTTTTTGTGCAAACGACCAGATGAGAGAATCGTCCGAGTGTATCAGAGCGTGCGCTTTGACGTGCGTTGATCCGGGGAACAAGTCGAGAATCAATGGGACGAGCCGGTCGGACAAGTTCTCGTCGAATAGCAGCTTCATGCGGCGGCGGTGAAGAGCTTTCTTTCGCGGTCAGCAGCAAAAGCCAAGCACGCCCTGATGTCTTCCTGGGTCAACTCGGAGAAGTCGGCGAGGATGTCTTCTTCGCTCATCCCAGAGGCGAGATATTCCAGCACATCATAAACGGTGATGCGCAGCCCGCGGATGCACGGCTTGCCGCTGCGCTTGTCCGCTTCGACTGTAATGAGATGCGCGTAATTCATGCTGGAATATATCAGTCCACGAGCATTTGGGCAAGGAATCCGTATGTCCTCCGATGATACGCCTTCACCCGTGCCGACCCTTGAACGTCAGTTCAGCGATGCCGCTTTTGTCGAGACCGCCGAGGCCGAGTTGCACCATCTTTTGATACTGCTTCTCGGTGGTTTCGTTGAGCGGGAGATTTAGCCCGGCTTCTTTTGCGAGGGCGGCGGCAATGCTGCTGTCTTTCGCGGCATGCTCGGCGCTGAACCAGCAATCGTGTTCACGGGCGGCCATGTCTGCGCCGTCGGTTTCCAGCACGCGACTGTTGGCTCCGGTTTGAGAAAAGATTTCGCGAATCATCGCCAGATCGTGTCCGAGGGCGGCAGCAAGACCGAGTCCTTCAGCGAGGCCGGCGGTATTGATGTTCATGACCATGTTGACTAGCGCTTTCACTTCCGCTGCGCGACCGGCACCGCCGATGAAGCGGCGATTGATGCTGAGGTCTTCGATGATCTTTTGCACTCGCCAGTAAACGGCTTCATCGCCCGCGAGCATGAGATACAATTTGCCCTCGCGTGCTTGGCTGATGCTGGAGGCCATGCAGGCTTCCAATGATGACCCGCCCGCCTTCTGTGCCGCAGCATAGATTTCGCGATGCATGTCTGGCGAGACGGTGGCGCAGTTGACAAAAACTTTTCCTTGAGCACCAACTAGAAGGTTGTCACTACCCTCAAGAAATATTGACCTCATGGAGGCGTCATTGGTGACGACGGTGAAAATGACATCTGCCGAGGCAGTTACGTCAGAAAGTTTTTCGCAGTGCTGGCAGCCGAGTTCCGTAGCGAGTTCTGCGGCTGCCGGTTTGTTGGCATCGTGAACCGCTGTGATTTTGTATCCGCAGTCTTTGAGACGGCGGGCCATATTGGCACCCATGCGACCGACTCCAACGAAGGCAATGTTTTGGCTCATGAATGATGAAATTAAAGTTTGTTGTAAAAGGGATTGTGCTGCTTCTCTTCGCCGACTGTGCTGAGCGGGCCGTGGCCGGGACAGACGACAGTGTCGTTGGGTAGTGAGAAAATTTCTTTGAGATTGGTCATCAATGCGTCGGCATAGGAGACGATACCGCCGCCCATGCTGCTGGAGAAGAGTGCGTCGCCGACAATGGCCACGGGCCTTTCAAGTCCATCAATCACATATGTCACTCCACCGCGCGAATGCCCCCAAGTCTGCCGGGTCTCAATGTGAAGATGCCCCAGTGTGAATTCCTTTCCGCAGTAAAATAACTCAGCGCCTTCCCACGGTTCGAGATGCGAGGCGCGCAAGGGTTGGCCGGCGGTTCGCAGTGTGGCGATGTCGGCAACATGATCAGGATGCGTGTGCGTGAGATAGATCGCTTCTAAGATGAGCCCGTTGGCCTTGATGAAATCCATCATCGGCTTGGCGTCCGCGCCAGTGTCGAATGCAGCGGCGTGTTTGCTTTCGGTATCCCACACGAGGTAGGCATTCACCGTCATGTCATGATAGGTCGTGTTGAATTGCGCGAGTCCTACCACTTCGACAGGCTGTGGCATCCAAGCTTGGCGCGCCATGACGATCAGCGATGTCGCGTTAAGATTTAATGTTAGCGCGATTTTGCTCAGAGCATCTTCATCAACCGTTCCCGCCTTCACTTTCTGTATAACAGAGAGATGAAGTCCGGCCTTCTCGGCAAGCGAGGCATCGGTCAAAACAAGGCCGCGCTGGGCCTTAGCGATCACATCGGTGAAGAGGTCTTCGAGAGGTAGCATGATCCGATGTTACTGGGAAACGGTTACCTTGGTGATCGTGATAGCATCCTTGGGCACATTGAGATACGGAGCTTTGGTGATCGTGGGAACGGCGGCAATGGCCTCCACCACTTCCATGCCTTTGGTGACTTTGCCAAAGACCGCGTAACCCCAGCCGTCAAAGCTTGGGAAATCGAGATTGGCGTTGTCGTTCACATTGATGAAAAACTGTGCCGTCGCGCTGTGCGGATCATTCGTGCGGGCCATGGCGATAGTGCCCTTGACGTTTTTGAGGCCATTTTTGCTCTCGCATTGGATGGCTTTGTCAGGCTGCTTCTGTTGCATGTCCGCCGTCAAGCCGCCGCCGTGAATTAAGGGAGGCAGGCCTGAAGCAGAAGGAGGAATCACACGATGAAAAATGGTGCCTTCGTAAAAGCTCTTCTTGGCATAACTTATGAAATTGGCAACGGTGACGGGTGCTTTCACCGCATCAAGCTCGAGTTCAATGGTTCCCTTGGAGGTTTCGATGGTGGCTTTCACCACGCCACTGGGAGACTGGACTTGTTCTGGCGGTTTAGTCTCCGCTTGCGCTGGAGCAACTTCTTTAGTTTCCTGTGCGCAAACAAGCAGCGGCATGGCCATGGCAAGGGCCGCAACGGTTTGGAACATAGCGTCTTTAAACACAATGAGACTTCAGCATGAACTTGTGAAGTGCGCAAGATTGAAGCCGGGGAATGTTCGCGTCTTGGCAAACTTGGCCTGGCAAAAAAAGCCCGGCCCTGCGTTTGCAGATGCCGGG
The DNA here is from genome assembly GCA_038230495.1 of Verrucomicrobiales bacterium. Lineage (GTDB taxonomy): Bacteria > Verrucomicrobiota > Verrucomicrobiia > Verrucomicrobiales > Verrucomicrobiaceae > VFKE01. The sequence continues at coordinate 94,562 of JBBRNC010000009.1, forward strand.
TCGTTTAAACAAGTGGCTGCGCTTATTTGCCCAGAGACTTGTTCCACTGCTCAATGCGATTTTTCTGAGCGGTGAAGAGAGCGTCGGTGGAGTCTTTGATGGTGATGCTTTCTATCTTGTCACCCTTGACGATGGCGTTGACTACGTCCTGGTCTTTCTGCGCCTTCACCGCACCAAACACAGCGTGCTTGCCGTTAAGGTGTGGAGTAGCGACATGCGTGATGAAGAACTGGCTACCATTGGTGCCGGGACCAGCGTTCGCCATGCTCAGGATGCCGGGCTTGTCATGCTTCAGCGATGGGTCTATTTCGTCTTCAAACTTGTAGCCGGGGCCGCCCGTTCCCGTGCCGGTGGGGTCGCCGCCTTGAATCATGAAATCGCTGATGACGCGGTGGAAGGTAATACCGTTATAGAATCCATTCTTGGCGAGATTAAGGAAGTTGGCTGCGGTGAGCGGCACTTTTGAAGCGAAGATGACAACGTCAATGTCGCCCTTGGTGGTCTTGATCGTGATGTTAATGTCTGCCACGGCCTTGGAATCTTGAGCTTTTGTGTGGCTGGAAAGACCAAGTGTGGCGATGGCGATAACGGCGAGATTGCGGATGAGGGAGATCGTTTGCATAAGTAGAGGTAGAATTCAGCATGAACTAGCCGAGTCCGCAAGGTTGAAGCAGTATAAAAAAGCCCGGCATCCGTCAAGCAGACGCCGGGCTGACTTAGAGGACGAGGCTCCTTATTAGGCGCGAGCCTTGTTCCACTGCTCGATCCTGTCTTTCTGGTCGGCGAACAGTTCGTCGGTGGAGTCGATGATGGTGATGCTGTCGATCTTATCGCCTTTGACGATGTCGTTGACCACATCCTGATCGGCTTTTGATTTCACTTCACCGAACACCGCGTGCTTTCCATCGAGATGCGGCGTGGCGCAATGGGTGATGAAGAACTGGCTGCCGTTGGTGCGCGGGCCTGCGTTCGCCATGCTCAGAATGCCGCCCTTGGTGTGCTTGAGCATCGGGTGAATTTCGTCTTCAAATTTGTATCCCGGACCGCCCGAACCAGTGCCGGTGGGGTCGCCGCCCTGGATCATGAAGTTGTTGATGACGCGGTGGAAGGACACGCCGTTGTAGAATCCGCTCTTGGCGAGATTAAGAAAGCTCGCCGCAGTAAGAGGCGTCTTGGAAGCGAAGATGACGACGTTGATGTCGCCCTTAGTGGTTTTGATGGTGATGTTGATGTCTTGCATTTGAATATTGGGTGTTGTGGAAGGGCGTGGCTGTAACGGAATTTTACACTCCGCGCAAACGTAAAATGTTGTGACCCGAAACTACGGCTGACCATTGCAAAGCGCCGCAAACCATTGCAAGCTCCCCACGATGTCCCCCAAGATCGACCCCGGCCTGCACAAGGAAAAGAAGCCCGACTGGATTCGCGTGAAACTTCCGCGCGATCCGGTCTTCTGGAGCACCAAGGCGTTGGTGTCAGATTTGAAGTTGCACACCGTCTGTGAAGAAGCGCAGTGCCCGAACCGATGGGAATGCTGGAGCCAAGGAACGGCGACCTTTATGATCGCGGGCGACCGTTGCACCCGCGCCTGCGGATTCTGTGCGGTGAAAACGGCCAAACCTTTCGCACTGGAAGCGGACGAGCCTCAGCGAGTGGCCGAGGCTGTGAAGCGCATGAAGCTCAATCACATCGTCATCACAGCAGTTGCGCGCGATGACATGGCCGATGGCGGCGCCGAACATTTTGCGCAGACCATCGAAGCTGTGCGCGCTGCGAAGCCCGAGATCACCATTGAAATCCTCGTGCCGGACTTCAATGGCAAAGACGACGCGCTTCTCACGGTTCTCAAAGCGAAGCCTCATATCTTTAACCACAATCTCGAAACCGTGGAGCGTCTGACTCCGCTGGTGCGCAGCCGCGCACAGTATCAACGCAGCCTCGATGTGTTGAAACGCGCCAAAGAAATGGCCGTGGAACTCGGCGGCAAAGTCGCGACTAAGAGCGGTCTTATGCTTGGTCTTGGCGAAGAGGAAAACGAATTATTCCAAGCGATGGATGACTTGCTGGAGCACGGAGTGACCGTTTTGACGCTCGGCCAGTATTTGCGTCCATCGCCGCAGCATCTCCCGGTCGTCAGCTACATTCATCCCGACACGTTTGAGAATTACAAACAGATCGCTTTGAAGAAAGGATTCCGTCATGTTGCCAGCGCACCGCTCGTGCGCAGTTCGTATCACGCCGCCGACTTCAAGCCGGAGCTGGATTTGGATTGAGCCTGTTAGGAGCGCCGGCACCCTTGCCGGCGAGTGTGGAATTAGTCGTAAAGAGTAGAGTTCTCGCCGGCAGGGGTGCCAGCGCTCCCAGTAGCCAGCGCTCCCAGTCACGAGCACTTGCAGAATTTCATTTTCAACGCATTCGTCCTCTATGCCGATGCCATCGGACAACACCACTTAACCGCCGTCCCCATGGTATTCGCGCGGCTATCTGCCGCATTGTGATCGTGCCGGACTCATCCAAGGAATCACTTTTCATCTGGATGATTCACTTCCGAAATCCAAGCTCGTCGATTGGGCGCACGAGTTGCGACACCTTGAGGAACGTCAGCGCGACATCCAACGTCAGTGCCGTATCGCAGAGTGGTTGGATCGTGGACACGGGGGCGTGCTGGCTGCGGCAGCCGCGCATCGCAGCGATGGTGGAGGATACAATGTTGAAATTCGACGGCGAGCGTTACCATTTGGTAGCGTGGAGCATCATGCCCAACCATGTTCATGCACTCGTTGAGACGATGGAAGGCTCACCGTTGCCGCAGGTTATCCATTCTTGGAAATCTTACACGGCGCAGATGGCGAATCATATAATCGGAAGAAGCGGCACATTCTGGCAACGGGAGTATTTCGACCGTTTCATTCGTGATGACAATCACTACGCGAATGCGGTGAACTACATTGAAGAGAATCCGGTGAAGGCGGGACTCGTATCGAAGCGGGAGGACTGGCGTTGGAGTAGTGCGTGGGAAGGACGCGCCGGGCGCGTCAAAGGGAGCGCCGACACCCATGTCGGCGAGTGAAGAGAGTTCTCGCCGGCAGGGGTGCCA